>CAIOYH010000179.1 GCA_903862465.1 uncultured bacterium | reverse complement strand
CTTAAAAAACATCTTTGCAAAATCGGTTATAGAAGAACTCATCCATGTAACCTACCCTATCTAACGCACAAAAAAAACGATAGCTTGCGACTATCGTTTTAATAAATAAAATTCCCTTTAGTCAAAATTTCAGATGGGAAAGATAGGTTTGAAGAAAAATGTTTTTTTTGAGTATATGTGAATTTTTTTGTGTACTTTTGATGATTGAAAATTATATGTAACTATAGTATAATGATTAGCTATAGAAAAGTAAAAGATATAAAGTAAAAAGTTAAAGCTATGAATCAAACAAAATTAATTTTCCTATTATTTTTTAGTTTAGGTTCGCTATCCAATCTCAAAGCGCAACAGGGGACATGGACATTGATGAAAGGTTCACCAACAGGCATTATATCCGATTCAGGTGTTTTTGGAAGAAGAGGAGTGGCTTTACCCACCAACAATCCACCTTCATTGTACGAAGCTGCTGAATGGACTGATGCACAAGGGAACTTTTGGTTATTCGGCGGATTGAATTCTGACTGTTTTTCTGCATTATGGAAATTCAATCCAGCCACGAATATGTGGACATGGATAAAAGGTCCAAAAACTCTAGGTGCGTATGGTGTTTATGGGTTAAAAGGTATTCCTGATACAAGTAATAATCCCGGTGCACGTTCCTATGGTTCGTTGGCATGGACAGACCATCAAAATAATTTGTGGTTGTTTGGAGGATTTGGTTATTCAAAATCAAGTTATGGAAGTCTTGCTGATTTATGGAAATATAATATTGCGACAAACACATGGACTTGGATGAGTGGCACAGATACGATTTATTCTCTTGGTCGTTATGGTATTCAAGGCATCCCTTCTATATATAATTATCCTGAAAACAGAAATGAAACAAGTGTATCATGGGTTGATAATGTTGGTAATTTATGGCTTTTTGGTGGAGCAGGTAGTAGAGGTACTTACCAATATTTAAATGACCTATGGAAGTATGATGTTTCTTCAAATATGTGGACATGGATCAAAGGAGATAGTATCCAGAGTATAGGAAGTTACGGTATAAAAGGAATTTCGAATGTTTCAAATGAACCTCCCGGGCGTTGTGCTTATTCCAGATGGAAGGATGTAGATGGTAATTTTTGGATGTTTGGTGGTTTTAGTTATAATTACGGTTATCTGAATGACCTATGGAAATACGACCTTTCGACTAACATGTGGACATGGATAAATGGTTCGGATATTATTGATGAACCCGGTAATCAAGGGACTCCGTGTATCAATTCAAATACCAATTCTCCCAGTTCTCGTATGGAAGCTAAAGCATGTTGGACTGATGCTTTCAATAACTTTTGGCTTTTTGGTGGACGAAATCAAACTCAAAACACAATATATTTGAATGATTTTTGGTATTATAATGTCCAGAGTAATGAATGGACTTTAGTAAATGAAGGAAGTGGTCCAAGCAGCAGAATAGGTTCAATGTCATTTATTGACAATAATGGTGATTTTTGGCTGTATGGTGGTTATTACAGTAGTGGTAGTTTTCCTAATACTATTTTTAAGTACTTTTACAATGATCTATGGCATTATACTACAGATACAAACTGTTCGGCTCTTTATTCATCTGTGCATCCAATAAAAAATCCTTGTTCAAATCCAAATTGTATAATTGTTTTTCCAAATCCGAATAATGGTGTGTTTAATTTGCAGATAGATGAAAGATTAAAAGATTTTAGCATCACAATAATGGATATATATGGCAGAACAATATTATATCAAAAGAGCAATAATTCTGTTTCGAAACGAATAGATATTTCAAAACAGGCTAATGGTATTTACTACCTTATATTTAATAGTAGTAGTAAGCAATATAGAACAAAAGTATTAGTTTATAAGTAATAGGTTCAGTTTAGCTTTTACTTATTCCACACAAAAATATTTTTCTCATTTTTCATTCTTATCCTCAAAAATTTAGTATATTTGCTGATTATTTTATCCGTAAAAGCAATGGTTATAAACCTGCGCTTTATGCAACAGAAATATGCCATAAAAAGGAAATATAAAAACCAACTCGACAGCATGTGAATATGAAAAAGATTATTTCAATAGCAGTAGTAGTATCATTTTTCTTAATGAAAGGCTATGCACAAAGCGATACACCTTGTAATGCCCCTTTTCTGATTGTAAATGCAGATAGTTGTGGATTTGTAGTAGGCACTACGGATGGCGCCCTCTATCAAAATGATGCCCTCAATGGAGGCACGCCTCCTTGTGCTTTCCCCGGCTCGCCTGATGTTTGGTATCGCTTCATTGTGCCTGCTTCGGGTGCTGTCGCCATAACATCCTTAGAAGGAACTATAACCGATGGGGGTATGGCAATCTATTCAGGAAGCTGTTCCAATTTGCAATTCATTGCTTGCGACGATGATGATGCAAGCAATTTTATGCCTGTGATTGATCGTTCCGACTTTCAGGTAGGCGACACTATCTATGTCAGGTTTTGGAAAGCCGCGGGTGCCGGAACCGGTACGTTTAATATATGTGCCATTACATCCCATTCCGATTGCAGAAGTGCTACTTTTGTGTGCAACAACCGTCATTTCCCTCGCAATACGTATGGTCCGGGCTCCAATGTGGATGCTTTCTCTACCGATAACTGTGGTATCACCGAATATCAATCTCAGTGGCTTACCTTTACCTTTTTAACGTCCGGTTCATTCACCTTCACCATTTATCCTGATTCACTTGCCGAAGCGATGTATCCCGATTATGATTGGATATTATTTCAAAACAATGATCCTGCCTTTTGTTCGGTCTATAATTCAAGCTTTGTTCCCTCGGTGTGCAATGCTTCCAGTTCTTATGGTCCGCTTGGCTCAACGGGTTTAGGTGTTTCGGGCGTGTCCAATTCAGTCCCTCCCGGTCCCGGAAATCCTTTCTGCCCCGTACAAAATGTAAATGCCGGCGACACCTATTATTTGTTTATGAATAACTTCACCACATCATCCACAGGCTATAATATAGTGTTTGGCGGTACGGCAACGATGGATTGTAATCTCACCGTGGACGTGGTGGAGCATCAAAAACCTGAACTAAAAACTGCTATTTATCCGAATCCTGCCACGGATGAAATCAATGTTGAAACGGATATAAGTCTGATAGGCTCAAACTATACTTTGTATGATTTGCTTGGAAATAGCTTGCGCTCAGGTATCCTAGAGGATGAGAAAACACGCATTGCATTACATACTTTGTCGCAAGGCATTTACTTTTTATCTATAGGTCGAGAGTTGAAACAGCAATATAAAATTATAAAAAATTAAGCCATGGAGAAAAGTTTCTTGGCTTAGCACTATTACATACTTATTTATACACAAAACACCATAAAAATTCGAACTATGAAAAAACTCACACTCTCAATTTGTTTACTATTCTTTTCAACAATAGGTTTTTCGCAATGGACCGCTTTAAACAGTGGTACCACCAATGACTTATTGGCTATTTATTTCGGTGATGCCTCCACGGGTTATGCTGTTGGTCTTTGGGGAACCATTCTAAAAACGAGCAATTCAGGCACAACATGGACGCCACAAACAAGCGGCACCGCTGAGTTTTTGGATGGAGTTTACTTCCCCAATGCTGATACAGGATACATTGTTGGTGGTACAGGCTTAATCTTGAGGACAATCAATGGAGGAACTGCTTGGACAACACAAACAAGCGGAACAACAAATAATTTGCGTTCAGTTTTCTTCACGGATGCACGTCATGGTTATGCTGTTGGCGATACAGGAAAAATTATTAAAACGAACGATGCAGGAATAACATGGAGCATGCAAGCAAGTGGAACTACTTCTTGGTTGATTTCCGTTTATTTCACTGCTGCTGATACGGGTTATGCTGTTGGCTACAATGGAACTATTATCAAGACAGTCAATGGTGGCTTGAATTGGACAGCCCAACTAAGCGGCACAACGAATGCGCTACAGTCAGTCTATTTTCCTACGCCTACTATTGGTTACGCAGTGGGTTGGGGAGGAGTGATCCTTAAAACTATCAATGGCGGAACAAATTGGATTGCACAAAGCAGTGGAACAACGAATTCATTACGTTCTGTAATGGCTCCCAATAGCTCTACAGTCTATGTTGTTGGAGGAAATGGCACCATTCTGAAAACAGTAAATGGCGGTACCACTTGGACAACGCAAACAAGCGGCATAAGTAATTGGTTAAATTCAGTATGCTTCACCAACACCAATATAGGCTATGCTGTTAGTGATGCAGGACAAATTTTAAAAACCACCAATGGAGGTGTGTTTGTTGCTCAAAACGATTTATTGGATTTCCATATAAATATCTTTCCAAACCCCGCCTCGGATTATCTAATCATTGAAACAACTGAAAAAGCTTCCATAGAAATTCTAAACATAGAAGGGCAACTACTTAAAAGATTGGAAGTAAATGGCAATAAAACAAACGTAGATATTTCAATGTTTTCAAGTGGAGTTTACATAATTAAAGCAACAACAGATAAGGGAATTACAACAAAGAGATTTTTAAAAGAATAAAATGTTCGTTCAGCTTTTGGTGTGCCTAAATTGAAAATAGTGCATAAGCTTTGCCTATTTAACTAATTAACCAATTCACTAATCAACAAATCCCTGCCATGCAAAAATAAATCTGCCAAAATTGCAGCTTTTCCCATAAATGTATTATTTTTGCTACGTGAATTTAATTGTTGAAATGTATAGCTGTATTCCTTTGAAAAAGCTGTACAAATCACAAATCTAAAATTACAAAATCTAAAATCTTAAATCACCACAATGGACCTCAATCAAGTCATCATACAACACCGTACTATCTGCGAAAACGCCACTGCTTTCAAGATTTATGATGCTTTGGAGCAAAGCCGACTGCTCTTGAAAGGCATTCCCATAGCCGAACTCCTAACCGAATTGGAAACCACAGAAGATACTTATTCCAATCTGCTTTCTTACTCCATGAAAGGCATCAACGATCCCCAACGAAACATGATTTTGAATTCTTTAGTGGTGAAGATTGTGGAATTGGCTGATAAAATCAAAGAATATTATCTCGAAAAGAACAATCTAAGCCTGCAACATCTCAAACATAATGCCTTCAACAAATTGGCTTTGGTACAAAAGAAGTTCACCGAAACGCTAGAAAACGCTCAGTATCAAAACAACCTAGCCGACTTATTGCAAGATTCAAAAATTGCTGTGCCAAACGCCGAAGCTATTCAAAAACATGAAGACTTCCGATTCGATTTGTTTGAATATATTCTATATTGTGACAAATTGACCGATTCTGACTGTTCATTTATTCAAGCGGTTTTCAATCAAGAAAACACGGAATGGTACGAGCAGAGTTTAATAACTTCTGCTGTCACATTGAGTATGATACGCTTTTTCGACACCCAAAAACTCGATTTATTGTTCACTTTTTTCGAATCGGGCATACATCAAGTGAAGCAACGTGCCTTGGTGGGCATAGTGTTGTTGTTTTATGTCTATG
Organism: uncultured bacterium; assembly: GCA_903862465.1. Taxonomy (GTDB): domain Bacteria; phylum Bacteroidota; class Bacteroidia; order Bacteroidales; family CAIWKO01; genus CAIWKO01. Next base: position 2,496 of record CAIOYH010000179.1, on the reverse strand, counting down.
ATGATAGGATACGCTACTACAAAGCACTGAATGATAAAGTTCAGAAAATCTATGCACGTAATGAAATCTCCGACACGGATGTGATTATCATCATCAAGCAGTTTGTAAAAGCTAAGGATACTGAGAAAATATCTCGCCGTTTGCGTGATGAAATAATTCCAGACATTCAAAAACTCACCCCACTCATCGAAGATAAACTAGGTATAAAAAATATGATGGATGACGAAACTTTTGAAGATAAAAACCCTGATTGGGAATCTATCCTAGAAGGTTCTCCTGAACTATTAAATAAATTGGAAGAACTCTCCAAGTTGCAACTCGAAGGCAACGATGTATTCATGAGTGCTTTTTCTATGCTGAAACAGTTTAGCTTTTTTGATCATATTTCTAATTGGTTTATGCCTTTTTATAAAGAACATCCCGAAACAAGCTCCATATTAGATACGGAAGAAGAGAAGTTTAAAGAAGTATTTTCTTCCTCTTTAGAACGTTCCACCTATATGTGCAATTCCGATAAGTTTTCTTTTATGTTGAACTTGAAGACCATGCCCGAACAACAAAAAAGCATGTTGTTAAGTCTTTTCAATGCCGAACTCGAAAGCGTAAATGAATTGGCTGATGAAGATGAAATGCTCAACATGGCTATCAAAAATCAGACAGTATTTACCCAATATATACAAGATTTATATCGCTTCTATAAGTTGCATCCTCAACGCAACGATTTTGATGATATCTTTCAGATGAAGCTTGATTTTCATAATAAGAAGTTTGTGCAAACCATTTTTCCTGACACTTCTTTTATAAAGCAATTGGCAGATTTTTATTTCAAAACAGACCATTATAAAGAAGCAGCAGATGTGTTTCAGCGCATCCTTTCTTCTGAAAAAGAAGACCTAGATTTGTTGCAAAAGATTGGCTATTGTTTTCAACGTTCCGAGCAATATCAAAAGGCTTTGGAATATTATCACAAAGCTGAGTTATTTGACTCCACCCAATCGTGGTGCTTAAAGAAGATAGCTTTCTGCTATCATCAACTCAAAAACTATAAAAAAGCGCTAGAATATTATTTAGAAGTAGAGAAATTGGAACCAAGCAACAGAAGCATCCAAGTGAACATTGCCAACTGCTATTTATATTTGAAAGACTATAAAAAAGCTTTACACTATTTCTATAAAATAGAATTCAACACCAACGATATTACGGGTATTTGTCGCCCTATAGCTTGGTGTTTGTTTGTGTTAGGTGATTTCGATAAAGCAGAAGAATATTTGTTGAAGCTGATAGACGATGGCAACAATTATGATTTCATGAATTATGGACATCTTCAATTCGTGAAAGGCATGTTAGAAATTGCTGCCGAGTATTATGTGAAAAGCATTCATTACAAAACAAACTCATGGGAGCTATTCATTAGAGGATTCATGGATGATACGGAGCATTTAAAAAAACATGGTATCAGCCATCAAGAAATTCAGCTCATGCTCGATTATGTAAAATATAAAATAGGATAAATCAAAAATCTCAATTCATAAATCTAAAATCAAAAATCAAGTTATGTTTAAAGTAAACGAATATTTCGAAGGAAAAGTCACCTCTTTGGCTTATGAAACAAAAGAGGGAAAAGCAACGATTGGTGTTATTGCAGCAGGCGAATATGAGTTCGGCACATCTACCATAGAGTATATGACCGTTACATCAGGCACTATGGACGTGATGCAAGCGAATGAAACTGATTGGAAAACCTATAAAGAATTTGAAACCTTTATTGTTCCTGCAAACAGCAAATTTAAAATGAAAGTTGCAGAAGACACTTCGTATAGGTGTTTGTATCGCTAGTAAAAAGCAAAAAAAAAGCATCCTGTAAGGGATGCTTTTTTTTTAATAGTTTCTTCTAACTATTGTAATGTGCAAGTGTAATCAGGTGTTGAAGTTCTGCCATCAAACTGATAGTTTTCGCAATCAGATGTGGCATTTGATTTGCTTCCCGGTCCTACAGAATAGTTTTGATCCATGCTAGGTGTTGCAGATGATCTGCATTCACAGATTCTTGTTTTTAGACAAGATGATAGAGTTACTGACAAAAATAATCCGCCAATAATTAAATACGCTAGTTTTTTCATAATGATTTATTTTAAATGTTTTGGTTATCCGAATGCAAAATTACAATATTTTTTTGTTGTACCTAAAAAAAATGATTAAAAAGGTTGATATTTCCTAAAAAAAAGAGCATCCTAAACCTTAGGATGCTCTTTGAAGAAAAAAAATGTGAAGTTTTATTTTATTGCACAACTAGTGTACAAACCAACATTTAAAGCATCACATTTACTTTTCGCATCTGCTTTTGTTGTTTTAGCAATTGTAAAATCAACAGATACACCGCCTGAACTGCATGAACATGTGTATTCTTTTTTGCATGATGATAATGCTAGTGTCATTAAAAATAACACGCCTAATACTAAGGAAACTTTTTTCATAAAATTATTTTTTAAAATGAAT
>CAIOYH010000178.1 GCA_903862465.1 uncultured bacterium | reverse complement strand
TGCCATTTGCTAGTGCATAATCAAATGCGGGACTTGATGTGTAAGTAAAGGTTGGATCTACATCCCCGTATGTCTTATGCTGATTGGCATCGGCGGTTACTGATACTGCTAATTGGGTAATCTCAAAATTATCACTCGTATAATTTAATATGTAATTATCACTTAAAGATAAAGATCCTTGATTAATTGCATAAAGACCAACATTTTCTCCAGTAGCACGAGTCAACGAACCCGAAAAAACATCTGTTCCCACTAATGGATTAGGAGTGTAACCATAATTATAGGTGGTAGGATTTATTTCCCCATAAACCTTAGTTTGTGATGCATCCGCAGTTACTTCAATAACTCTCTTATTTACATGAATATTTTTATTTACAACTGTAGGAGCATCATAGCCTAAACTTGGTGTGGGAGCAAAAGATAAACTTACCGCATTATCTCCAGCATTTAATATATCTGCTGTTGTAGGTGAAAATTCACCACTAGCAGTAAGCGGAGTTGTAGTATAAATGTATTTACGATTAACACCAGGTAATGTATATGTATAAACACCATAAACTTCATTCCCTGATGAAGGGTCTTTGGCAATTGCATCTAATCTGTTGGTATGGCTTAGTGGGTCACCATAAATAATTGGATCAGGATCTGCCCAAGTAATTATTGGAGTAGCTTTATATAAAGCAAATGAAGAGAAATTATCAATACCTGTAATTGTTACAGAAGTAGGTGAAGATTCCGTGATTGTTCCAGCTTTGGTCCATGCAAGACCAGCTGAATAACCAGCAAAAGTTGGTGCCCAAGTAAAGCCAGGATCATTAAAAGTCAGAGTTGCTCTTCCGACGCTTCCGGCGCCACCGTCATCTCGGGTAATTTCCCATTCATTAAAAACATAGTTAGAAGGAGGAGTAGGAAGCGTGAATCTAAAGTCAGTTCTAGCAGTTATATGTTTGATTGCAATTGTAAAATTAGCAGACACACTGTTTCCTAAAGTTACTGGGGTATAAGAGGCAGAAGAATATCCAATAGGAATTTTTTGATTCGTGCTCACATTATTAACAGTAAGTGATCCAGTATGAGGAGTAGTAGCATCTGCAATAACATAGCCACTAGGAACACCTAAAGTTTCCGTAAAACTAATTGCATCTGTTGATAAATTAAAATTACTAAGGTTAATTTTACCATTGGTCAGTTTCAAACTACTCAAAGTTAATGGACCATGAAGTTTTGTTCCATTAGTATTATCAAGAGTAAGATTAGCAAGGCTCGTTACAGTTTTTGGCAAATTAATATCAAGAGATGAGCCAGCAATAGTGATTGATGAGGAATTACTTGCTACTAGATTGAGCGTATCTCCTGAAATAGGGTTCTGTATGGTTAAACGATGCGCCCCAAGTGTAAAAGTTCCATCATCTAAATATAAATTTCCAACAACAGATAAATCACCAGTTAATGTTGCGCCTCCAGAAACATCAGTTCTATTGACTGAAAAATTCAATAATGAGGAAATGCCCGAAGGTACGCTTAAAACTGTAGAGGAGCTTCCGGTCAAATAAAGACTAGAAGTAGCGTCACCACTTAATTGTCCTGGACCTATTAAATCACCGCTTAATGTAAGTGTATGCGTACCTATTGCGAAGCTACCGCTTGTAAGAGCTAGATTATTAATAATCATATTTTCACTAAGGGCTACATCTGCTCCATTATTTACAAGCACATTTGTTTCTACAGACCCTGTTGGTAATTCAAAACCGGTTATAATTGGGGATGATCCGGTATAATTAACATGAACAGAACCACCAAAACTAGGCTCATGAAGTAATAATCTGCCACTTTTGCGGTCAATGGTAGCGTTAGTGCTTAAAACAATATTTACTCCATCATTAATATCACCTGATTCCAGATTAAGTTTGGTATTAATTTGAGCTACACCGTTGAAAGTAACTCCACCACTATTGTTTAGGTGGAGTTCTTTTAGCGTAATAGCAGCTAATGTTGAATTTGCCGTTCCATAAACTTCTAAGGTTGCATTTGCATCACCTTTTAGATTAGCAAGATTAGACCCTCCGCCTATTTTAGGGATTGGGTTGTTAATTCTTAAAGTATTACCATTTATCTTAAAATCACCGCTAGTAAGCGAAAGAATATTCGCAACATTGAGGTTCGCAGTCAGGTTTGCACCATTGGCATTATTTATAGTAAGATCATACAGACCAGAAAATGTCGAAGGCAATAAAACAGGAGAACTACCCGTGTACCAATCACCATTGATAATTAAAGAGGAAGTATTGTCTGCAGTAAAAGTATTATTTGTACCAAAATCAATAGAACCATTCAAAATCAATGTTTGCCCTTCTATATTAAAAGTTGACAACTCTTCCATGGCAAAAGAACCAAGTACGGTAGCCGTGTTACCTATGGTTATTGTTGCAGTATGAGTGTTATCTCCATCTATTAAACCTGTAAATGTAACAGGTGCTAAAGTCGTTAACCCGCCTTTAAAAACATCTGCTTCAAAAATTGAAACCTCGTTTGCTATATTATACGTGCTTGTGGAATTAATCTTCAAAGTACTAAAAGCAGGTGGATTTGTTGACCCTGAAAAAAGTAATTGATTGGCGGGGCTTGTGGTTGTTCCTTTAAATTCAATACTTGACATTCCATCATCATCTTGAAACGTAGCTGCACCGCTTGTGTAAAGTCCGGTAATTTGTAAATTATTATACGCTCCAAATGAGAGAACACCACTAGTCATATTCAAGTTCGAAATTGTAAGTGGGTAAGCGCATGTGCCCAAAGTTACTTTTTTGCTGCTACCGTCTTTGTTAATCGTGAAGGTACTCAATTGTCCTAAAATATTTAATCCACTTAAATCACTGCTGCCTCCCATCACAAGGGTAGAGGAAGAAGTTCCAACTACTGCGCCAGCGCCTGCAAAGGTTCCATTTAAGGTAAGAGATTTAGCGCCTATACCAATTTTATCATCCGCACCCGTTAATGTAACTAATCCATCAATAACAATATTATCATTCAAGTCCACTGTGCCGGCTCCGTTAATGGTGAAATTATGAAGCGCATTACCATCTAAATTAAAAGAAGCTACAGCACCTTTTAGTATAAGACTTGATGAAGTTCCACCAACAATACGACCATCTCCTGACCATGCTCCGCCAATGGAAAGTGTGTTGGCTTGGATTTTAATGTCTGTTCCTGTAGCAAGAGTAGCTGTCCCGTTCACGGTCATATTGCCAGCCAAGGTTATTTCTTTGCCATCACTAACAGAAATGTCTCCTGTTAATGTGAAACTACCAGAAGATTGGAAGGTTAATTTTTTAGCTACAGCTAAGCTTTCAGCATAAGTAGTACCAGCAGCCATAACAAGTGTGCCGGTGTGTCCGGGGCTATCTGAAATCACTGCATTATAAGCAGCGTTAATTGTCTTTTTTGGACCATTTTCTCCCGAAGGATCGCTAGCAGCAAATCCCGTATTAGCATCATCCCCATTAACAGCATCTACATACACTGTCTCCAATTGGTCGCCATAAGCTGCAAAAGGAGAGAAAGAGGTAATTCCACTTACAGTAACGCTACTAACACTAGTTTCTAAAACTGGTCCTACATGTAATGTTGATTCGGTAATTGAACCTGCAGGCACCCATAAACCACCATTATAATGACCTACTACAGTAGGGAAACCTGTGCTCATATCTTCCAAATAATTCCATTTAAATTTAACATCTGCTGAACCACCGCCAAGGGTTCGTGCCAAATCCCATTCAAGTTTCACATAATTGGGTGAAGGAACAGGATGAGAGAAGTTACTCATACCGTTAATCTGTTTCACAGCTACACTAAAAGTAGCAAGTACGCTATTACTAACCTCTAGGGGAGTATAAGAACTACTTGCATATCCAACAGGCATAATTTTTGGTGTGGTGCTAACCCCTGACAGGCTAAATTTACCTGCCGGATCATTGGTAATAACAAATCTGTCTGATGAATATCCAGAGACAGCAGCAGTGGTCAAACTATTTGCTCCCAACGTAACATTACCATTGCTGAGCGTCAAACTACTCAAATCTAAATCACCTTGAAGTGTTGTGCCATGCGAATTATTAAGAATCAAATCAGCTAAAGTGGTCACTGTAGCTGGTATAATTATATTATTAGCAGTACCCTTAATGGTTATGGATGAACTTGCGGTGGTTCCTAAAGTACCATCAGTAATACTCAAAGGATTTTTTAATGTCAAACGATGGGAAGCAAGATTAAATTCGCCTTTTCTAAGGGTAACTGTTTCTTCAGTAGATAAATCGCCGCCTAAAGTAACTCCACCTATACGATTAATTTCTAAATTTAATAAATCCGTAATACTGCTTGGCAATATGAATGCTGCAGTTCCTCCTAATATTAGGTTAGAAGTAGTGCCACCAATTAAATGACCGGAACCTGCTAAATCACCTTTTAAGGTAAGTGTATTAGCTCCAATAGAAAAATCACCACCAGTAAGTGTTAAATCATTAATGATTCTACCACTGCTAAGAGTTATGCCTCCAGTATTAGTTACTGTAACATCAGTGATCACAGTGCCTGTTGGCAGTTCATTACCCGTTGAAAAACCTGTTGAACCCAAATAATTAACCTTTAAGGAAGTTCCAAATGCCGGTACCCCTGACAATTCGCTATCATAGTTACGAACAATCCAAGCATTTGTATATATCGTAAGATTATTACTTCCTGAAAGTGTTCCTGATGTTAATGTCAATTGATCATGCAAAATAATAGCACCATCAACTGTTGCGCCGTTTGTACTATTCAAAATAAACTCTTTTAAATCGCCAAGAGCAGGAATGTGAATTCCAGTTCCTAAAACATGGTATGCGATAGACAAAGTAGAAGTTGCATCGGATTTCAGGTTTGTAATAGTTCCACCAATGGCTTTTCTGATAGTAAGTGTGTTAGCACCAATGGTAAAATTGCCACTTGTTAGCGTTAGCGTATTTGCAACCTCCAGGTTGGCATTCATGTTTGCTCCAAAGGTATTATTTATAGTAAGATCATAAAGGCTAGATAAGGTCGAAGGTAATTCGACAGGGTTTATTCCATCCCACAAATCATAATTAATATTTAAAGTGGAAAAATAGTTAGATAAAAAAGTATTACTTGTACCAAAATCAATAGCACCATTCAAAGTCAGTTTATAACCTCTAATATCAAACGTAGAATTTGCTAACAAAGTAAAATTTCCATTGTCTGTTGCATCAGCACCAAGGGTAATTGAAGCTGCATTTGTGCCATCCCCATTTTGAATTCCTGTAAAAGTTACTAGAGCAGATGTTGTTAATCCTCCTTTTAAAACTTTAGCCAAGCCAATAGTTGCAGTAGTTGGAATATCGAAGGAGCTAGTAGAGTTGATAGTCAACCCTCCCAAACTTGGTGTTGTTCCTGAAAAACGCAATTGATTGTTGGGGCTTGCTGCTGCTGTTCCATTGAATCTTATGGTTGAAAATACATCATCATCCATAAAAGTCGCACTACTGTTGCTGGTATAAAGACCTGTAATTATTAAATTATTTGCAGTTGTAAGTGGGATTCCCATTTCGAGAACACCCCTCGTCATATTCAAGTTCGAAATCGTAAGTGGGTCAGCGCATGTGCCCAAAGTTACTTTTTTGCTGCTACCGTCTTTGTTAATTGTGAAGGTACTCAATTGTCCTAAAATATTTAATCCACTTAAATCACTGCTGCCTCCCATCACAAGCGTAGAAGAAGAAGTTCCAACAACAGCGCCTGCGCCTGAAAAGGTTCCATTTAAGGATAAGGTCTTAGTCCCTATGTTCACTTTAGCATTTGCATCAGTAAGAGCAAGCTCCCCCGTTATAGTTAAATTACCACTCGTACCCGTAAGCGTAATTTCACTTGCATCCGAAATGGTTAAATTTTCAATGGAAGCACCTTGAGCCGTCAATGTAATGCTTTTACCACTTAGTACGGCGGTTTCGGGAAACGTTTGAGAAGCTGCAAGTGTAATATTATCGCTGCTATGCGCTTCATCGAACGCATGCTGAATATCATAGTAACTACTGCGACGCGTGATGTTTGTAACTTTTGGTGTCGTTTCGGTAATGAATGACATAGTAACAGCATCTGCAGGTTGGTTACCACCATAATCAAAAACATTTGCAGCAAGCATAGTAACTGTGTAGGAGCTATTGGCAAGTAAATGATGATCGGGTGTTATGGTAATAACTTTGTTAGCACCATCAATTTGTGCTGTAAAAGGAACTTCTTCAGGAAATGGAATTTCTGACGTAGGAGATGTTGTCCTTTGTAAGGATATTTTAGTCAACAATGTTCCCGAATTGAAAGCAGCATGACCAGCGTTAGCATACACGGCTTCATTATATGTCAGCACTATGTTATGATCAATAGTTACGCCTGTCCCGCCATTTGGAATATAACCACCTGTCGGTACACTAGCATCAATAGTTTTCAAAATACCTGATCCGTTTGCCGATGTCCCAATATTTCCAGCCTCATCAACAATATAAACTCCTGTTATTTGAATAGGAGATGCTTGATCCGGGTCGCTACTCGTAACGGTGTAAGTGGCTGTATATACTAGACCCGGAGTGGTAGGACTCCACGTTAATTCTTTCCCATTATAACTGCCATGAACAGTAACATTTGGTCCCGGTTCCGTATTTCCTCCCGTAAGTGTAAAATGAATTTGATCGCCTATTTTCAAAATGCCACTAGAAGTTGCATCGGATGTTATAATACTAATAGTGGGCAGAGTATTATCAATACGGATTCCGGGAGTTTGTAGCAAAAGATTATTAGCTGCGGAAGGTAATGTTTGTTGTGCAGTGTTGTTAGCAACATCTTTTACCAATGCATCACCTGATAGTGATATTGAAGTAACATTGATACCACTAATATCCTCACTTGTACTTGGTCCAACCTCATATTTAAAAGTAACTTTCTTTTTGTGAGTGCTTTCGTCATAATCCGTTTGGCTATCAAAATGAGCATGTGCACCATTATTGAGGTTTATAGTAAAATCATTTACTAAATCTGAACCTATAAGGTCTATCCAATTAGCATCCGAATATAAAACATCAATATATATTACTCCTGCATTTTTATACGATGAATTACTTGGAGACGTGCTGCTAATACTAGATATTCTTGGAGGAATTCCTTCTTTATCTTGAGAAATAGTGAAATATTTATCAATATTTAGAGATGCAGAATGAATTTTATAAATCCAAGCCCTAGAATCCGGCGTTGTATTTTCATCAAGATGAACTGTAAAAGTACCTGATGAGTTTCCAAAAGTAGGAGAAGGATCATTAGCTCCTGATTCTGAACTAATTTTCACAACAGTCCATGGTTGCAAATCACTAGTTGTTACAGTAAAGGATTGGTCATGTTCCAAATACGAAAGACTTGGATTAAGAGGGACTACAGTTATTGATGGTGCAGGAGCACTTGGAACAGTAGTAATTGTTCCTGCCATAGCTGCCATTGTCCCCATAAACATGAGCAGCATTAATAGCATTGTTGACTTAATACTTTTGTTACTGCATAAAACTGAATCGTAGATTTTTTTCATCTTGCTGATTTTTAGTTATTATTAATTGAATTTATTTTTTTATTGATATATTCTATATAAATTTGCTAATCTATTACTATGAAAACTGAGTATTATAATTTAAATTGAAGGCACAAAGATAAGTATAAATATATTAATTAGGATATTTTTTTTATTAAATCTCACAATCCACCAAAATGCACACACTATGTGTACGGAACAGCTGACGAGTTAGCAATTTACAAATACCTATTACTCTTTACCTTTTACCTTTTTTATCTTACTTTATACGCTATCTTATAATTTTTAGTTACTATTATATTTTTTCATCATTCCGAAAATTTCTAATGCTGCTACGAAAGCTCTAAGGCGTAAATATGCATAAAGGCTTCAAAGTTTTTTATTCACAATAACAATACTTTGTTGCACTTTGCGTCTTTGTGTCATTATGCCATTGTGTTTTCGTGTTTTTGTTGTGGTTTTCGGAATAAATTTGATTTTTCATTTTTCATTTCCTGCCTTCTTCGTTACACAGTCAGGAAGATTTAATTTTTAATTTAATATCATAATACTCACTTGGGCATCCACTGTTGAATTTTCGTTCAAAATATACATATAACGATATTGTGGATTGCCAATTTGAGCAACAAATAATTCTTCTTCCGAATGGGGTGCTAACTCATAATGCGTGTCGGGCACTTCCTGATTTTCGACGTTGCTGCCCGACAAAAAAATGATGATCGGTAAATCAGTTGGATTTTTGACCAAGAGTTTCATAGTGGGTGTCAATGAAATCCCTGCTTCTTTTTGATGACCTGCTGCTATGCTCACCACAACTTCATTCGATACAACTTCAGCAGCTAAGGCATAACGACGTATAGATGTCAAATCAAATGTACGTTCAATATCTTTGGGTGAATCGGGATATTTTTCGATAAAAAATCCCAGATTCGAAAACATCAGTTTCATGCAAGCTACACGTTTGGGTTCGAGCCTTGCCGATGATGCTTTCAGTTTTTCCTGTGCATCTTTTTGTTTTTGAATTATGGCTTTCAAATCAGCAATATATTCAATCACCAAAGCGCGCAAATCAATCAATTCTAGATTGGTTTCGGATGTTAATGCTAAATCAAAAGCATCAAACGCAACCACACGATTAACGAAAGTGCCTTTATAGAAAGGTTTTCTAGCTTTAGGGAACAAACGAACATAGCCATCAGAGCCTTCATCATACACTCCGGTGATGATACGATGCCATGACCTGAGGTAATCTTTTGGAAAAGCAGCAAACATCTCGTTCACTGTTTGGGTAGTAGATTTGACTTCGCCTTGCAGTTGCGTATGGGTAGCAAATTCCAAATGAAAGGAATTGTGCAGCACTTCATAAGCAACCGCACGAGGTGCCACATCAGGATCAATCACTGCTTCAGCATGCAAACCTGCATTATGGTTGCTGCTAAGTTTATTTGCAAGAGTGAAATTTCCTCTTGTCACCGTATCGAATGTATTATGGCTTTGTTGCCATGGTTTGTGTTCAGGCATATTTGTTCAGTTTCAATTAATTTTTATTTTATTTCTAGGGTTACTATATATATAAAGGTATAATCAATGATGTTTTTTAATTTTATGCGATTCCGAATATCCATTTTACAAAAAAATGTGTCTAGAAGCAATCCGCAGATAAAGATTGCCTTCAGACTCCTGTCTAAAGCTAACCCGCAGATCAAGATTGCCTACAGACTCCTGTCTAAAGCTAATCCGCAGATCAAGATTGCTTGGAGACTCGTGTCTAAAGCTAATTCGCAGATCAAGATTGCCTTCAGACTCCTGCCTAAAGCAAATCCGCAGATCAAAATTGCTTGGAGACTCCTGCCTATAGCCAATCCTCAACTGATGATCGCCTTCAGACTCCTGTCAAAAGATATCCTGCATCTCACGAATGCTTGGAAAACTTTGCCAAAAAATATTTTGTAACGGCTTTATGCCTAGTGACAAAATTTTTTATCTCATACCCCCTACCCTGTCCATTTTTTTCTTTCAAACGAAATGGCAAAACTTTTGCGAATGACAGCTTTCCTTTTTCTTTCTCCATACTATTTTCTAAGAATCAAAAAAACAAATTAGCTAGTAATGTTTCTATAAGTTTTTGCTGCCTCATCGAGGTCAATATTAGAAGAAACATCTAAAGATTTTTGCTGTTCAATTTATTCTTACAAAATAATTCAGATTTAAAAATCGCAAAAAAATAAACAAAGAACGAAGTTTTGTTTTCAAATTTCTATATTTCAATTTATTATATTACATTTCACAAATAAACAAATTACAGCTATGGTAACGATAAAAAATTTTACAAGATTACAAAAAAAATCAATACAAAAAACATAACACGGCAATAATTTTTACATTTTTTTTTAATCGTATGAAATTTCTTCTTATAAATATTAAATAAAAAACTTATTCCCATTCAAGCTGTCGAACTTAATTTATTTAATTTGAATAATTTAACATATTTAATTAGAACACAATTTCGAGATATTTTATTCAAAAAAAATATAAGGGTTCGGAAAAAATATTTTTTTCCGAACCCTTAATTGTTTTAGTTAAAAACTATTTTGTCATAAACGACTATTTGGTGACTACCATTTTACCGGTTTGTACAAACACATCATCACTAGTTTTCAACGTAACGTAATACATATAAATACCCGATGCGATGCCACTAGCTTCATAATTGATAGTGTGCAAACCTTCATACGTATCAGGGTCAGCTATAGTAGCAACTTTCACACCAAATAGATTGTAAATTTCAACTGTAGCTTTGCCTTCTACCGGCGCGGTAAATTGTATGCTCGTTTTATCACTAAATGGATTGGGGAAGTTGATCACGCCAAGCCCATTTGTTGAAGTTACATCCAAGGTGCTGCCATCTTCCATCATTTTCGAACCGGTGTAGGATGCATCCACATCACCGTAGCAAAGTGATTTAAAATTTTGAATTAACTCTACACTGCCAACAGTAATCTGAATGTTTGAAAC
>CAIOYH010000177.1 GCA_903862465.1 uncultured bacterium | reverse complement strand
GGTTCGCAATAACATGGAATTGGTTTGCAATAACATGTAATTGGTTCGCAATAACATGTAATTGGTTCGCAATAACATGTAATTGATTTGCAATAACAGGTAATTGATTCGCAATAACAGGTAATTGATTCGCAATTACAGGTACTATTTGGCGTTTTTCTGGTGCTAAAAATTTTTAATACGATAGATGTGAGCTGATTATAAGCGTGACTTGTGATTGGTTTATTTTTTGTTACACAGAGATTCACTGAGAAATTGAGATACACAGAGGTTGTATGGAAGATTGTTCTATTGTTAAATTGTTATATTGTTGATGGTTCATGGTAGGGGCAGAAAATTTTCTGCGCCTACCGGCAAGCTGAATTGTTCAATAGGGGCAGAATATTTTCTGCCCCTACGGGCATGGTGAATTATTATATTGTTTTTTTTCTTAGTGTAACTTAGTGCTCTTAGTGCCTCCGTGGTTTTTCTTCCGCGTCTATCTGCGAAATCTGCGGGAAACAGTCGGGCAGGCAAATCCCAAATCTAAAATCTAAAATCTAAAATCTAAAATCTATTGTGTTCTATATGTCTATTGTGGTGAAAAAAAAATACCAAATCCCAATTCCCGTCGTTATGTAAACATCGCCCCAATAGTGGCGCAATTATTGAAATACATACCTAAATTAAAATTCATGAAAACAACAACAACTTTTATGCTGGCATTATTGATGTCGGTGATAGCATTCTCGCAAACTTCAACAGGCTTCTATGATTTGAAAGCCACAACCATAGACGGTGAAACATTGCTGTTTTCATCGCTGAAAGGCAAAAAAGTATTGATAGTGAATACGGCATCCAAATGCGGATTCACACCGCAATATAAGGCTTTGGAAGCATTATACGCTAAATACAAAAACCAAAATTTTATCATCATAGGATTTCCGGAAAACAATTTTTTAAGTCAGGAGCCTGGGAGCAATGCGGAAATAAAAGAATTCTGTACCAAGAATTATGGGGTGACGTTTCCGATGATGTCGAAAATCAGCGTGAAGGGCGATGATATGGATGCCGTTTATCAGTGGCTGACTTCCAAGGCTCAGAATGGTGTGATGGATTCGAAAGTGAAATGGAATTTTCAGAAGTATATGATTGACGAAAACGGAAACCTGGTTGGCATGGTGGAACCTGCCGAAACCCCTGATTGTGATAAAATATTGAACTGGATTAACGGGAAGTAGTAAAATTCCGCGTTTCAAGCTCCTCGCTTTAGTGGCGCAGTCGGGCATGCAAAACAATATATTGTTGAATTGTTTTATTGTTCTATTGTTGTGTCTTCTTAGTGTAACTTAGTGTTCTCCGTGTCTCCGTGGTTAATTTTTTTTCTTTACCACAAGGGACACAAGGTAAATACACAAGGAACACAACTCCTAATAGCCTAATAGTCTAAAGCCTAAAAGCCTTAAAGCAAATCAAGCGCCTCCCCAATCAGCCCGCACACCTCTTCTATCTCCTCCATCGTGATGGTCAAAGGTGGCGAGATGCGGAAAGCCGTGTCGCAAAACAAAAACCAATCCGACACAAATCCTTTCTCTGTGCCCAAGCGTATCAGTTGATGCAGTTTGTCGGCGTCGCCCAATTCCACCGCCATCAGCAAACCTGTATAGCGGATTTCTTTCACCGCAGGATGATCCGCCAAGAGCTTATGGAATAAGTCGGCTTTCGCTTTGATGTCGTCCGCGCTGATGTTGTTTTGCAGATAGCAAAAGGCAGCCAATCCTGCCGCACAACTCACGGGGTGTCCGCCGAAGGTGGTGATATGTCCCAACACGGGGTTGAAGCTGAGCGTCTCCATAATCGCTTTCGAAGCGATGAAAGCGCCCAAGGGCATGCCGCCGCCCAAGGCTTTTGCCAACACCAATATGTCGGGCACCACGCCATAATGTTCAAAAGCAAAGGGCGTCCCCGTGCGGCAGATGCCTGTCTGTATTTCGTCGAATACCAACAAGGTGTTGGTTTCATTGCAGCGTGCGGCTAACTGTTGCAGAAAATCATCCGCAGCCACTCGGATGCCCGCTTCCCCTTGTATGGGTTCCACTACCACACAAGCGGTTCTGTGGGTGATATGTCGCAAATCGTCTGTGGTATTAAAATTCAGGAAACGTATGTCGGGCAACAAGGGGCGAAACGCTTGTTTGTAGGTTTCGTTGCCCATGAGGCTCAGCGCGCCTTGCGTGCTGCCGTGATAGGCATTGCGGAAGGCGATGATTTCGCTGCGCCCCGTGAAGCGTTTTGCCAATTTCATCGCGCCTTCTATGGCTTCGCTACCCGAATTCACAAAATACACATTGTCGAGCGTGTCGGGAAGGAGCGAACACAAAAACTGCGCATAACGGGTTTGCGCCGATTGAATAAACTCGCCATAGACCATCACATGCGAATGGGCATTGATTTGCTCGATGATGGCGTTGGTCACCTCCATGTTTTTGTGACCTACATTGCTCACGCTCACACCCGAAATCAAATCGAAGTAGCGTCGTTTTTCGGTGTCATACAAAAATACGCCTTCCGCATGGGCTATCTCCAAATCCATGGGAGCAGTGGAAGTTTGAGCCATATATTTGTAGAATAAGTGTCGTTCTAAAAAATATTTCATCTTTTTATACTTTATTCGGCAAATATAGTGTAATTTTACGGAAAATTTCAAAACCATGGAAACAAAAATAATTATCATCGCAACCACTATCTATTCAAAAGCCTTGCTATTGAAGAGCAGGCTTGAATCTGAAGGTATTGATGCCTATTTGGCAAATGTAAATTTAATTCAATCGGATGTCGCTTCGGGCGTGAAAGTGCTGGTGAAAGACTCGGATGCAAAACATGCCTTGAGTATCATCAAAGAATTAGATATTGATGCCGAAAAAGAAGAACAAAAGAATCTTCAAAAGATAGAAAACTTCAACACCATCAGTTGTCCTGTTGATTTTTCTGAAGATTCCTTGAATGCTGCTCATTACGCTATTTTGCTCGCCTCCAAAATTCAGGCAGAGGTGAAGTTTGTGTATGCTTACAATTCCACGCAAATCATGGCAAATCCTTTTCCCGATGCTTTCAGTTATCAAATTGGCATGGGCAATATCTTTAGGGATGAAAACCTGAGTGCCAAAAAGGGGATGAGTATGTTTCGCACCAAAGTGCTTGGCTTCATCAAAACGCAAGGGCTTACGGAGGTTAAAATCACTACCAAGGTGTTGAATCTCGATCCTATGATGGCGATACCTCAGTATTGCAACAAATTCAAATCGGGTTTGGTGGTGATGGGCACCAAAGGCATCGGCAAATCCAAAGGCTTTCAGGCAGGCAGCATGGCATTGCATACCATCGAAAATGTGAGCATTCCTGTTTTGGTGGTTCCCAAGCAATACAAATTTAAAGCTTTGGAAACATTCAACATCATGTATCTAACCGATTTTGATGATAAAGATTTCAAAGCGTTTCGCAAATTGATGAGCATCGTGAGTTTGTTTGATGCCACGGTGCATTGCATCCACATTCAGCACGAAAAAGATAGAATCAGCCAAGTGATGCTCGACGAATTGGTGGACCATCTCAAAAATGCTTATCCCGATTTCAAAGTAGATTGCTCCTTGATAGAAAGCCATGAGATGACCAAGAGCATCAATGGCTATGTGTCGGCAAAAGGCATCAACTTGATAAGCCTGAGCGAACACAAACGCAATTTCTTGTTGAGTTTGTTCAGCAAAAGCGTAGTGAAAGAGATTTTGTTTGAAGTGAAGACGCCTATATTGGTTTTTAAGATATAAGAAGCCACCATTATAATTAATAAACTCGACACTGGCAGAAAACATAAATTATGGTTTTAGGTTGGACATATTTCTTAATCTTACAGATAATTGTAATTGTAACTTTTCTTTTGAAACGAAAAGGCAATGAAGATTTTATACTTAGAAAAATATTTCCTACAAAAATACATTTCCTAATAGTCAACGCTTGTGTGTTTTTTGCTTGCTATTTTTATAACACCGATAGACAACTCTTTTGCATCCCTGTGACTTGGGCAGCAATCACTTTAATTGTTTTTTGTTTAGCATTTCTTGTTTTTCCATTTTTTACAAAACAGTCAAAGATTATTGGTTTAATTGGTGCAGTTTGTGGACTTGGTTTTTTTATTTCTATTTACATTCTGCTTTTTGCTGGTTTTGAATATTTGATTTTTGTTACCATCAACATTCCTTTTATCCTAATATTACATTTTTTGCTTCGCTTTTTTAAGTTAAGGTTCCGTACTAATATTTTTGATGCACTATATTTCTATCCTGCAGTCGTACTTACACCTTTCCTTTTAATTTTTCAGCTATGGATATATTTTAAAAGTTTGCAGAAAAAACAAAAACTTTTATTTTTATCTACTCCTTTTCTAACTTTGTTAATTTCACTTATTTTGACTTTTCAAATGAGCATAATTATTAATAAAATCAGTGTAGCACAAGATAAAAAAATGGAATTGAAACAAATTATCAAAAACCCAATCAATAATTATTTGACTGAATTAATTCTTGGAGCCCATTGGAAATATCATACAGAAATTTGTTTGTTAGACGGTTGGCGACCACCTTTTCATGATCCTATTTTGGTAATAGCTAAGAAAATCCTATTTCCATTCAAACAATTTGGAGAAGGTACAGGAATTCCTTTTTATTATGTAGTTACAGTAAAAGGAATTGATATAACAAGTACGTTACAACTATATAAAAACGTATATCCAAATAATCCAACAACTTTTGATTGTGCCTGTGCAAAACACGAACTGCTTTTTGGTTCAGATTATAGAAATAATAAGTAATAGTGAAAGGAAAGATTAATTATAACCAAACCGCTGCAAAGCGTCAAAACCCTACGCCTGCTTGTCAAAAGCATTATACCTTGGGGTAATTATATTTATCAAAGGTTTGAACTCCGTGCGTATCAAATTCCATCTGTCGGGATAATCTTTCACCAAGGTAATGATTTTCATTCTATGTTTCTTCAAGGCATCTGAAATGGCAGGGGCAGAGATTTCGGGTTTGAACGCACTGCCCACATTGCTTCCTGTCAATGCTTTTTTATTACGATACACATCTTGTGCGGCGGCTTCCAAACGGTCGAGCAATGAAATTGTCTTTGCATAGCGTCCGTTTTCCTGCACCAAGGGTTGCGCAGCTTCCTGCCGTTTCGCCACATCGAAGTTCAGATGATAATCTTCGATCAGGATGCTATTGTCATTGGAATCCATATTCAAATTCCCTGCAAAAGAGGCGGCATTGGTTATCACGGTCTTCAAGGTGGATATCTCGCCCGTGTATTCTTTTATCTTGGTGATGGCGCTCTCAGCCAAAACAAACTTGAATCCGCTGCCTGTGCGCATCTGATTAAGCAATTCGTTCGAATAGTTAAGCAACACCGAATCGTGTTTGTCTTTAAATTCAGAGATGGCATTTTGCGCCTCCTTCATGGCATGAATAACATGCTTAACATTGCTGTTGTAATTGCTTAATGTTTTCCTGTCGTGGCGCAACACATCCAAAAGGGTGTGCAGCGAATTGCTCAGCAAGGTGCCGATGATCACTTTGTTTTCGGGTGTCAGCGATTTGCCCGAATTACTGATGATGAAATTGCTGATGTTTTCGTTGAAATAAAAAAACATCAAATCATTTTTCTTATCAAACTCATTGGGAAAGCTTATCAGGAGGATATTTCGTTCCAACTCGCGAAACACGTCCATCTGCACTATTTTCTGCGTATCCACATTGAAAGGCAAATCCTCGGAAGAAAACCAATTGAAATTCATGTCTTGTATTCGAAACTCGTTGATGGTCTCCAAGACTTTTTCGTCCAACTGTATTTCTTGAATCGTGTTGGGGTTGGAAGGTTGGGAGAGGGTGTGGGCTTCTATCTTTTGTTTTTGATGGGCATACTGTATAGAAATAATTTTTCCAATACCCGGGATGAGCTGATGAGCTTTGGTCAGCAGGGTAGAAATGTCGGAGTTGTTAAAAGAGAATTTTCCTGACATAAAAAAAATTTTACAAATGTACGACTTAATTTTAGATTAAGCGCAAATTAAGTAAAATTAATTAAGCACTTAATTATGTTTGTTGAATTATTTAAGCGAAAACATAAGCGAAAGTTAAGCAAAAGTATTACTTAAAATGCACCAATAGAAGTTGATATAGTATTACTTTTGACGATTATTAAATTTTACTACTATTCAATAAATCATTAAAAACTTAAACAATTAAGTGCTATGGAAATATACAGTCCGAAGAACAAAAGTAAAGAATTGTTCAAATTGAATCAATTTAAAGACAAAGAAACGAAGCCTGAAATCCACACCAAAGTAGAAGAAAAAGCAAAGTCATACACGGTGAAAGCAGAAAAGGCAGTGTATTTCAGAGAAGGTTCGGGCTATGTGGACCGCGAGAACCTATTGGTGAAGATTCGCAGAGTTTTTTACGAAAAACTCTATGCAATATTTGAGCAAGATGAAGTGGTTTGAATGACTCGCAAACACGTGTTTATAGCATTATACATCGTCCAAAAAACGATGCAATGCGGTATGGGGTTTCTTTCTAAAACAAGAAAGGAATCAATGCTTTCCGATTGGCAGGATATTCGGGGAAATGCTGCTTATACCATTTATGGTTTGCAAATGCTCTCGGAAGCAGATTCACGATGGTCCACACGCAGAAGGATAAGCCTGCCAAAGACCACGACATCATTGCAAAGCCTGTCCATTCCAATATCTCTCCAAAATAGTTGGGACAGGATATGTACTTGTAAATGCCGCCATACGGAATCTGATAATCGTTTGAGTTTTTGCGAATCTTGAATAGCACATTATCCGCAAAGATGTTAATAGCAAAGCCCGACACAAACACAATGAAGCCGATGATGAATCGCGGATCGAGGAACCAACTGACGGAGTAATCGGCGAAGAAACCTAAGAAATAGCCATTGAAAAAGGCATTGAAGGTATTAAAAATAATAGCAAACAACATAATGGCAAGCGGCATTTTCTTTCCGCTTGTTTTGGTTCTGAAGGGGAATATCAAATCGCGGTTCAGATAATGCATCATCCACAAGAGATAAATCACCATGCACACTACGTTTTGATAGTTGTTACCCCAAAAGAAAAAATAAGAGAAAAGCAATAGGGGCGGGGATTCCATCACTATCCAACCCATTCGATTGCTGACCATAGCACCCCATTTGTTGCTGATGAATTTGCCATAAGGTGCCGTGATTTTAAATAATACGCCGAAAATTAATAGTCCCGAAAGCATCCAACAGATGGCTGCGATATTAAATATGTGTTCTGAAATCATCCTGCTACGTGATAAAGTTTATAAATATCCGTTGTCTTTGAACCAATGAAATGCGTCGGTTATGCTCACTTCGAGCGGGCGACTAATGAAGTTCAGCTCTTTTTGGGCTTTGGCAGAAGATATGTTGCGGTGTCCCGACTCCAATATTTCGATGGTTTGTTTATTGAACACCAAGCGATTTTCTTTGTCAACAAAATATTTCATCACAGGCATACCGAATTTGGCAAGCCACAGCGGACATATAAATTGTGGACGACGGACGCCCGAAACTTTCTCTATCAAATCGCCAAATTCTTTGATGCTATGGAATTTGCCCGCCAAGAGATACTTTTCGCCCGCACGTGCCATGGTGATGGCATTGATGGCTGCTTCGGCTATATCGCGCACATCAACAAAATCATAGCCACCGCTAATGAGTGCAGGCAGGTTTTGCTTGTAAATATTGATTAATGACCTGCCCACCAAGGATGGTTTGAAATCGAAAGGACCGATGATGGAAGTGGGACTCAGCACCACGGTTTCCAATCCGTTTTTGTTGGCTTCTCTCACCAAAAGTTCGGATGCTGCCTTGGTGTTGTCGTAAATATAGGGCGAATCTTTAATCAAAATGCGCTCTTCATCCAAAGGTTCGTTCAATGGAAATTGATTGAAAGCATGGATAGAGCTGAAGTGTATTAAACGACTGGTTTTATGTTCGAAACATTTAGCAATAATATTCTTGGTTCCTTCGATATTGGTGTCAATAACTGTTTGATCGTCGGTCTGATTTACGGAAATATAAGCCGCCGTGTGGATGACAACATCCACGCCACGGATGAGATTGTCGAGGGATTCTTTGTTGTTCAAATCGCCCTTGATGACGTTGACGGCTAAACCGCGAAAGGCTTTGTCGTCGTCATGAAATAAGACATTGGTTTCGATTCCTTTTTGTATGAGTGCCCGGCATAGGTTGGATCCCACATGCCCGCTGGCTCCTGTTACTGCAATTTTCATTTGTTGATAGGTTTGATTGTTGTGATTATATATAAAATGAAGTCTTATGGTTTGGTTTCTAATAGCCTGATGCCATCGTCTTCGATAGCTATGAGGCGTTGTTTGTAAAGGATGCCGATGGTTTTCTTGAAGGTTTTTTTACTTTCGTGAAACAGTTCGTAGATGAGTTCGGCGGAGCTTTTGTCGCCCACGGCAAGGAAACCATCGTTTTGTTGCAGCATAAAAAGGATGCGGTCGGTGAGGTCTTCTATCTTTTCGTAGTCGGGTTTGCTGAGGGTGAGGTCAATTTTGTCGTCCTCACGTATTTTTTTGATGTAGCCGACGTGTTGTTGTCCTTTTTCGATATTTTGAAACACTTCGTTGGCATAGAGCACACCCGAGTATTCGTGGTTGATGATGGCTTTGTGACCGAGGTCGGTGCGGGTCCAAATCAGGAGGTCCACTTGCTGCCCTTCTGTGAGATTGGGTTTTTCTTTGTTGATATGTTTGTCAATTTTTGAAGTGGCGGCAACTCTTTTAGATTCTTCATCGAGAAAAATATACACGATGTAGCTTTTTCCTTCTTCCATGGTCATTTTTTGTTCGCGAAAGGGCACGAGCAAATCTTTGGGCAATCCCCAATCGAGAAATGCGCCAAATTGGTTTACCGACTTGACTTTTAGAAAGGCAAATTCGCCGACTTGCGCCAAAGGTTGTTCGTTGGTGGCAATGAGGCGGTCTTCAGAATCGTTATAAATGAACACATCGAGGATGTCGTCCACCTCGCAACGCAAGGGGATGTAGCGCACGGGCATAAGTATTTCGCCCAATTCGCCGCCATCGAGGTATAAGCCAAAGTTAACTTTTTTGAGGATTTTGAGTGAGTTGAATTTTCCGATTGAAATCATATCGGCAAAAGTACGATAAATTATTAAATTAAAGGCAAAAGAAAAGGAAGTTTTTGTTCATTGTGTTTGATTTGAAACGATTATATTTAATTGTAAGAGTTATCTCCACCGATTTTCTAGTCTCGGATTTTTGAAATCCGATATCGGATTTGTGAAATCCGACATGGGATTCGTGAAATCCGACATAGGATTCGTGAAATCCGACATGGATTTTTTGAATCCGATATAGGTTTTGGAAAATCCGATATAGACTTTTTTGAACCCGATATGGGCTTTGGGAAATCCGATATAGTTTTATTTGAATCCGATATGGGATTTGTGAAATCCGATATGGGATTTGTGAAATCCGATATAGTATTTTCCAAAAACTGTATTGAATTTCAAAAATACAGGTGAGGTTATTTAGAAAAAAAAGAGTGCAAGAGAATCATCACATAAGGGTTTTAGCTCAATGGCGGCAAGCTCTTTTAATATTTTATTTTTACATACTTCTCGCTGTTACCGAATTATTATTTATCTTTGCAATGGAAATCTATTTTGCATTTTAAAGTACAGAAAATATGAAAACAATAATTGTAAATGTTCCCGATAACGAAGAAGAATTCTTTTTATCCTTATTTAAGAAAAACAAGCTCAAATCACGTGTTTTGACCGAAGAAGATCGCGAAGAATTAGCCATTTCAAAATGGATAAACGAAGGTTTACAGAGCGAAGATGTGCCGGTAGAAACAATTTATGACCACTTCAGAAAACATGGAGTTAATTGCTAAAGGCACATTTTTAAGAGACATTTCTGCATACACAAATCGTAATCTTTTAAAAGAGGTATATGATGTGATGCAAGATATTTCCAATGCTGAATCCATTCTCAATATCAATAATCTTAAGAAGCTAACTAAATATAAGAATCAGTACAGAATAAAAATATCTGAATCATATCGAATTGGGATAGTGGTTCAAAAGAACAAAGTTTTGCTTGTTCGATTTGGACATCGTAACTCATTTTATAAATATTTTCCATAGTACTTATTCGACGGTAGGCTCTCCCTCTGTGGTAATATCAAATAAGGCTGTGCCTTTTAATAAGATTTTTTACATTGCACACAAAACATAAAAAGGCTTACCCCAATCCGAGGCAAGTTTTTATATTTAATAAACAATACTATTGTCCTACCTCACATTACACATCAACATTTTTTTATCTTCAATAAAAGCTTCGAGTTTGTCGCCAATTTGAACGGGACCTACTCCCGGCGGGGTTCCTGTGAAGAACATGTCGCCTGTTTTGAGGGTGATGAATTGGGACACGTGGGCAATTATTTTGTTGATGGAGAAAATCATCTGCGATGAGTTGCCTTGTTGGACGGTTTCGCCATTTTTTTGTAGGGAGAAATTGAGGTTGGCGATGTCGGGATAGTCGGCAATGGGCACAAAGGGGCTGATGGGTGCCGAGCGGTCGAATCCTTTTGCTTTTTCCCATGGCAAGCCTTTGGAGGCGGCTTCGCGCTGCAGGTCGCGGGCGGTCATGTCTAAGCCGATGGCGATTTCCTTATAATAGTTGGGTGCGAATTTCTCCTGTATGTGTTTGCCCACCTTGCAAATGCGAAAGACCAACTCCACCTCGTAATGCACGTCGGATGAGAATTCGGGATAGAAAAACGGACGGTTGCGAATCACTAAGGCAGTGTCGGGTTTTAGGAAAAAGAGGGGTTCGGTGGGCAGTTTGTTGTTCAACTCTTGAACATGTTCCAAATAGTTTCTGCCGATGCAAATTATTTTCATTCGGGATTAATTTTTACTGATGAATTGTTGAAACCACGTAATTTGATGATGGTGAGTACTCTTTTGGTGGATAAAGGGAAGTCTGCTTTCGACATCCAATCGTAGTAGGAAGGCTCTTGACGAAATACTTCCACGACGGACTTTCCTTTGTGTTTGCCGAAGTTGAACACCTCTACGTTTTTTTCGTTCATGACGATATGCCCCACCAAATCTACGTTTTTTGATTTGAAAGAGAAGTCGTGCAATGCCTGAATGTCGTTGGTGATGGGCACAGAGGTGACGCCATCGTAGCCTGTATATTCCACTTCGTTGTAGTGGTCGAGTTGTGCCAAGAGAATCTCGTAGGTGGCGAGAGTGTCAGCTTCGGCTGAGTGGGCATTTTGAATATCTTTGTGGCAATAGAATTTGTAGGCAGCTTTGAGGTTGCGGGGTTCCATTTTGTGAAAAATATTCATCACATCCACGAAACGACGCCCTGTGAAATTGAATTCGACACCTGCACGCAAAAATTCTTCAACCAACAAAGGAATGTCATATTTGTTGGAGTTGTAGCCGCCCATGTCGCAATTGTCTAAGAATTGATTCAGCTCATCAGCCACTTGGGCAAAGGTGGGGCAATCTTTTACATCCTCGTCGGTGATGCCATGTATAGCCGTTACTTCCGCCGGAATGGGGATGGTGGGGTTGATGCGCATGGTTTTCACATCTTGGCTGCCGTCCACATTGTCGCGGACGATGCATATTTCGACGATACGGTCGTTGGCAATGCTTAAGCCTGTGGTTTCGATGTCGAAAACGACAAAAGGTTTGTTGAGTTTTAGTTTCATGACTTATTTTGAATTTAAATGAAAGTTACGGGATATTTCTTTAATAGGCATTTCGCGGTCTGCAATTTTTATGATTTCTTTGGATTCTTGATAGCCTTCGCAATTTATGGTGATGGTATATTCGCCCGGGGACAGAATCAGTATGAATTTTCCACTTTGTTTGTTAGGTTTATAGGTACCTTCCGATGTTTGGGTTTTGTTGTTTTGCACTTGAATTTTGATGTCAGGACCTGCTTTGAGTTTGTCGGTAAGCATTTGCACTTTGGCTTTGTCTTCTTCGGAAGGGTTGACTTTGAAATCAGGTTTTTTGGTTATGCTATCCATACGAGCGTTAATCTTCTTGGCGAAAACAGCATATATGTTCAAGGAGTCGCGCTCAGTGAGGGTTCCAATCAGGGTGGTGTAGCCTGCTTTGATATCATTAAAGATGACACGATAGATGTCGAGATTTCCGTAGGTGTCGTCGCGCAAGGCGGAGATGTAGGCATATTTTCCTGAAGCTGTGAATGAGATGCTGTTGTTATCATCGGGAGTGTTGACGGGATAGCCAATGTTGACGGGTTCAGAAAAGGTGTTGGTTTCGCGATTCCATTCGGTGCGGAAGATGTCCATGCCGCCCATGCTGTTATGACCTGCAGACGAAAAGTAAAGGGTTTTTCCGTCGGGCGCCAAAGAGGGGAAGTCTTCGTTATAGGCGGTGTTTACCACCTTGCCCAAGTTTTCGGGCGTGCTCCATTGCCCTGTTGGCAATAGTTTTGCCATAAACAAATCGCTTCCGCCCAAGCCGCCATCTCTTTTGGAAGAAAAGAACATGGTTTTTTTGTCGGGAGTTATGGAGGCAGCTTTCGCGGCATTGTTGAGAGGATTGATGGTGGAGCCTAAGGCTGTAATTTTTTGGAAGCTTTTGCCTTCCTTGATGGCTACGCGCGTTTGAAGCTTGGCATCGAAATTATCAATAAAGATGAATACATAGCTGCCATCAGCCGAAATGCCGCACGATTCTTCCACTAAGGGCGAATTAATGGTCGGAACCAATCGTTTACCTTTTTCCCATTCGCCATATTTGTTATCAGCATAAAAGACATCGGCAGTGGGATAGCCATCCAAATCGGGGATGTTGCCATTGTTGCCGACTCGTTTTGATGTGAAGTATAAGGAAGTTTCATTTTTGTTGATGAAAGGATTGTAATCGGGAAAGGTGGAATTTATGCGAGGACCGAGATTCTCGAAGGTAACATTCACAGGATGCTTGATAAGTTCGATGGCGTTATGGCACATCTCAATTTGTCGGCTTGGCGAAATATCGTTCTTGTTGGAGTTGTTGCTCAACTTTTTATATTTCTCGAAACATTCAATGGCTTCATCAAATCTATAAGCTATTTCGTAAGCCAAACCCAATTCATACATGGCTTGGGGGTCGAAATCTTTTAAGTGAATAACTTTCTCGAATATAGGAATAGCGCTTTTCTTGTCGAGGTTGGTGTGCAAATAGCAATACGCAAGCGGATAAAGGAGGTCATTGTTGTTTGAATCTAAATGATATAGGTATTGATATTCCTTTAAGGAAGTGATGTAATCGCCGAAGCCAAAGAATTGTTTGGCTATTTTGATATCCCCTGTAGCCTCGTACGTTTTCTGAGCTTTAGAAAGCAAAGGAAGCAGGGCAAGTGTTGCAATAAAGTATATTGAACGATAAAGCGTTCGATTGCGTTTTACCATTTATGGTTGAATTAATATTTATGAAAGTGCAAATTTAGTGTTTTGATTCCAAATAGCGCTGTGAAATTTTTAATAAGTTATAAACAAGAGGAAGTGCCTAAAGTTTGAATTGCCTAAAGTGCCTAAAGTTTTCAGGAATATTTTATTTACTTTAAGTACTTTAGCGCACTCTAAATACTTTAAGTACTTGAAGTACTTTAGGCACTTTAAGTATTTCCTCCTCTTCCCAATTTTGAGAATGCTTTCCATACAATATTAATATCATACACCACATTATAATCTTTGGCGTATAATATGTTTAAGCTATTGGCTATTTCGGAAGAAACGTCTTGTTTCTTGATAGAATCAACAGGGTTGAGGATTCCTTTACGGATATTGGGAAGTTTTTGGTCGTCGGCATGTTCGGGCTTATAATAGCCTACCCATGATTTTAGTCCGAGGAAAACAGCGAAGATATTTTTGAAGAAGTTTAATGGTTGACGGACGATAAATATCTCGATAGGATAAAACAACAGCAATCCAAAGCTCAAAGATAAATCGAGCAATCTTTTCGAACGTCTGTTGGATGCTTTGTTGATAGAATTGATGTTTAACACATATAGCTCTCCACTTGTATTGATGGAATTACTGCCTATGATAGACATACTTTCGGGGGGAGCAATTTTGTAATCAATGTTGGTATGCTGCAGTTCGGTCATTTTGTCAATGATACCCTGCGGGGGAAGAGATTTGGAACAAAATATCACTTCGTCTATTTTATAAATAGTAATGATATCGGTTAATTGTGATAAGCTCCCAAGGAAACCGAAATTGTTGGTAACATTATCATTTGTGTTAACCAAACCAATGAACCCCGGATTGATGAGTGTTTTCTGCAATAAACCTTCCACCCGTTGTGCTTCTTCATGATCCCCAACGATGATAAAACGTTTGTTTTTCACCGTACCGAATTTGAATGATTTAAAGTTCATCAGGTTTAGCAGGTAGCGCAAACTCAACATGGAGATAACTGCCCAACCCGCACCAAGAATTATCAATGCCCTTGAAAAACGATGACTTTCGCCCAACAAAGCATAAATAGTCAAGATTAGAACAGTACCAATTATGATGCCTTGGATGATTTTGCCTACCCGTATCGGTTTGTCGTAGCCGCCGCTAATGAAAACCGAGAATAGCCACACGAAGATATAAACGGGTACTGCAACAGCTATGAATGCGATGGGATAAGCGCCTCCTCCTTGAAAAACGACATGAGATTCCCAATAATTCTTGATGAAATAGATGCCTGTGAAAATGATGGCGGTGTCGAGCAAAGGGAGGAGAAATGTTCTGACAAAGCGCATCGTGATAGCAACTGCCGCTCTCAGATATACTGCCAAATTAATTAAAAAGGAAAACATCCGTGCATTTTTCTGTGAAAAGTGTTTGCGAGCAAAAATAATCATCGCATTGTAGAACACAAAAACATAATTCACGCTGCTCTTCTTTGTGGATTCACCTTTATAATGTATGATGCGTGTTTCGGGGAAATAATAGTTCTGATAGCCTGCCTTGACGATGCGATAAGACAAGTCAATATCTTCTCCATACATGAAGAACGCTTCGTCAAGCAAGCCTATTTTGTCGAGAACGCTTTTGCGCAACAACATGAAGGCGCCTGCTAAAATTTCAACCTTGTGAGTTTTATCTTTATCTAAATACCCCAAATGGTATTTTCCGAAGGTTTTTGATTTGGGGAATAGACGCGAGAAACCAAATATCTTGTAGAATGCAACTCTTGGAGTGGGTAAGCCCCGTTTCGATTCGGGAAGAAATCTGCCTTTTCCATCCAACATCTTTACACCTAAGCCACCAGCATCGGGATGTCGCTCCATAAATGCAACAATCTTCGAGAAGGTATCTTCTTCCACAACCGTATCGGGATTGAGTAACAACACAAATTCGCCCGAACTTTGATGAATGGCTTGATTGTTTGCTTTTGAAAAACCTTTGTTGTCGGTGTTGCAAATAAGTTTTACCTCAGGAAACTTGTCTTTGACCATCGTGACCGAACCATCCACAGAATTGTTGTCCACTACAAAAACTTCCATATCAATGCCTTGTCCTGCTTTTATCACAGAATGCAAGCATTGTTCCAGGAAATAGATGACGTTGTAGTTTACTATAATTACCGACAGTTTCATTTGGTGCTATTCAATTTTTTGTCAAATATACTTTATTGTAGTAGATTGGCAATGATTTTTTTTTAATAATCCAAAAATAATAAACTTCCCGAGTCAATCAATGGTCCTTGATAGAGCTCGATTGTTTCAATTTGTTGACTCGATAAAAATGCAGTTAAGGCTTTCTTTTCAGGAAGATAAGATAGGCTCCCGTTCAGAAAAAGACGATGCTGGTGGATGCCACAGCAGCCTCCAAAGAAACCATGCGAAAAACCTTTCAATTGGATGCCTTCAGGATGCACATACAAACCCACCAAACCATGTTTGACTAATGTTTGTTCTATGCCTTTGTCAGAGGTGATGAAGTGTGTAGGATTTAGAAATAACAAATTGCAGCGCGTGTAGGCTTGATTGACATGTATCGCAAGCTTGTCTTGAGCAGCCTCCTTGATTTTCTTATCGGTATAATAAAAATTATGTATCAAGTAGTGTTGAGTGCTTACGGCATTATAGTGTGCTGTTTCAGGATATGTATTGCCCAATAATGCATCGCCTAAGCAGAAATTAATCTTAGAATTATTAAGCATAGCAATAAATTCCGTAGGCGTATTGGGCGCAATAATAAGTTGTTGATCTGTGCTGCAGCAAAAGATATCAGGATGTCCGCTGATAGCATTATACACAATAGCGTTGGATGAGAATTCAAGCAACGTTCCATAATTGCTGAGATTCTCTTTGATGATTTCAGGGAGACGCGCATCAGCAATAATCCACATGGTAAGAGAAATTGGTCAGTGAATCTGATTTCAAAAAACGAACCCGTCGGAATTGCTGCTTCAAATAGTTTCTGTTACTCGCATTAAAGCCAATGGCAACATTATAATCGGAAGTCGGCACGGTGATACTTATATCTTTATGCTCCGAAATAGGAATCTTACACAATTCATCATACCACAACTTGGTCATCACCAATTCTCGAAAGGAGGGATGATAGGGTCCTGCCAAAAGTTTTCCTCCTTTATCGAATTCTTCTGATGGATGCAAACCAACACGGATTACATTGATACTATTATCTAAAAACAATTTCAAAATAGGAGCAACCCTGTCCACACCTTCTTCCAAGGTCATCGCTTTATATTTTCCTTCCAGATACAAATCTTCAAGCTCGGTGTTTTGAATCACGAGAGTCGGATATATTCGCACGCAATCAGGCATTAAACTCAGTATCATTTGCGCAGTATGCATGCATGTATCAGCATCATCCCCCGGCAAACCCACCATCATCTGCAACCCTAATTGAAAGTCATGAGATTTTATCAGTTTCGAAGCACATATAACGTCCAAAGCCGTATGCCCTCTGCCGGATGCCTTCAACACATCATCATTCATAGATTGAACACCCAACTCTATAGTTTTGACATGAAACTCCTTTAAGAATAATAATTCTGCCTCATCAATATAATCGGGACGCGTTGACAATCGAATGCTGTCAATTTGCCGATTATGAATATAAGGCTGAACAATTTCAAGATATTGTTTTTGTTTATCAATATCCAAACAGGTGAAACTTCCTCCGAAAAAACCTACTTCCACCGTCGCACCTTCATGATGTATGGTGGACAGATTTCGCTCAATCTTTTGCGTAATTTCTGTCAAACTCATCGGTGTTGTTGTTCCTGAGATGTGCTTTTGATTGCAAAAGACACATTGAAAGGGACAGGCAAGATGCGGAATAAATATCGGGATGGTGAAATGCAATGCCAAACGTTAATTTTGATTGTTTTTCAAGCGTTCGATGCGAATCTTTAATGTTTTTTCATGTTCTTCATCCGACTGTGAGGGATCTTTCATTTGCAAAAAAGTACTGCAAGGTAATTCATCGCAATCTCCGCAACTTTTGTGTCCGCGAGTGTTCACACTACAATCAAATAAAGGACAAATTTTAGTAGGCATCATCTCGTTTGCCCAAAAAGTAGAGCCTTTCACGGTGTAGCAACCACCACATTGTTTTTCGAAGAATTCACAATCGCTGCAGATTAATCCACAGGCTGAGATAATTTTATTGGTATCCATAATTCTGTTTTAGGCGGCAAAATTACGAACTAAATTCATTGCTGCAAATATTTTTTTTTAGAAAACATCATCTAATTGCAAACTAAGTTATATCTTTGCATTTGAAAATTAAAAAAAAACATATACTAAACGAAAATCATTTATGAAAAAAGTAGTTCTATTGGTGTTTACCTTGCTTTGTATTTTATCGGCTTCGGCTCAAACTGTGCCTAGTGTCATCGCTAAAAAAGCAGCCGCTTCCTTTTGGTCTAAATCTTTTAATGAAACCAATAGTTCGGCGCAATTAAGCTACTTTCTGCTTGAAAGTAACGACACTTTGCTCTATATATATAATGTAAACAATTCAGGATTTGTGATTGTGGCAGGTGATTATTCCAGCAATCCGATTTTGGGATATTCCACCGAAGGCACATTCAGTGTTGACCAAGCTCCCGCTACAAGAAATTGGCTCGAAAATTATTCGGGACGCATCGCTGCCCAACGCCATGCAACCAATCTTGTTGCCAATTCACAATGGAACGAACTCTTGGCAAGCGATAATCAACCCCTCACCAAAAAATCTACTAAAGCCGTGACGCCTTTGTGCACCACACGTTGGGATCAGGGAAAATATTACAACCATAATTGTCCTGTTTATTCCACAGGTCCCGACGGACATTGTGTCACAGGATGCGTTTCCACTGCTATGGCTCAGATAATGAAATATTACAATTATCCTGCAAATGGATTTGGATTCCACTCTTATGCACATCCTTACTTTGGTTTGATTGCTGCTGATTTCTCTGCCACAACCTACGATTGGTCTGCTATGGGCAATAGCGGTAATGCTACAAATCAAGACGCTATTTCTACCCTTATTTTCAATTGCGGTGTGTCAGTTGACATGGATTATAGTCCATTAGAATCCGGTGCTCAATCTTTCAACGCAGTCACTGCGTTCAAAAATTATTTCCATTATAGGAATACTATTGAGATTTTAGATAGAAATGACTATCCCTATTTGGAATGGATCACCATCTTAAAAGATAATCTTGATGAGCAACATCCTCTTTATTATAGCGGAAGTGGATCAGGTGGCGGACATGCTTGGGTGTGTGATGGCTATGACAACACCAATAAATTCCACATGAATTGGGGATGGAGTGGTTCAAACAATGGTTATTTCCAAATTGATACTTTGAATGCCGGAGGTTATAACTTTTCATCAGGCGAACAAGCCATCGTGAATATCATGCCTTATTTTGCCCCTTATTGTATGGCAAGCCGCACTTTTACGGATTCAACACGCGTATTTGGTGATGGCAGTGGCTATTCCTATTATTGGAACAACACCGCTTGCGATTGGCTTATTCAACCCACAGGCGCCGAAAAAGTCGTTTTGCAATTTACCTCGGATTTCAACACCGAATTGGATAAAGATGTTGTAAGTATATATGATGGCGCCACAACTGCTGCTCCTTTATTAGGTTCCTTCTCGGGCACCAATATGCCTCCAACGCTCACGGCTAACAGCGGCAAGATGTTGGTGGTGTTTAGTAGTGATAGCACCACCCAAGGATTGGGTTGGACTGCTAAATATTGGGCTTTGAAAGTTGGCGCAGGCATCACCGAAAACGAACTCGGAAAAGTAAATGTATATCCTAACCCCGCTACCAACGATTTGTTTATCCAAAATCAAATGAATATCAACGACGACGTGGCTATCACTATCTATGATTTCTCAGGAAAAGAAGTATATACCGCCACACAGAATTTGAGCAACAACCAAACATCCAAGATAGATGTCAGCGCATTGAATGCAGGATTCTATATCATTTCATTTCAATCAGCACACTGTAACTATCGCACCAAATTCATTAAAGAATAGGGGAGATGGTAAAGGGTATTTGGATCTTTTTCACCACATACCTGCCTGCGTGATGCAGTCAGGCAGGGGCACATAGACACATAGTGGATTTAAGATTTTTGATTTGAGATTTTAGATTTGGAATCAATTCGTAATTCGCATATTCGTAACCTGTCCCGTACACAAAGTGTCGGGGTTCGTAGTATCTTTCCTTGGT
>CAIOYH010000176.1 GCA_903862465.1 uncultured bacterium | reverse complement strand
GAAAGATTTACAAAGTACGAAGATCCTTTTTATACAAATACTATTGCAAAGATAGTGGTGTGTGAAAACATAGTGGCTACTTCGTTTTATTTGACACAAAGCAAGACTTTGACAGGTTTGCTGATTACGACTGCCATTAGCGTTCGGACAGATTTGGATGATTTTGAAATTTATGCTATTAATGCAGGCGATGCATTGAATATTAGTTGGAAGGATATGGGAATTAAGGCTGTGAGGGATTGTATTTCGAGGAAGAATATGGAAGGAATTGCTCCTGCGATGACGGTGTTGAATGCTAATATCACAGCAAATGAGGATGCTTTGACAGACCAAGGGATGACGCAGGCTAAGTGGGACGGGCTGTTGGCGAAGGTGGAACAGGTGAGACTGCTGAATGAGAAACAGAATAAAATGGAGGGCGATAAGGAAACGGCTGTGGCGGCGAATCATCAGAAGTTTGATGATATGTGGGATGTTACGATGAATATATGTAAGGCAGGGAAGGCGATTTTTAAGGGTGATGTGAGGGCAAATGAATATACGATAGCTACGCTGCTGAAACGGATTCGTCATGATGGTAGTTCGCCTGATGCGATAGCGCAACGGAAAGCTGAACAGATGGCTGCCATGATAGGGCAATGGAATTTGACGGTGAAGGATTTTGGTTTGGAGGATAGTTGGATAGAGGATGCGGAGGTGGAGATTGTGGGTACGGATTATAAGTTGCCTACGGATGATGAAGGAAAATTGTTGGTGGATTTGAAGGAAGGGGCATATAACGTGATTATCAGAAGAGCTACTTACGAGGATGTTGTGATAAGCATAGTGATTAAAGCAGGGGAAACGACGACGACGGTGGTGGAGTTGAAGGGGTTGGAGTAGAAAATTGTCTGAACCGCTGATTTGTTTGATTGGTATGATTTTTATGATAAGAGAAAATTGGCAGGAGATGGGAATGAAAAATGAAAAATGAAAAATGAAAAATTTGTTGAAGTAATAATAATAATTGTACATTTGTACTCAAATTAAAAAAGGAAAAATAAAGAAAAGAATAAAAGAAAAATAAAAAATAGCGTTTAGCCGAATTCTGTATCTGAAAACGACCAAAAAAATGATATCACAGGATTGTAAGCATAACGCCACGCGAAAGCGTGGTCGTTGTTTTACACTTGTGATAGGGTTCTTGGTCGGACCTCAGATACAGCGTGGGCAATTTGACCACGCTGTTTTTTTTTGTATAAAATAATAAAAGTGGAGTTCAGAGACCACTTTAAAAAACGGGCTTGGCTCACTCAGGTTTTTATTTTGTGGGGGCGGTTTCTGAAAAGCTTATGAGTAGGAAAAAAAATTATCATTATGAATAAAATTTTATTATGCTTTGTCCTGACAATTATGAGTTTTCAATTGTTTTCTCAAAAGAAAAGTGAATATAAACCTTATTATATTATAGAAGGCAATAAGAAGGCTAAAAAAATATATTATGAAAAAGTTTTAGAATTTGATGGTATGTCATCTAAAACAATCTATGATGGTGTTAAGAAATTTTTGTCTATAACATCTACAAAAGTAACCTATGAGAATAATGATGAAATATATGCGATGGGAAAAAATGAAACAAAAACACGGTTTTGGTTTTTGTTTTTTTATAATACTAAAGAATACAATGTGGTTTATGATATGATCATTAAAATTAAAGACGGCAAGTTAAAGTATAGATTAGAGAATTTTTTTCTAATGCCACAATCCATAAATACCACCTCTTATAATTG
>CAIOYH010000175.1 GCA_903862465.1 uncultured bacterium | reverse complement strand
CTTTGGCTGCTGCTGCTGCTGCTTCTTCTTGAGCTTTAGCTACTGCTGCAATAGAATCTTGAGTTGCTTGAGCTTTTTGAGCTGCTGCAATAGAATCATTCTTTGCTTTTTCTTTTGCTGCTTTTTCTTCAGCGCTTGGTCCGCAAGCTACTAGAGCTACCATACTGGCAACTACCATTAATGTAAATACTTTCTTCATTTTTTTAACTTTTTTTAAGGTTTCGGTGTGCAAAAGTAATACTTTATTTTTTATCCACAAGTTTTTTTTGAAAAAAAATTTTTCTTTTCAGTTTTTTGTTTACTTTTGCAGTTCTATTTCTAAGAGTATTTCTTAAAATAATTTTATAAACTAAAAACAAAAAAAAACATGAAAAAAATTGCTCTATTATTTGCCTCGATTGTTTTAATCGCAGGCATGTGTACAATTTCAAGTTGTACAAAAACAAACTCAACGCCTCCAACAGTTACTTTAGTTGGTAATGCGACAATGACTTCTTCTTTAAATGCTACTTTTACTGATCCAGGTGCTACTGCCAAAGATAGCAAAGGTACAGTAATTACTAGCATTGATGTAACAGTTGTACCTGCTTTTAATAAAGATTTGGCTGGTGATTACGTTTACACTTATTCAGCTACTGACGCGGACGGCAACAAAGGTACAGCTACTAGAACAGTTACTGTAGCTAATGATGCAAAAGCATTTGCTGGCACTTATGGCGCTACAGATGATGGTATTAGCGGAACATGGCATTTTGCTTGGACTGAAACAATCACTGCTTCTTCTACTACAAATTATCGTCTAATTTTTAGTAGATTTGCTTACTACACTGGCTGTTCTCCTTACATTGATTTGAATACTGCAATGACTTCTTGCACTTTACCTCAACAATCATTTAATTGTGGTAGCCCTGCAATGGTTCGTACATTTACTGGCAGTGGTCCTATAAATTCAACAAGCAAAGTCATAACAGTTAATCTTACCGAGGTTTCTGATGCCACTTATACTGGTGTTGATGTTTACACAAAACAATAGAAATAAAATTCATTTAAAAAAAGGCAGCTTTAAAAAGGCTGCCTTTTTTTTAGCCCAAAATCTTAGCTTCTCATCTTACAAAATACAATATTTTATTTAGTTTTCAGTTTTCTCAATTATTATTCTTACATTTGAAGCCTAAAACAAACTTTATGATAAAAAAAATTGCTTACCTTACCTTATTATTAATTGTAGTATCTATTATCTCTTGTAAAAAGAACGACACAACCCCTCCTGTCATCACGCTTCAAGGCACGAACCCCGACATAGTAACCTTTGCAAGTCAAGCAGTTTATACTGACCCTGGTGCCAAAGTCATTGACGATTTCGATGGCACTCTAAGCTATACCACATCCGGCAGCGTTAATATGTATTCTGCAGGCAAAAGCATTATCACCTACTCCGCCATGGATGCAGCAAAAAATGCTTCTTCTTCCAAACGCACCATTATTGTAAACGCCGCACCTTATATTAGTGGCTTTTTTACGGTATCGAATTATATTATCAGCACTTTTGATGCTACCTATATTGATACACTTTCTGTAGCGATAGACACAACGAATATCATCAATTTCAAACGTTTTGGAACCTATGTAAGTGCTAATGTCTATGGAACAATTGCCGGAACCACTATTACAATACCTCAACAAACAATTTTATGTGGCATTCCTGCTCATAGTCGCACCTTTGAGGGCGCCGGCAGTTTCTCTTCCGACTCCGTATTTACTATCAATTATACAATTTCTGACACCTCTTTGGTTTATTCAGCACATGGGGATTATGTCCGAAATTAATTAGCATCAATAACTCTTTTTTTTTCGTACCAAAATGTCTAAAAAATCTTCTACATTCATCCTTCTTCTCATTACTTTATTTTTCTTTTCTTGCAAGAAAAAAGATACTTCCGCTCCAACCATTACTCTAAAGGGAGATGCAACCGTATTTGTTCAACTCAACGGTACTTATACCGATTCGGGTGCCGAGGCCTTTGATGAGCATGATGGCACAATTGCTGCCATCACCACAGACACTATCAATGCCAACTTCGCAGGCATATATTATATCGTTTATAGCGCAACCGATGCAGCAGGTCATCAAACGGATGCCACACGCTCTGTTATTGTTCGCAACGATGCCGACCAATATGTGGGCAATTATTCAGGCAAAACCGTTTTAGGCGTCAACACGTCCTATTTTCAATTCTCCCTTGCCACATCCACCACTTTGAACAATAGAATATGGTACGTAGGCTACGCCACTGCCAACAACGCTGTCATTTATGCCGATATTCGTCATGATACTGTGAGTGTCCCTAGACAAAGCGTTGATACAGGAAGCCCATTACAAACTCATTTCTATTCAGGATTAGGTTCTGTAAAAATCATCAGCGACACTTTGGTTTTCGAGATCAACTACACCGACTCCATTCCCGCAGGAACTGTCAGCAATGGAATCTCAACCTATAAAAAGTCTAACCTGTGATATTTTAATTTGTAAAAATAAATTTTATCCGCCATGAAAAAACTCATTTTTATTATTTTGTTGATGCCCATCGTCTTCTATGCCTGTAAAAAAACTTCTTCCGACAAAACTGCACCCATAATAACACTAAAAGGAACAGCTATCGTGAATTCCGCGAAAGATTCCACCTATGTTGACGCAGGTGCTACTGCCACAGATGAAACCGATGGCGACATCAGTAGCAATATCGTGGTCGTTAATCCTGTGGACATACACACAGAAAACACCTATTATATAACGTATAACGTAAAAGACAAAGCAGGCAACTCCGCAACCGAAGTAAAACGAAAAGTTGTAGTCACAATTTTTTAATTATTACAACCTAAAGCATATTTTTTTCTATAGATTTAAATGTTATTCATTATTTTTGCATCCTTATGAAACGATTGCAAATCTCTAACAACATTTATGTCGCACTTTTATCACGTCTTGGAATCATTTTATTCCTTTATAGCGTGTTGCGGATCCTGTTTTACAGTCTTAATTATCATTATTTTGAAAGCATAAGTGGCATGGAACTCTACCGAATATGCTGTTTCGGTATGCTATTCGATGCATCGGCTATTATCTTTATCAACTCCCTTTACATCCTATTACAAGTAGCGCCTTTTAATTTTCGCTCCAACAAATCCTACCAATTATCCGCTGAAATTATATTTTATCTCACCAACACCATCGGCATCATCTTCAACTGCGTTGACTTGGTCTTCTTTCGATTCATCTTCCGCCGAACCACCTTCGATGTCATCAAAGGATCCATAATCGGCGACGATTTACAATCCTTGTTTTGGAATTATTTATATGACTATTGGTATGTGGTGGTAATTGCCATCGCTTTGGTTGCAACTATGGTTTATCTTTACAGAAAAACAAAAAAAGTAAAGCATACGCAAATCAAAACCGTCAAACATTTTCTTTTGAGTCTCTTATGGTTTATTTTAATCTTGGGCTCCTCGCTCTTCATCGCTCGGGGTGGATTCCGTTTGCGACCGCTGAGTATGATTAATGCAGGCGAATACACCAATCCCCAAAACGCCCCCTTACTCGTAAACACACCTTTCTCCATCTTCAGTACCATTGAGATGAAAAGCCTCGACGACAGAAAATACTTCTCGAATGTCGAAGCACGCAACATCTTCAATCCTATCGTTCAAAACAAAGTTCCTTCAGGCGAAAGCTTCCGCCATCTCAATGTCGTTATCATTATTGTTGAAAGCCTTTCCCGCGAATATATCGGATCCCTCAATAAGGATATTGATAATGGCAACTACAAAGGCTACACACCCTTCCTCGATTCATTAATCCAACACAGTATGGTGATGGAGCATGCTTTCTCAAATGGAAAACGTTCCATAGAAGGCATTCCTTCCGTCGCTTCAGGTTTGCCTTCTTTGATGAATGATGCCTACATCACTTCCATGTTTTCGGGAAACAAAGTCAATTCCTTACCGCTTGTTTTGAAACATGAAGGCTACACCTCTGTCTTTTATCACGGCGGAAAAAACGGTACCATGAACTTCGATGCTTATGCCAGGATGGCAGGCTTCGATGCCTACTATGGCAAAAACGAATACAACAACGATAAAGATTTTGATGGCAAATGGGGCATCTACGACGAGGAGTTTCTCCAATATGCCGCCAACACCATGACCAAAACCAAACCACCTTTCTTCTCCACCATCTTCACATTGTCGTCCCATCATCCCTACACCATTCCGCCTAAGTATAAAAACAAATTCCCCAAAGGCACTTTAGAGATTCACGAGAGCATTGGCTACACCGACCACGCCTTGAAGGACTTTTTCCACACCTGCCAACAGCTCCCATGGTTCGATTCCACCCTGTTTGTCATCACTGCCGACCATTCTTCCTTGGCTTACAACTCCTATTATCAAAATAATTTGGGCACCTACGCCATACCTATTATATATTATATGCACAACAACCCCCAAATGCAAGGCATCAACAAAACCATCACTCAACAAGCCGACATATTGCCTTCCCTGCTCGATTTTGTTCACTATAAAGATAAATATGTAGCTTTCGGAAGCAGTGTTTTCGACACAGCTGCGCCC
Source organism: uncultured bacterium (assembly GCA_903862465.1). GTDB lineage: Bacteria > Bacteroidota > Bacteroidia > Bacteroidales > CAIWKO01 > CAIWKO01. The sequence goes on along the minus strand of CAIOYH010000175.1, from coordinate 1,408 downwards.
CATTTTGCCATCAGTTATCTCAACAGCTCCTATCAACTCATCAAAGACGGCTTTGTCCTCCAATTCAATGGCGAAAAAGCCACCGCTTTGTATGATATCACCAACGATCGCCTCCTTCAAAACAATCTCCTCCTATCCAATGTCGTCAAGGCGCGCGAATTGGAGCAGTTCACCAAAGCGCTCATCCAAGCCTACAACCAACGCATGCTCCAAAACAAACTCAGCGACACCAATGAGTAACTCCCCCCGCAAAATACGCTTCATCATCAATCCCAAATCGGGCATTGGCAAGCAAAAGATTGTCGAGCGCCGCATCGAAACCCATTTGGACAAGGCTGCCTTCGATTACGAAATCTGCTACACCCAAGCCAAGGCTCATGCCATTGAGTTGAGTCGTGAGGCGGCACAGATGGGCTACGCTGCCGTCATTGCCGTGGGCGGCGATGGCACTGTCAACGAGGTCGCGCAGGCTTTGCTTCACACCCAAACCGCCATGGGCATCATCCCCGCGGGTTCCGGCAATGGTTTGGCGCATTTCATGAAGATTTCCTTGAATGTGCGCAAGGCTTTGCTGCTCATCAACCGCTATCATGTGAAAACCATCGACACGGGCACCATCAACGGGCGCGTCTTTGTCAGTATTGCAGGCGTGGGCTTCGATGCTTATGTCGCCGAACGCTTCTCGCAGGTCAAAACGCGCGGCTTTTGGTCTTATGCCAAGATAGCTTTCATGGAATATATTCGCTACAACCCCAAGCGTTTCAAGATTTATGTCAACCAACGCATCATCAAAACAAAATCCTTCATGATTTGCGTGGCAAACTCCGACCAATTCGGCTTCAACACGCGCATTTCGCCCACTTCCATCATCGACGACGGCTTGCTCAACCTATGTATCATCCGCAAACCGCTTATCTATTATGCCGCTTTCGTCATTCCGTTTATCTTCGTGGGTTTAGCCCACAAAACACCCTTCGTCCGCATCTTTAAAACCACCGAGGTGCGCATCATCCAACAAAAAAACAACATCGCCCACATAGATGGCGACGAAATTGACTTGGGCAAGGAGCTTGAAGTGAAGGTGGTGCCGAGTTCGTTGCGGTTGATCTGTTAAAGATTGATTTTTGATTTGAGATTTTTGAATTTAGATTTGATTTACACCTAAACGGCGGTTAGGTTCTTGATTTGTGAGGTTAATTTGTGTTTCACCGAAATGGATTGACCGCTCACCGAAATGGATTGACAGCCCTCAGAAGTGGATTGACGGGCCTCAGAAATGGATTGACGGGCCTCAGAAATGGATTGACGGGCCTCAGAAATGGATTGACAGCCCTCAGAAGTGGATTGACAGCCCTCAGAAGTGGATTGACTGCCCTCAGAAATGGATTGACTGCCCTCAGAAATGGAT
>CAIOYH010000174.1 GCA_903862465.1 uncultured bacterium | reverse complement strand
GCCTATGCCAATGTGCAGCCCCATTCGGGTGCGCAAGCCAACATGGCTGTTTTGTTGACCTGTTTGAAACCCGGCGACTTGTTCATGGGACTGAATCTGTCGCATGGCGGACATCTTTCGCATGGCTCCTTGGTGAATTCGTCGGGGATTTTATATAAAGTAGTAGATTATGGTGTGGAAGAAGACACGGGCATGGTGAATTATGACAAGATGGAAGAAGTGGCTTTGCGCGAACGTCCGAAATTGATTATCGCAGGTGCTTCGGCATATTCCCGCGATTGGGATTTTGCTCGCATGCGTTCCATTGCCGACAAAATCGGTGCTATTTTGATGGCAGATATTGCCCATCCTGCCGGTTTGATTGCAAAAGGTTTGCTGAACAATCCCATTCCGCATTGCCATATCATCACGACGACCACCCATAAGACCTTGCGTGGTCCGCGCGGCGGCATGATACTGTTGAGTCAGGATTTTGAGAACCCATTTGGCGCCATGACGCCCAAAGGTGAACTGAAAATGATGTCGGCGATGATTGATTCGGCAGTTTTCCCGGGCATACAAGGCGGTCCCTTGGAACATGTGATTGCTGCTAAGGCGGTGGCTTTTGGAGAAGCTTTGACGGAAGGCTACACAGACTACGTGGTGCAGGTGAAAAAGAATGCACAGGTGATGTCGAAATGTTTTACCGACAAAGGTTACAAAGTTATTTCGGGCGGAACCGACAATCATCTTATGTTAATTGATTTGCGCACGAAATTCCCTGACATAACAGGCAAACAAGTGGAAAATACCTTGGTTCGAGCGCATATCACCATCAACAAAAATATGGTTCCTTTCGATAGTCGTTCGCCATTCACCACATCGGGATTACGCGTGGGCACTCCTGCTATCACCACCCGCGGCATGAAAGAAATTCACATGCCCATCATTGTTGATTTGCTCGACGAAGTGATTGCGAACATCGAAAACGAAGCTACCATACACGCCGTGGGCGAACAAGTGAAGAAATTTACAAGCGAATTCCCCATATTTGCTTATTAATATTCAAAAGAAAGAAGCACCTGTTGCGTTTCGGCATGTTTTTTTTATGAGGGATTCTAGAAATTAGTTTTTTCGAGGCGGACAAGGTTTTTAAAAGCGCAGTTTACTCGAGTAAATGAGCATTTTGAAAATCGAAGTCCAACGATGAAAAAGCAATTTATAGAACTCCCGTTATGTTGATATATATTTCTCAAACTTAATACTAACTTAATATTGACTTCGCACGTTTCTATTACTTTTGCAGGATGAAAACACTCTATTTAATACGTCATGGCAAGGCATCTTTGGAGCATGAAGATGTGCCCGACCATAGGCGTCCGCTGCTGAAGAAAGGGGAGGAGCGGTCGGCTTTGGTGGCTGATTTCTTTAAGAAAAATAATTGCCAATGTGAGCTTTTGTTGAGCAGTCATGCCGTGCGCGCCGTGGAAACTGCCAAGATAGTGGCACGCGGTTTCAACTATTTGCCCGAGAAAATTGTGGTGGACCCGCGATTTTATCATGCCGATGTGTCCAAATACTTCGAGATACTTTTCGAAATTGACGATAGCGTTTCGCAGCTTGCCATTGTGGCTCACAATCCTTATATCACCGACTTTGCGAATTGTTTTTTGGAGGAAAAAATTTCGGGCATGCCCACTTCCACGGTGGTTTGTGTTGAAATTGATGTCCAACATTGGAACGAAATCAATTTGGCGAGGTACAAAAAACGTTTTATCATCAACCCTAAAATGCTCTAAATGCTTTTTGCTTCTATTGATATCGGCACCAATGCTGTGCGCCTTTTGTTTGCCAATGTGTATGTGCGCAACGACATCACGGTGGCTGAAAAAGCTTCCCTGATCCGCATTCCGATACGTTTGGGCGACGATGTTTTTAATTTGAACCGCATTTCGGACACCAAGACCGACGATTTGCTGAAAACCATGCAGGCGTTTAAGTTGCTGATAGATGTGTATCATCCTTTGGGCTTCGAGACCTGTGCCACGGCTGCCATGCGCGAGGCGGAAAACAGCGCCGAAGTGGTGGAACGCATCCAAAACGAGACGGGTTTGAACATTCGCGTTATCACGGGTTTGGAGGAAGCTGAAATTGTGACTGCTTCCAACAATATTGCCATCAAAAAACGCTATAAATATAAGATGTATGTGGATGTGGGCGGCGGAAGTACCGAAATTTCGCTGCTCCAAGACCATAAAATCATTGCCTCGAAATCTTTTAAGATAGGAACCATACGCTATTTGAACGAAAAAGTGGACGAACACGAATGGGAAAAGATGCAAAATTGGCTCAAAGCTTTTAAGGACGATTTTGGGAAGATATATGTGATAGGTTCGGGCGGAAATATCAACAAAATTGCCAAAATATATGGGCGAACCGACACCAATATGGTCTATTTGAACGAACTTGAGGACGCCTTTAAGCACTTGAACCGATACTCTTTAACGGAGCGCATCGAAAAACTTGGTTTACGTCCCGATCGTGCCGATGTTATCATCCCCGCCTCTATAATTTTTATCAAAATATTACAATGGATGAAAGGCGATTTTGTTCATGTGCCTAAAATTGGTTTGGTGGATGGTTTGATTTATAAGGTGCATGGGGAATATTTGAGGAGTCTGAACCAAAATTTGGTTTAGGAGCCTATCCACAGGGCGAAAGGTTGATTAGTTAATTATAGGTCATTTAGTTGTCATTTAGTTGTCATTTGGAGGTCATTTAGAGGTCATTTTTTTGTCATTAGTTGTCATCCCGACACTGCGTGTGCGGGACAGGTTGATAGTCATCTGATGACTTGAAGTCATCTGATGACTGCCAAGGGTTAAAAAAAGAAAAGGCTTGCTGATGGGCAAGCCTTTTTATTTTTACATTATAAACAATAGTGATTTATTCGTCAGGGGGCGGCGGAGTGATACCTGTTTGGATTTTGACGAGTTTTTTGTTGAGGAGTGTCATTTTGTTATCAATGGATGGGACGTTGAGATGTTGTTGGGAGATGTAGTCAGGATATTCGATGGTGAGGTTCCAGAGTGCATTGTTGAGACTATAGAAGCGCACCCATCCACGGTCAGTGGTGTATTTTGTAATGGTTTCAGAGCCATTGGTGATAGTTACTTTGACACCTTTGAGCGGCATGCCAGCTAAGGAATCAAGAATTTGAAGAGCAATAGATGTGTGACGAATGCCAGTTGATTTACCCGTGCTAGCGGCAGCATCGAATAGACTAGCAGCTTCGGGTAAGTAAGAGTGGAATAATTTGCCAATATTGCTGCGAGTAGGCTCGGCGTTGTTTAATAATTGAGTTATAATTTCAGTGCCTTGCGTTTTACGTTTTTCAATAGCTTCTTCGGGTGATAGCAAGGCATTGTGATAAGCTAGGAGAGCTGCTTCCATTGCAGTGATGTCGGCAGGGAGAATATTGGTTAGGAGCAATATGTTAGTTTTCATGATTTTTTTTGTTGCTTCGCAACGGACCTCAACAGTAGCATCATCACATTCGGTGAAATATGATAAAGGATGATCAAGAGATACTTCGAGTTCGGTGTTGCCGATTGCACTGGCTTTTACGGCAGCACGGAGCATAAATTTGAAAACAAGAGCTACAACAGCTTCTTGAACGACATCTTTGTTGGCAAATAAATTAGATAAATCAGCCATATTAAGCTCACGGGCATCAGTAAGTTTGAGTATATGATTGTCTAAAGCAAGTTTAAGAGGAGGATATTCTAGAATTAAGATTAGTTGATCATGGTAAACTGTGCATAGATCGCGTATTTTTAATGTGGATTCGAAACGTAATTCTTCGGGTGATTTCATTTGATTATATTTTTAGGTTTGATTGGTTAGTTTTTAGAGAGTTAGTATTATTTTGAGCAGGATGTTTACTTATAAAACGACAAGGCGAACATTATATTGTGATGGTATGAATAAAAATATCGTCGTTATTGCTCCGAAAGCAACGACTATGAAAAAGAGAGCAACGACCTAGAAAAAGATTGCAACGACTGCGAAAAAGAACGCCGTCATTATGAAAAAGAACGCCGTCGTTATGAAAAAGAACGCAACGATTATGAAAAAGATCGCAACGATTATGAAAAAGATCGTCGTCATTATGAAAAAGAACGCCGTCATTATGAAAAAGATGGTCGTCATTATGAAAAAGATGCCCGTCATTATGAAAAAGATAGCAACGACTATGAAAAAGATTACAACGACCGTAAAAAAGTGTTTCGAGACACAAATTAAAATACGAAACAGTTTAATTTACAGTGAGTTGAGTCGATGTGATTGTTGGCTGAGACTAATGGAAAAATAATTTGGTATTGGGTTTCAAAGAACGAAATTGATTAAAAAAATAAGAATGGGCAAAATTAATCTAAATTTTGATATGACAATGGATTGGATAAAAATAAAATTTTATTTTTTTTTACATATAGAACTTTATATGAATTTTATTTTGTACTTTTACATAATTTTTCAGATGTAAATTGTATGACATAAATTTTTTATGAATGGTTTTTTGTTGATATGGTTTTTGTATGTGTGCTTAGTGCTAGGAGGCTTGGTTTTGCGGGCTTTTGAGATGGATATTGCATACTGCGTATTAATAAAAAACATGGTACATTTATATTATAGCATAACGGAAAATGAATTAGAACATTTCCGAAAATGCTCGGCAAGCGGCAGAAAAAAATAAATATCAAAAAAATCAGCGAATCAATTTTGCTGTTGCGGCAGGTTG
>CAIOYH010000173.1 GCA_903862465.1 uncultured bacterium | reverse complement strand
TAGGTTTGTTAGGATCTTTAAGTCCTGCACGGTTGCGGCGAATCGCTTTAACCACTTTTTTAATGGCATCATCTTGTCCAATAACCCGAGTGCGCAATTCATCTTCCATTTTAACCAAACGATTGCTTTCATTTTGAGCAATGCGCTGAACAGGAACTCCCGTCATCATAGCCACAACAGCAGCAACATCTTCTTCAGACACTACTTCTAGATTTTGTTGGCTTTCGTTAAGCCATTTTTGTTTGGCTTCTTCCAATTGATTTTGTAAAATCCGTTCACTATCTCTGAGGGTTGCAGCAGCTTCATATTGCTGACTTTCGATAGCTTTACGTTTATTTTGGCGAACTTCTTCAATCTGACCTTCAATTATAATAATACTTTCCGGTACATGAATATTGGTAATGTGAACGCGTGCACCTGCTTCGTCGAGAGCATCAATAGCTTTGTCAGGTAAACAACGGTCGCTGATGTAACGAGCTGTTAAACTAACGCAGGCTTTAATGGCATCATCAGAATACTTTACAAGATGGTGCTTCTCGTACTTTTCTTTTATATTCGTTAATATCTCTACAGTTTCCTCAGGGCTCGTAGGCTCAATCAGCACTTTTTGAAAACGTCTTTCTAAAGCACCGTCTTTTTCGATATACTGACGATACTCATCCAAAGTCGTAGCACCTATACATTGAATATCTCCTCTAGAAAGGGCAGGTTTAAACATATTGGAAGCATCCAAAGAACCTGAAGCTCCACCTGCACCAACAATAGTATGGATTTCATCAATAAATATAATGATGTCATCGTTCTTCTCCAATTCATTCAACACGGCTTTCATGCGTTCTTCAAATTGTCCACGATATTTTGTTCCTGCAACAATGGATGCCAAATCAAGCGTTACAATTCGTTTGTCAAACAATGCACGAGAAACCTTTCTTTGAACAATGCGCAAGGCTAAACCTTCTGCAATTGCAGTTTTCCCAACACCTGCTTCGCCAATTAGCACAGGATTATTTTTCTTCCTACGACTTAAAATTTGGGCTATGCGTTCCAATTCTTTTTCTCTGCCAACAACAGGATCAAGCCGATCTTCTTCGGCTAACTTTGTCAAATCTCTGCCAAAATTATCAAGAACCGGAGTTTTTGATTTCGAATCAGTAGGTTTTTTAATTTCGCCACCAAATGGTCCCTCATCAGGGTCATCACTACCTGTGCTTCCGGGTATTTCATCCTTGGGATCAAAAGTATTCATATTATCGTCAGAAATTATATTTCTTAATTCAGATCTTACGGATAAATAATCAATGTTATGTTTGCCTAAAGTTTTCGTGACTATGTTTTCATCATCTTTTAAAATTGCTAATAATAGATGTTCTGTCCCGATCAACTCCACCTTGAATGATTGTGCTTCCAAGTATGTGAATTTTAAAATCTTTTCTGATTGTTTATTTAAAGGAATATTTTGGTTATTCCTATCTGCCTCACTAGAGGTTTTGATTGTACGTTCTATAGAACGACGAATATTTTCTAGTTCAATTGTTAGCGTTTGAAGGATCTTAAATGCCAATCCATCGCCTTCACGAATTAAACCTAAGAATAAGTGTTCTATACCTATATAATCATTTCCTAACCGAATGGCTTCTTCTTTACTGAATGTAAAAACATCCTTTACTCGTTGAGAGAATTTTGCTTCCATAATATTAATTGTCTATATTTACGCCAAAATTACACAAAAAAATTGACACGTCAAAAATAGTTACAAAGTTAATATCATAGATAAATAAAAAACTTTTTTTTCAACAAAAGGGTGTTAGTAATAATTTGAAAAAAAATACCTTCTATTTCAAAAAAAAGTAGTAATTTCGTAAATATTTAAATTATATAATTACTTAATAATGATGTCCTTATAAATATGAGTGAGTTTGATAAGATTCTAAAAGTAAACATTGAAGACCAAATGAAGACTGCGTACATTGATTATTCAATGTCAGTTATCGTTTCAAGAGCATTGCCAGACATAAGAGATGGTTTAAAACCTGTACATCGTCGCGTTCTTTTTGGAATGCACGATTTGGGAATTATGGCAAATAAACCCTATAAAAAATCCGCAAGAATTGTCGGGGAAGTTTTAGGGAAATATCACCCTCATGGTGATACATCTGTTTATGATGCCATGGTTCGTATGGCTCAAGACTGGTCATTACGTTATCCTTTAATTGATGGACAAGGAAACTTTGGGTCCATTGATGGTGATAGTCCCGCAGCAATGCGTTATACGGAAGCAAGATTTCAGAAGATAGCTGAAGAGATGCTTGCCGATATCGACAAAAATACAGTGGATTTCAGGTTAAACTTTGATGATACCCTAGAAGAACCTACGGTGTTACCTGCAAAAATTCCTAATCTTTTAATTAATGGCGCATCCGGTATTGCGGTTGGTATGGCAACCAACATGCCTCCACACAATTTGAAAGAAGTGATCGACGGAATCATAGCGTATATTGATAATAATGAAATAACCATTCCTGAATTGATGAAGTTCATCAAAGCCCCTGATTTTCCTACCGGTGGTATAATATATGGTTATGAAGGAGTTCGTGATGCTTTTGAAACTGGACGTGGTCGGATCGTGATGCGCGGTGAAGTGGTGGTTGAAGAAGAAAATGGTAGAGAACATTTAATTATTACCTCAATTCCATATCAGGTTAACAAGGCAGAAATGATTAAGAAAACTGCCGATTTAATTAATGATAAAAAAATTGATGGCATCTCTGAAATCCGTGATGAATCAGATAAAAGTGGAATTCGCATTGTTTATGAGTTGAAAAAAGATGCTATTTCAAATGTAGTTCTTAATAAATTGTATCAACAAACTGCCTTACAATCATCTTTTAGTGTAAATAATATTGCCCTAGTAAAAGGAAGGCCCATGTTGTTAAACTTAAAAGGGCTGATTACGCATTTTGTGAATCATCGTCATGAAGTTGTGGTTCGTAGAACTCAATATGATTTGGAGCAAGCAGAAAAACGTGCTCATATACTTGAAGGCTTGTTGATTGCTCTTGATCATATAGAAGAAGTTATTGCCATTATTCGTGCTTCAAAAACAGTTGAAGAAGCTCGAAACGGTTTGATGGAGAAATTCGGATTGAGCGAAATTCAAGCTCGTGCTATTGTGGATATGCGTTTAAGAGCTTTAGTCGGTTTGGAAAGAGAGAACTTACAAAACGAATATAATGAGCTATTAAAACATATTGAGTATTTAAAAAGTATTCTTGCAGATTTCAACCTTCGAATGGAAATCATTAAGAAAGAACTGCTCGAGATTAAAGAAAAATATGGTGATGAACCTAGAACAGAAATAGTTTATGCTGCTACGGATTTTAAAATTGAAGATACGATTGCCGACGAACAAGTGGTTGTGACTATTTCACATATGGGATATATCAAACGTACACCTTTAATTGAATATAGACGTCAGAATAGGGGAGGGCGTGGCTCAAAAGGCTCTAATATTCGTGATGAGGACTTCCTTGAATATCTCTTTGTAGCTACGATGCATAATTATATGTTGCTATTTACTGAAAAAGGCAAGTGTTTTTGGTTGCGTGTTTTTGAAATACCCGAAGGAACTAAAACCTCCAAAGGTAGAGCCATTCAGAATCTGATAAATATTCCTCCTGATGACAAGGTGAAAGCATTCTTAAATGTGAAAGATATCACCAATAAAGAATATGTACAGAATAATTTCATTATTTTATGTACCAAAAAAGGCGTTATCAAAAAAACAACTCTCGAGGCATATTCGCGTCCACGTCAGAATGGTATAAATGCAATTACGGTTCGTGATGGAGATGAATTGTTACAAGCAAAGATGACTAATGGTACCAATGAAATCCTTATGGCTTTACATTCGGGTAGAGCTATACGTTTTAACGAAACTAAAGTACGTCCGATGGGTAGAAATGCTGCCGGAGTTCGTGGTATTAGACTTGCAAATGAAAAAGATGAAGTGGTGGGCATGATTTGTTTGGAAAATGATTTGTATAATATCTTAGTGGTTTCGGAAAATGGATACGGCAAACGCTCTAAACTTGAAGATTACCGAGTTACGAATAGGGGAGGGAAAGGCGTTAAAACCATTAATATTACTCCAAAGACAGGAAATCTTATTTCTATATCCAACGTTACTGACAATCATGACTTGATGATTATAAACAAATCAGGTATTATAATCAGGATGGCTGTTATGGATTTGAGAGTTATGGGTAGAGCTACACAAGGTGTTCGTTTGATTGACCTACGTGATGATTCTATAGCTGCAGTTACAAAAGTTGAGATGGAGATTGAAGAAGACGAGCTTATTGATGAGGTGGATGGAGAAGAAAGAGATGATTCCGTGATTGTGAATGAGACCTATTCTATTAGTAAAGATGAAATTTCTGATGAATTAGCTAAAAATATTATTGAAGAGGAAGATATTGAACCTGAAAGCGATGAAGAGGAGAATATCGAAGACTCTGAAAAATAATTTTGGCAAGGAAGTTGTTTGAAATAAAAATAAATTATTTTTGCAAATTATTAAAAAACCAAATCAAAATGAAAAAACTAACAGTAAGCCTTGTTGCAATATTAATTTCAGCAATGGCATTTTCGCAAACTACCAAAGTTGTCAGTGCCTTCAATTATCTTAGAAATGGACAACTTGAAAAGGCAAAATTAAATATAGACGAAGCTTGTTTGAATGATCAAACCAAAGGTCAGGCAAAAACATGGTTTTATCGTGGCAATATTTATTTAAGCCTATTTCTGACCAAAGAACCTAAGTATAAAAACTTAGACACGAATGCATTGCAAGCTTCTTATGATGCTTATCAAAAAGCAATTGCAATTGACCCTCAGATTTCTAATGAGAATTTAGTTCCACCTTCACCAATGGTAGGCTTATATTATATAGGTGAACAATTCTATAATCAAGGAGCCGATTTGTATAATAATAAGAATTATCCTACTGCCTTGACGAAGTTTGAAATGACTAAAAAAATCAATGATATTTTTGGTGCAAAGGATTCAATTGCAACATTCTATGCAGCGCAATGTGCTATGCAAACGAAAGATACTAAAAAGGCTAAATCTTATTTTGAATATTTGCAGAAGATGAATTATAAGCAAGCACAAGTATATTCGCAATTGTCTAACATCTATAAAGCTGAAGGTGATACAACCAAAGCAGCGATTACTATTGGAAAAGGACGAAAATTGATGCCTTCGGATTTGAATCTAATTATCTCAGAAATAAATATTTATTTAGCTAAAGGCAAGATGAAAGAAGCACAAGACTTGCTCGACCTTGCTGTGGCTAAGGACCCGAACAACGCAACTTTACATTTGGTGATTGGTGCTAATATGGACGAGTTTGGAAATTTTGAACAAGCTGAAAAATCATATAAAAGAGCTATTGAATTAAAACCTGATTATTTTGATGCTTTTTATAACCTTGGAGCTTTGTATATCAATACATCACTATCCATAAAAAAACAAGCTGATAAACTTCCAATTACCGAAACTCAAAAATACGATGAACTGAAAGCAAGAGCAGATAAATTATTGGATAGCGCACTACCAATTTTAGAAAATGCTGAAAAATTAAATCCTAAAGATAAGAACACTTTAATCACCTTGAAGCAACTATATGCTATTAAAAACAACGTGGAAAAGATTAAGGAAATAGAAGAGAAGCTAAAGAACTTGAAGTAAGAATACATAAAGAGGATGTAAGTCCTCTTTATTTTTATATTTCATATTATACATAATATTAATTATACGACATTTGTAAATTAATATATATATGATATTCAAACAGTTATAAATT
>CAIOYH010000172.1 GCA_903862465.1 uncultured bacterium | reverse complement strand
CGAGGTTATGTGGCTATGTACACTATTTACAAGAAAATTGCTCCACATCTTAATGAACCGCTGTATACGCGACCCGTACGTACAGTGGTGTGAGAGGCGCACTCCGTCAGCTAACTACTGGCGGAGCCGTCTACTCGATTATACAGCGTTATTTTATCATTTCATTACTTATTATAGCTCTGCATTCACACACCCCCCCATGTTTATAATTTTTATCTAAAACTGAATATACCCAATTTGAGTGATCATTCAAATTTATTGTCAGGCTTAATGTATCATTATCAGTTATCTTTGTTTTAATGGAGTCGGCAAATGTATTACAGTCTTCAAATTCAGTTATTGATCCAATCCTACCTTCGTGATAAACTGATAACTGACCATGTTTACTGATTTCGATTGAATCGCTAATATAGTAATATCCAATATCAACAGAGTTTCTGTAAATATAGATTTTGATATCATGATCTGAATCATTTTGAATTATTTTATCATAAGCTACACCAGGGTCACATGATATCATTGTAATCATTAGAATCAGAATTAAACAGTTTGTTTTGCTCAGTATTTTCATTCTATTAATGCTGTATAACTTATTTATTGCCGCAAGTCCATTTACAAACGCTTACAAACGTTTATAAGCGTTTACAAACGTTTTCCATTTCCTTACTCTATATTATTTTTATACAAAGATACAAAAGATTTCTTATAAAGTAAAAAAACTATTCCTAATCATCACCGCGTAATTTTATTTTTTGCAAACGCTTTTCTATAACCACAAAATTACGCATTTTCAAAACAATTCCTATTTTATTTAAAACAAATCATTTACTTTCTCTTGTAATGAGAGCGGCTGATATTGTTACGGGAAAAGTTTACTTACTCAAGCAATCGTTTTAATTACTCAATTAATCGTTTTGATTACTCAATTAATCGTTTTAATTACTCAAGCAATCGTTTTGATTACTCAAGCAATCGTTTTAATTACTCAAGTAATCGTTTTGATTACTCAATTAATCGTTTTGATTACTCAATTAATCGTTTTGATTACTCAAGCAATCGTTTTGATTACTCAATTAATCGTTTTAATTACTCAAGCAATCGTTTTACTTTGTAAAGAGTTCGGTAAGAATGTTTTGTTTACAGCACCACAAAATAAATCCAATCGCCCCAAACGTAGTTTGAAGTTTCTTCGCCGTCGGCAGCTGCATAAATACGTTTACGATTTTTAGAAATAGCCGAACGGGTAGCAGGGTCTTCCACATTGGTGGGTTCGCTGCCTCCACCTGATGAGCGAGGAATGGGAAGGATACTTGCTTCGCGCATAGCATAAATACCTCCTACCTTTAAACCTGTTAAAAGCAAATCACTTTCCATGCTAAAAAGCAGTTGCATCATTATGGTTGGAGGAATGCCTTTGGCAGTAGTCAAACCATACTCACGAATATAGCCTGCACCAGGGGTTACAGCTTTTGTACTAATCCAAACTTCTGCTCCGCCTAGTGCTTTGGCTTTGAAAAATTTATTAGAAGCACTTTTGGGACTTTTTAAAAAATATCCTGCTTTTTTTACGATATTAATCCCAACAGCCACATCTCCGGCTAGTTTAGCCTGTTTGCGGGCTACTGCTTGTATTTGACTTCCGTTTTCGTCGTAGGCGTCAACAAAAATATTTATGACTACATCCACATCTTCTTTGGTGGCTGTTGGAGGTGATGCCTTCGAATTCAAATACGTTGTTTGAACTGCCGTTGCTTTTGTATGCATCGCAGTATCATCATACGTGAGACCTGAAAGCGAGGGCATTCCTGTGGTACTTTGACGCAAACCTAATGCTGCCAAAGCTAGAGGATTGTCATAACGATTCGCTTTTAGAACTGTAAGTTCACTAATGTTTAAAATTTCTCCCATAATTGTAATTTTTTAAGTTTATTGAAATATGACTATTAATTTTGTTATACCTGTTATTGTTAAAGCGTGCAAACTTACAACATTTATTTGAATTAAAATATATCTTTTCAAATAAAAATACATGATATATATCATATCGCGTATGTATTAATATCTGAATGGCTATATATGAGGTGTTTAATGTATAGAGAAAAATATTTATTTTTTGTTCAAAATCATTTTATCTAACAAAAAAAAATCTGTTTGATGCAAAAAAAGACACTGCTGAATCCCTAATAGGATGCTTTTTATGGAAAGATGTTTTTCAGAAAGTTAAGAGTTCTATGTTGCCCCCCAAGCGTTCTAAAGCCGCACTTACTCATCCATAGCAAAATCAATAAAACATTAGAATAAATTAAAAATATACGGCTATATTCCGCAGAAATTAGTAATTTTGTAGCGACGTCAATGGAGCATCCCAACTGAGGGTGCGAAAATAATGTCTAAAGGGTTAAAATATTGTTTTAAAAAGGGGATTAAAATTTGATGCTGAGAACCATCACAAAAGTTGTTTTATTCACTGTGGGTGTTATCGCTATGATATCCAATGTAGCTTTTGGTCAACAGACCAATGAGCAGGCGTTCGAAATCATCGAAAGTGCGAACGACAGCATTGATTTGCGTTCCAATTTCTATGATGTGACGGATTCCTTGTCGGATTATTTCCCTGCGAACGAATTGTATGAGTCGTGGGACAACGACGGCATCTATTATCCCAAAGTTGATTTTTCGAACAAAAAAGATACCACCATCATTGTGTTGTGTGACAATAAAACAAATTTCTATGTGCAACCCGTCAAGGGAAGAATAAATTCCGAATATGGTTTTCGCCATCGCCGCTTTCATTATGGTATAGATTTAGATTTAGACATAGGCGACAGCGTCAAATGTGCGTTTGATGGCATGGTGCGTGTTTCGCGTTATCATAAAGGCTATGGCAATGTGATTGTTGTCAGGCATTTCAACGGTTTGGAAACGGTCTATGGGCATTTGTCGGGTTCGCGCGTTCACGAAAATCAATTGGTGAAAGCGGGGCAATTGTTGGGCTACGGAGGCAGCACGGGGCGTTCCACAGGTCCACATCTTCACTTTGAGGTTCGTTATTTGGGCACGCCAATGAATCCGCATAAGGTGGTTGATTTCGATAAATTCAAGTTGCTTAACGACACATTATACATCACGAACAAAACCTTTGAAAAGAAAAATACGAAGCCTACCTATTCAAAAACAACGAGCACTGTGAAGAGTTCTACGTCGGGAACCACCACCGTGAAAAGTTCCACTTCGGGCACAACGGCAAGCAAATCCACGGGCAATTATCATTATGTGAAAAAAGGCGACACTTTGGGTGGCATTGCGGGTAAATATGGTACATCGGTTTCTTCCTTATGCAAACTAAACGGTTTGACGGCAAAAAGCATATTGCAAATAGGTCAGAAAGTTCGTGTTCGATAAACAATGAACAATTGTTTGTTGAATAAAAATCATTATTGTCCGGTTATATAATATTACGTCCCTAACGGGACTTAAATTCATTTACGCTATTTTTTCTACCGATATTTAATCCCTACGGGATAAGGGATTTTTGTAATTCTTTTGTCCCTTAGGGACATAATATCGGTAGAAATATTGTTTGCCACGAGATTAAAGCCCCATCGGGGCGAAATATTTCTAAAATACATGGTAATTAATACATTCCGCATTGTTTAAAGAATTTTCCTCGTGCACTATTGAATAAAAATAAAAAATAATACCTCTACCTTAATTAAAATGTTTACTTTTGTTGCCGAAATGGTAGCTATATATATTTTTTATATGGTGTAAGGGAATCAGGTTAAAATCCTGAACAGTACCCGCTGCTGTAAACTCTAGTAAAACTTTTTGTGTACCTTGGTCACTGCTCTAACATAGAATGGGAAGACACACAAAAGGGGAGTAAGTCAGAAGACCTGCCAATTCATATAACATCATAATAAGCTTTCGGGGAAAAAGGCTTGGATAGGTAATCTTCTTATATAGCTATAAGGTTTCTGTTTGAGTGTATTATGATGCAATTTATGTATTATATTTTTAATTGTGCATTATAGTTTAAGGTTAATCGGTCTCATGTTTCTGTTGTTGCTTTGCAAACAAGGTTTTGCGCAGCATCATATTGAGGATAGCATACATCAACTCTCACCTGTTGAAGTGAGCAGCGACCGTTTTTCTCATACGGTAAGTGGCGTGAAGATTGAAAAAATGGATACCAATTCGCTTCATTTATATCAAAATGCCAGCTTACATGAAATGCTTTCCCAACGGAGTGCGCTTTATATAAAATCCAACGGTATTTCGGGCTTAAGCTCTGTTTCGATACGTGGCACGGGAACCTCCCATACGGCAGTACTTTGGAATGGTTTCAACATTCAAAATCCTATGAATGGCGGGATGGATATATCGTTGATACCTGTCAATTTCATCAATACGATTTCGGTTCAATACAATGGCATGGCAGCTTTATATGGCAGTGGGGCTATAGGCGGAGCTATTCACCTTGCTAACGAGCCTGAGTTCAACAAAGGTATTGATGTTTCCCTTGGCGGGATGTATGGCAGTTTCGGAAATTATGCAACAAATATTAAAGTAGGATATAGTACGAAAAAAACGGCTGTCTCCCTAAAAGCTTTTTATCATCAAGGCAAAAATGATTTTCCGTTTATCAACACCGCAAAATATGGTTCGCCCAAAGCAAAGCAAAACAATTCAGCCTTGTGGAGTTATGGTATAATTTCCGATAATGCTTATAAAATCAACGATAAAAACCAACTGAGTCTGCGTATTTGGCTTCAAGAAAGCACCCGACAGCTTCCTACCTTAATGACGCAAGAGTTTGTAAACACGAGTCAATATGATAATTTTCTGCGCTCTGCTTTGGAATGGATGAACAAAGGTCGTAACTATAAATTATTTGTTCGCACCGCTGTGTTGATTGATACCTATAGATATAAAGATTCCGACAAACAGATTCATTCTGCAAGCGGCACCACTGCCTCCGTTTCTGAAAGCGAGATTTACTTTAAGTTATTTCCATATCATACCATGAATATCGGAATGCATTATTCCTATACGTATGGCTATTGCGATTATTATGCCCACAAACAATCGCAACAAGAGATTTCTGCTTTTATATCCTATTCAGCAAGCAATAAACGAGACAATTGGAGATTAAACCTTGCTTTGCGCGAAGAATACACCAATACGGGTTTGGTGCCTATCTTGCCATCTTTTGCTATGGATATCCGACTCTACAAAGAATTGTTTATCTATATAAATGCAAGCCGCAACTATCGAATTCCAACATTAAACGACTTGTTTTGGTTTCCCGGAGGCAACCCCAATCTGAAACCTGAAAATGGATATGCTGAAGAAATTGGCATTAAACATACGATGTTGTGGGATAAAACGCGTTTGAATTATTCACTTTCGGCTTACAACAACAATATTCAAAATTGGATTGTTTGGCTGCCTAATGCTACGTATTGGTCGCCTCAAAACATCCAATCTGTATGGAGTAGGGGAGTTGAGGCAAGTGTTGGTCTTGATTTTCCTATATCAAGATGTATGCTGACATTGAATCCTAAAATTGCCTACGTCAAAGCAACAACGCAAAAAAGTAATAACCCAACTGCCATCGGACACCAATTGATTTATACGCCTGAATTAACTTCAAACATGACAATTACAGCAAGCTATAAGAAGTTTCTCTTTAGCTTCAATATGGAATATGTGTCAACACGCTATACTTCCCCCGATAATTCCGAAAGTGTGGAACCATATATCCTTGGGAACATTCAAATAACAAAGGAATTCCAACTAAAACACATTTCTTTCAATCTGTTTTGCAATCTGAATAATATATGGAACACAACTTACCAAACCATCGTTTGGCAAGCTATGCCCGGGTTTAATTTCAAAACAGGACTTCAAATCAATTTCAAACAAAACAAATCACCTAAATCATGAAGAAAATCGTCTCAACCATCACCCGTACTGCAATGCTTATCTTTGCACTTTCATTACCCTTTATTGGCAATACCCAAACTGTCTCCGACTTCGAGAATCTAACGCTGTCGCCCAATTCTTTTTGGGATGGTTCCGATTTATCAGGTTCTTTCGCAAGCGGTAATGTCAACTTTCACAATACTTACAATACAGGTTGGGGTATATGGGATTCAGGCTTTGCTTATTCCAATATGAAAGACACCACAACGAGCGGATATACCAATCTATATAGTGCGCGTACAGCCATTGGATACAGCAACTCTGCAAACTATGCGGTAGGTCAAAACAATGCAAAGCTTCATCTAACAGGTGCGGCTGCAGGCAAACAAATGAATGGATTTTATGCCACCAATTCCAATTATGCTTATTTCAGTATGAAAGATGGGGATTCCTTTGCTAAAAAGTTTGGCGGTGTAACAGGAAATGATCCTGATTGGTTCAAATTGAGTGTAACAGGCTACTATAATGGTACACCCATATTTGATACTGTTGATTTCTTCCTTGCTGATTTTCGTTCTGCTGACAATGCTCAGGATTATATTTTAAAAGATTGGCAATGGGTAAATCTAACCACATTAGGCAATGTTGATAGTCTTGTCTTCCTATTAAATTCTTCCGACACGGGTACCTACGGCATGAATACACCACCATTCTTTTGTATAGATAATTTCACAACTGCCGACGCAACGGTAGGGATGTTTCCACCATCCGTAGGTCATGCAGGCACAACAGCCATCTACAAAGATAGCACTGCAATTATCGCTTGGGCAACCTATTGCCAAGTAAGTCGAGGTTGGCAAAACGTAGCAGATATATCTTTGGGCAAAGCTAATGTTGGCGATAGTTCGATGGCAATTGGTCCTGCAGGAACCAATGGTGTTGTGAGTCTTGGTGATGGGGGAGTAGCTGATCTAACATTCTTGCATCCCATCCAAAATGGACCTTCTTGGGATTTCGCTGTATTTGAGAACTCTTTTTCTGATACCTTTCTGGAATTGGCATTTGTGGAAGTCAGTTCCGATGGCATCAACTATTTTCGTTTTCCTGCCACATCTCTCACTGATACCAATGTACAAATACCCTCATTTGGCGAACTTGATGCCACCCGTTTAAATAACTTTGCAGGGAAATATCGAGGCATGTATGGCACACCATTTGACCTAAATGAATTAGCAGGAATTCCTGAATTGGATATAACTCAAATCACCCATGTACGCCTCATTGATGTGGTGGGTTCTATCAACAAACAATATGGAACCTACGATGCCTTTGGTCATATCATCAACGATCCTTTCCCAACTCCCTTCGGTTCTTCAGGTTTTGATTTGGATGCTGTTGGAGTGCTACATCAGAACTTGTCTTCCATTATCGAAAATTCTAAAAGCCTTTCATTTCAAATCTTTCCTAACCCCGCTTTCGAATCATTGCATATCATTTCAGCGAATGAAAAAATCCTAAAAGCAAGTATTATTAACATCAATGGAAGCACGATTTATGAGTCAACACCTTTATCACAAAATTGCACATTAGATGTTAGCCAACTCTCTCCTGCAATTTATATTTTGAAAATAGCATCTGAAACAGCCATAAACTATCAAAAGATTATTATCTCAAAGCGATGAAAAACCTTACTCCCTATATTCTTTATTGTGTCTTTTTTCTGAGCATATTTATATCCTGTAAAAAAGATACACCTCCCGTAGTTACGAATCCCGATATAACATCCGACCATGGAGTTTTCATCGTCAACGAAGGAAATTATCAATGGAGCAACGCTTCAGTAACCTATTATAATTTCAATGATGGAAAATATTCAGAGAATGTTTTTGAAGATGTAAACCATCGTCCTTTGGGCGATGTAGCCCAATCCATTCGTGTTATTGGCGAAAAAGCCTATATCGTACTCAACAATTCCAACAAAATAGAAATTGTAAACACCAAAACCTTTGCTTCTTTGGGAGTCATCAGCGGCTTCACTTCTCCTCGCTGTCTTCTGCCGATAAGCTCAACAAAAGCGTATGTTTCCGATCTTTATAGCAATCGTATCAGTATTGTTGACTTGAATAATAATACCATTACAGGTTCCATTCCTTGCCATGGCAGCTCCGAAGAAATGCTCCA
Organism: uncultured bacterium; assembly: GCA_903862465.1. GTDB lineage: Bacteria > Bacteroidota > Bacteroidia > Bacteroidales > CAIWKO01 > CAIWKO01. The sequence continues at coordinate 12,540 of CAIOYH010000172.1, read as the reverse complement.
AATCAATTCAACCGTCGTAGTAACTAACACAAGAACTAATTATCTTTACCTTATTAATTCTGATATTGATGCAATTATTGATAGTATTCAGCTTGGCTTTGCCTCCAATTCATTAGCCTTAGACAAAAATGGGAAGCTTTGGGTGATGTGCGCAGGCGATGCCACCAACTCCATCAAAGCAAGCATCCATCGTGTGGACTTGCCCACAAAAACTGTGGAACAAAGTTTTCAACTAAACCTATCATTAGATATTTGGGACAAACTTCGAATCAATGCTACAAAAGATACTTTATATTATATGTGTAAAGGAATATTTCAAATGCCTATATCATCAGTAGCCCTACCATCCTTATCCTTCATTCCACAAGGCACAAAACTCTTTCACTCCATAGCAGTGAATCCTTACAACAACAATATTTTTGTTGCGGATGCTATAGATTACGTGCAAAAAGGCAAAGTGTATTATTATAGTTCCTCCAGCGGTGCTTTATTGGGAACAATAAACACAGGAGTTATTCCAACAGATTTCTATTTTTATTGAGTCAGCCTGTCAATAAAAACAATACCATTTAAATGGTCAATTTCATGCTGAAAAATGTGAGCCGTGTATTCCTGTTTGATATGTTCTGTTTTATGCGTGCCATTGGGCAAATCATATTCCACATCCACCCAAATAGCCCGCCACGAAGATAACCCGTTGGTTCCAGGCAATGAAAGACAACCATCACTTCGCAATTTTGTAGTATCAGAATAATGCGTAATTACAGGATTCATATACAATTCCCAAGGATGCGACAAAAGCGTGCCCTTATCATATCTCTGAACCCAAATAATATTGCGGTTAATTCCCAATTGAGGAGCAGCAATACCCACTCCGCCACTTTGAATTACTGAAACAAACATCCTATCGGTCAAATAAAACAAGGTGGTAGTATCATTAAAGTTGACATTTCTCGATTGTTTTCTCAATATTACAGAATCAGCATGAATATAATAATTTAAAATACGCAAGGCAGTATCCTTGGCATTACTAAAAACTATTGCTTTCTCTGCATCTGTAAATGCCAAATCATCAACACTTGAAGGTGGGATTATTGTTGGTTCGTGTTTTTTACATTGTGAATATGCAAAAGCACTGATAAAAATAAAAAGATAAATAATTAGTTTGTGTTTCATTTTTTTGTATATTTGTATGTCGAACAAATTTACTAGTTTTTTTTTACATACAAACATTTTATTAAAAAAATAAATTTTATGAAATCAAAAATTGAATGTCGTTGGCTATCAAATATGGCATTTGAAGCCGAAGTGAATGATCATACAATTATTATGGATACCGATGAAATTTCGGGAGGTAATAATTTGGGACCTCGCCCAAAACCTTTGATGCTAGTGTCTTTAGCCGGTTGTACGGGTATGGATGTTATTTCAATTCTGAAGAAGATGAAGGTGGAACCCGAAGAGTTCTATATAAATGTAGAAGGCGAGTTGACAGAAGACCATCCTCGCTATTATGAAAAGATTTTAGTGAGCTATCATTTCAAAGGTGAAAACTTGCCTTTAGATAAGATTCAAAAGGCAATACAACTTTCGCAAGAACGCTATTGCGGCGTCAGTGCTTTGCTTCGCAATGGCACTGAAATTGAATATGAAATTAAAATCAAAGAATAAGGATTAGAGTTCAATTCCGCTGCATACTTCTCCAAATTCTCGCAAAATCATGGCTGTAGCGCCCCAAATAACTAAGTTTGCTACATCATAATAAGGTGTATCAAACTCTAATCCGCTACTCAATCTGATTTTGCGCATTTTTATATTGTGTGTTCCGATAAAGTTCTTTACATCTATTTCCACTATGCGTTCCACTTCATGTTGGTCAGGAATAAGCATTCCAATGTCATTAGTGTAGCCAACAAAAGGTTTTACTAAGAAATTGCTTGGCGGAATATATAGTTCCGATAAACCTCCAATGATTTCGATGCGATTGCTATCAACGCCTATCTCTTCTGTTGTTTCGCGCAAAGCAGTCTTCTCAAGGCTTCCATCACTCGAATCAAATCCGCCGCCGGGAAAAGAAACTTGATTACTATGTACCCCATCATATGCAGGTCGAACAATAAAAACTGTCTTGATGTCACTTTCTTTTTCATATAGTAACATCAACACACTACTTTTCTTTGCATTTTCAGGAATAGGGTAGAACTCTCTATGGCGATCAGACGAAATCATCAAATTATGTGCCTGACGTCCGGGCAAAGTTTGTTGTAATTTCTCTTGCAGATATAAAATAAGATGATAAAAAGTCATGAATTTTTCAATAGTTTTATAATCAGTAAAGGCATTTTATATTGTTTGTTCATTTTTTTTTATATTTTTTTTCTAACTTTCTATATTGTTATTTGTTTAAAATTAGGTGTTTAGAAAACGAAAAAATTACTAACAATCGAATTGTTGAAAAAATGTTTCATAACAAATGTTAAAACACAAAAATTATGTTTACTTTTGTACCTCTAAAATTAAAAATAATTATTAACCAAAACGAAAAAAACATGAAAAAATTATTAAGTGTAGTAATTGTAGCTATCGTTATCGTAGCTGTTAGTGCTTGCGGAAGCAAAAAAAATTCTCCTGAAGCAGTTGCTGAAACATTCTTGGGTCATTTAAACAAGAAAGAATATGCAGAAGCTAAAAAATTAGGAACTGAAAACACAAAACAAATGCTTGACATGATGGAAAGCGTTGGATCTATGGGTGCAAAAGCTGAAGCTAAAGATGTAAAAATCGAAAACTTAAAATGTACTACAGAAGCTGACAAAGCTAAATGTACTTACAAAGCTGAAGGCAAAGACGAAACAATTGATTTAGTAAAACAAGATGGTAACTGGTTAGTTGATATGAAAAAAGAAGGTGGTGATCAAACCACTCCTTCAACTACTCCTGTTGACAGCACTGCTGCTCCTAAATAATTGAAATTTAAAAAATCTTTGGTGCTGAAAGCGCAATGAAGAGAATATTCGGTATTATTTTCGTTGTTCTAGTATCATTTTTAGCATCATTTTGGTTGTTCCTGCAAGCCTATAATTTTCGTGGCATGCAGGAACAATCTTTTTATAACTACCACCTATCAAAACAAGAAATCCAAAAAATTAAAGACGGCGACATCATTCTCCGTCACGGCTACGGGCTAGTTAGCGACCTGATAGTCGAACAACTCAAAGAAAAATACGACCTGTCCCATTGCGCCATCGTATGCAAAGATGACACCAATTATATGATCATACACTCCGTATCTAGTTCCTTGTCAAATGTAGATGGCGTGCAATCCCAAGATTTAAAAAGCTTCATCAACGATAGTCAGTACAACTCTGTGGTGGTCATTCGCTATAAACCCAAAATCAACAAACCTGCCTCTGCAATCGCCCGTAAGGCGAAATACTACCTCCAAAAACAAATTCCATTCGATAATGCTTTCAATATCAACGACAGCTCGCAGTTCTACTGCACAGAGCTTCTTTGGAAAGTCATCCTCAACGAATATGGCGATGACATCCTAGCCGGGAAAAACAACCAACGCAAAGACCACCTCAAATTCGATACCTTTTTAGATACCACCAAATTTGAAATCATCATAGATCATCAAAAAATCAGGCATAGGGGTATATCTTGATTTCGAACTTTCTATATTAATTAATAACTTCCTTTCTTCTTAATGTCCGAACATTTTTTTCTAGTTGCTTAGAATTTTAAACAAGAAACCCCAATCTAAGAACCGAACCTTGAACTATTCCCCCGAACTATCTTTTCATTTCAACTCCACATTCACATACCCATCCTCTGTTGACCAACAAATAGAATCGCAAACAAGATTCTTGATTTTTTTGATATTTGCACCGCCTATGGCATAAATAACCTTGTTTCCTGAAAGGTAACAGGCTTTCACCGAATAATAATAATCGGGCGGCAACAAAACATTATATTTTGTGGTAGTAATTGTGTCTGTCAGCGCAATGACATTATCTTCAATCTTGCCTTGATAAATAGTTATGGGTACTTTCGGATTATCAGCATTAATAGTAAGTGTGATGTTTAAGCCTGCTTCTAAGGGTTCTGTAGTATTACAATCAGAATAATTGTAGGTGGCACAATCAACCGAACTATATTGCGAATTGCGTTTGCACGAGCCGAGCAACAGCAAAACAAATAGGGGAAGCATCAGTTTGGTGGCAAGAAAATATTTCATATTACATCCAAGTTATTGTATGATTGAGTTTGCGTTTGTTGATAGGGATAAAAAAGCCTGCACTGATGGTTATCCAATGTTTGGAACCATAATAGTTGTCCAAATTGGCATATTCATAAGCTGCCTTGACGAATAGATTGTCGGACATATAGGCATAGCCAATGCCCGGAACGAAGGAAAGTTTATTCTTTGGTTTCTGAGAAGTGCCTTCATAGGAACCCCATGCATACATACCTTTCAGACGAATGAAGATTCCTTGTCTGCGCTGAATATTGTTAGTTTTGAAGGCAAAAAGTTTTTCAAAACTCGCATACAGATATTGTTTCTTTTCCCAAAATTGATAGAAAGAACCATCGGGCTGTGGCTCCAAGATACGTTTTCGGGCAAGGCGTTTGTTAAACCCCAACTCGAAGCTGCTGTTATACTTCGAATCGAAAATGCCGATGCCTGCGCCCATAAAAATATCTTTGAAGTTGAATGCACATGCATTGTAGCTGACCGATATCTTATCATAAAAAGGTAGAAAACTCCCGTGATAGCCAAGTTTTCGCAAAGCCACAACCGCATTTCGTCTATTTAAAATCTTGGCATAATCAACCACATTAACTTTTTGCTTGGTATTGATATAGACTTTTATGTCCGTTTGATATTTAGCCAAGGTATCAAGCATTGCCACATCATTATTGCGTATTGCATATTCAACGGCACATGCACCATTCTCACTTTTAATGTTTGGATTGGCATTATTGCGCAAAAGAAGTCCTACTATTTCAGTGTTACCAAAGTAAGCAGCACAATTCAATGCACTGGTGCTATAGTGTGTTACGATATTGGGATTGGCAAAGTTTTGCAGCAGATAAGAAGCCATATCATAAAGATTATATCCGCAGGCATAGGTCAAAGCAGTGATGCCGTCTGCATCGTCGGCATTGATATTGGCACCATATATTAATAGAGAATATACAATTTCGGGATAGTTTTGTATGGCGGCACTCATCAAGGCAGTGCGCCCTGAATTTGGGTCAAGCTTTGGATCGGCACCATTATATAATAGTATTTTTACAATATCTAGATGACCTTTTTCAGCAGCATACATCAGTGGTGTGACTCCTTCTTCATTACGACAATTGATATCTGCACTGTCAAGCAAAAGACTCAACACAGAATCTGCTTGTCCTTGATAAGCAGCCACCAACAATCTGTTGTTTTTCTCCGCTAAGGTTTGAGAAAGGGCAAAACAAGGGAAAAATAGCAGCAAAAAGAAGAGGATACGTCTAGGTTTTGTCATGAGTAAAATAAAAAAAATATTCTGTTTTTTGTCATTCTGATAAACAAATAACTCACAAATTTAAATATAATTATTAATTTTGTAAAAAAAATAAAGATGAAACTATTAGAAGGAAAAACAGCAGTGATTACCGGTGCATCTAGAGGCATCGGAAAAGCTATTGCTATTGTGTTTGCAAAACATGGATGCAACATAGCATTTACAGATTTGGCTTACGATGAAAATGCCATGAATCTTGAAAAAGAACTAACAGGCATGGGCGTCAAAGCTAAAGCGTATGCTTCGGATGCTTCCTCGTTTAGCAAAAGTGAAGACACCATCAACGAAATCCTAAAGGATTTTCCAACAATTGATGTTTTGGTTAATAATGCAGGCATCACAAAAGATAATTTGTTGATGCGTATGACCGAATCAGATTGGGATGCCGTGATTACGATTAATTTGAAATCTGTTTTTAATTTAACCAAGGCAGTTCAAAGGACGATGATTAAACAACGTAGTGGTTCAATCATTAATATGAGTTCGGTGGTAGGTGTTGCAGGAAATGCCGGTCAGGCAAATTATTCTGCATCCAAAGCAGGTATCATTGGCTTCACCAAATCAATAGCATTGGAATTGGGTTCGCGCAATATACGTTGCAATGCAATAGCCCCCGGGTTTATAGAAACAGAGATGACACATAAATTGCCCGAAGATGCTAAACAAATTTGGTTGAAAGATATTCCCTCGAAGCGTGCAGGCACACCCGAAGAAGTGGCAAATGCAGCATTATTTTTAGCCTCGGGCTTATCGGAGTATGTAACAGGTCAGGTGTTGAATGTTTGTGGTGGGATGAATACCTAATCCCCCACAATTAAAACATTTTTTTACTTGTCTTATCAAACAATGGAGTGATATAACTTACGGCAATTTCTATTCCGCCTGCACCATTGGTGGCTGATGTTAGTTTGGAAGTGTTCACATCATAACTCACGCCTAGCAGAAAGTTTTTATACTCAAGTTGTGCAGAAACAATTACGGCATCGCCCACACGATAATGGCAGCCAATAGCGATAGCATTTTCTGAAGCGAAATTGGTGTATTTTGAAGCATTGTTTAAGCGATATCTGAATAAGGAGCCAACAAGAATATCATTAAAAGGACCTTGACGATACCAAACTGCTGAAGGTAGGATGGCAAGGTTCGTATTTTTTATACCTATAAAAGAATTAGCATGGAAGGCAAATTTCATATAAATCTTATTGCCCTTGACATCATAAAAGGATTGTCGGGGACGATTTAAATGAGATACGGAAATTCCGACGTTTACCTTTTTAGCATCACTCGATGACATTGTTGAAGCCTGAGAATTGTATGCCCACAAAAGACCTGCTGAAAAATCTGCATAATTTTTACTACTTAAAGTAGAAGGTTCACCGGTTGAAAATGATGCATTGTATCCATCGGAGGAAAAGGGGTCGTACTGACTATCCCAACGCATTTTGGTTTCATCAATACGGCGTTGCGCGAAACCGCCTTGAATGCCGGCAGTTATAAAATTGGTACGATTTACGGGTAGGTGATAAGCAATGGAAACATTCGCTTGTGTCAAGCCTAGTTTGTTTTCGCCGGCTTGGTCGTTGAATAATTGCACGCCTATGCCAAGAATTCCACCGTTCAATTTACCTTTCAGTAGTCCTGCATCGTAGGATATACCGTAGGTCATAAAGGATTTTGCAACACTATGCCATTGGCTTTTATAATTAGCAATGACGCGATGTTCCGCATTGAAAGCTCCGGCTAATGCAGGATTCAATGCTAGGGGAGCATTGTTGAATTGGGAATAATGAATGTCTTGCGCCAAAACATTCCCGGTAATTATAAGCGAAACGATGAATAAAACGAGGTTTTTCATACGGCTGATTTTATGGGTCAATAGATATGGTTTATGTAAATTATTATCCTTGGTTTGAAATTTGGTAACAAACGTACGAATAATTTTTCAATAATGGATAAAATCAAGAAAAAAAAGTGAAAAGCCGATAAAAACTTTTCACTTTTTATGTTTACAAACAAAGCAAATTGAATAATTAGTCTTTCAAGAAGCGATGAATTTCTTTCATTAACATATCGGAATCAACAGGCTTTGCAATAAAACCATCAAGCAACAGTGTATAGTTTTGTCCTGTGTCATTTTTGTAATCAACAGCAACAGTACCATCAGGATTATTGATTTTTATTACTTTTTTATTTTCGAAACCATCCATGCCTGCCATTTCATTATACATTTCGATAATTTGATTGCTAGCAACCCAAGTTTCTACACCTGTAAGCATAATAATAGGAGTGGTTTTGAAGTGTCCATTGGTTCTTAAACCTTTGTTTAACTCAAAACCTGCGCGGTCGGTTTCCATGTTTACGTCGAGGATAAATAAATCGGGAAGAAAAGTTTGTGCCATTTCATACCCTTCGATGCCACTATTGGCAACTTTTACGTTGTACCCTTTCACTGCAAGCATCGTAGCAATTGCTGAAATAAAATCGCGGTCATCATCGACCAATAGAATTTTTTTTGAAGACATAATTTGATAGTATTTAGTTGATAAAATTGATTAAATTATTAAAGTTTATGTCAAGTTTTTTGCCACTTGAGAGCCACTTTTTATGGACGTCAAATTTAGTAATAAATATGAAATGAAGAATATTATTTTATTATTTTTTTTCAATGATATTTTTCAGACTTATTTTTAAGTAAGATAATCTCCTTTTTTCGATTCATTTAAGGTATCAAAAAAAAAAATCTTATTAAACTTAACTTTACCATAATCCATATAAATATATTATTTTCAAACCTATAAAGGAATATTGCCGTGTTTCTTTGGTGGGTTAGATTTGCTTTTATTTTGAGTCATCTCCAAAGCTTGTATGAGTTTGAAACGTGTTTCTTTTGGATAAATAATCTCATCAATGTATCCAAGTTCTGCTGCGCGATATGGATTTGAGAAGGTTTCGCGGTAATCTTCGATGGCTTTTTTCTTCTCTTCATCATTTTTTATGTCACGATGAATGATATTCACTGCACCTTCTGCACCCATCACTGCAATCTCCGCAGCAGGGTAGGCATAGTTGATATCTCCGCCGATATGTTTGCTCGACATCACATCATAAGCGCCACCATACGCTTTACGTGTAATGACCGTAATCTTCGGTACAGTAGCTTCCGCAAAAGCATATAATAGTTTCGCGCCATGCTTGATGATGCCGCCAAATTCTTGAACAGTACCCGGCATAAATCCCGGAACGTCCACAAAAGTTACCAAAGGAATGTTGAAGGCATCGCAGAAACGAACAAAACGCGCAGCTTTCACAGACGAGTTGATGTCCAACACACCGGCAAGAAATGCAGGCTGATTGGCAACAACACCAACAGTCTTGCCCGCCAAACGAGCAAAACCAACAATCATATTAAGCGCATAATATTGTTGTACTTCGAAAAAGTTGTGGTCATCAACAACACTCAAGATGATATCTTTCATATCATAAGGCTTGTTGGGATCATCGGGAATCAGGGTTTGAAGTTTTTCATCTTCACGGCGAATGTTATCGGTGCAAGGCTTCACAGGAGGGTCTTCCATATTATTAGAAGGTAGGAAACTCATCAATTCGCGGAGCATCATCATGGCATGGTCGTCGTTTTCAGCCACAAAATGTGCCACGCCGCTCTTAGCGTTATGCGACATCGCGCCACCCAATTCTTCTTTGGTTACATCTTCATGGGTGACAGCCTTGATAACATCAGGACCTGTGATAAACATATAACTTGTGTCTTTCACCATAAGAATAAAATCGGTGATAGCAGGAGAATACACCGCACCACCTGCGCAAGGACCTAAGATGGCAGAGATTTGAGGAATAACGCCTGAGCCCATCACATTCAAATAAAACAAATCAGCATAGCCGGCAAGGCTTTGTACACCTTCTTGGATACGAGCACCACCCGAATCGTTCAATCCGATGATGGGAGCACCCATCTGCATGGCTAATTGTTGTACTTTAACGATTTTGTCAGCATTGGCACGGCTCAAGCTGCCACCAAACACGGTGAAATCTTGTGCATAAACATAAACCAATTTGCCATCTATCTTGCCATATCCTGACACAAGTCCGTCGCCTAAGAATTTCTTGGATTGCATGCCAAAGTCAGTGGAGCGATGGGTAACAAGTTTGTCGAGTTCTACAAAAGTATCAGGATCGAGAAGGGCATGGATGCGTTCGCGGGCTGTTCGTTTGCCATCAGCATGATGTTTTTCGATGCGATCTTGTCCGCCTCCTAATTCCGCTGTGTTTTTTAGCTCTTCATATTTAGCGTATTTTTTTTCTTGTTCTGTCATGGTTTATTGAGTTAACTGAGTTAAATATGTGAATTGAGTTAATTATGTGATTAAGTTGTTCCTTATTCAATAACAATAAGAGTTTGGTTGCCGTCAACGGTGTCGCCATCTTTGACAAGCACTTCGGCAACGATGCCATCTCGGCTGACTTTGTATTCGCTTTCCATTTTCATGGCAGCTACGATGATGAGGGTTTGACCTTGCTGCACTGCGTCGCCTTTCTGAACAAGGACTTTGACAACTTTGCCGGGCATAGGCGACACAATGGAGTTGTCGGCACTATCCAAACCGCCTTTGTTTTTGTTCTTCAGATAACGACTTTCGGCATCTATCACCTCGAGTTCGTAGGACAAGTTCTTGGTGTTGACATAGTATTTTTTACTATCCTTGCCTTCAATCAACTCGATAAAGAAAGAGCGGTCGTTGTACAACATGGAGTAGGTGCCTTTGGCAAAGCGAACAACATCCACAACATATTCAACGCCATCTACCAAAAAGGTATGGATAGATTTGTCTTTGGATAAGAGTTCGATGGTGGCGGTTCGTTTTCCGATATTTATTTCGAGAGACATATATAGTATTAATTAAAAATGAAAAGTGAATAATGAAAAATTGAAAGTTGGCAGTAAGTCATATTTTTTTCTATATAAAAAAATGATTTAGAATCGGAGAACGTTCTTTTTTCTGCCTAAATCTTTCCAATTGTTGCCTAAGGTGTTGTGTATGACTTTTGGGGTTGCCGCCAAAAGTTTTTCGTGGTAGTCAAGGAAGGAGGCTATCATCGCCATGTCTTCGCGGATGGAGTCTTCAGGCTCGGGGGTGAACAGGAAGTCGTTGTTGTTTTCAATAAAATGGGTGTCGTATTGTCCGTTGACAAAATCAGGCGCTTTCATGATGCGCATCAAGAATTTGATGGATGTTTTTATCCCCGTGATTCTGTATTCCGACAAAGCACGGTTCATGCGACGGATGGTATCTTCCCGAGTGCGCGACCACACTATCATCTTCGAAATCATCGGGTCGTAGTAGATGGGGATTTTGTAGCCTTTATATACGTAGCCATCAATGCGGACGCCCAATCCCATCGGTTCGATGATATGAATGATGGTGCCCGGGCTTGGCATAAAGTTGTTGTCGGGGTCTTCGGCATAGATGCGACATTCGATGGCGTGACCGGTCATCTTGATGTCTTCTTGTTTCAGGGTGAGGGCTTCGCCGTTGGCAACAAGGATTTGTTCTTTCACGAGGTCAATGCCCGTGACGCGCTCGGTGATGGGGTGTTCCACCTGAAGACGGGTGTTCATCTCCAAGAAATAATATTTGAGATGGGAGTCCACAAGAAATTCGATGGTGCCGACGCCTTCGTAGTTGACGGATTTGGCAGCAGCAACGGCATGGGCTCCCATTTCGGCGCGAAGTTCGGGCGTCATGATGGGAGAGGGGGTTTCTTCTATCACCTTTGATGGCGGCGCTGCACAGAACATTCGCGTTCGCCGAGATGAATCACATTGCCATATTTGTCGGCTAAAACTTGGAATTCGATGTGATGGGGCGACTCGATATATTTTTCGATGTAAACCGAATCGTTGCCAAAGGAAGACATGGCTTCGGATTTGGCAGCCCGAACGGAGTTGAGGATGTCTTTTTCGTTGCGGACAAGGCGCATACCTTTGCCACCACCGCCTGCAGAGGCTTTGATCATGACGGGTAAGCCAATTTCTTTGATGGTTTTGATGATGTCGCCGTCGTTGTTGATGTTGCCCGGGGAGCCGGGGACAACGGGAACGCCCGAAGAAATCATTTTTTGACGGGCAGTGATTTTGTCGCCCATGGTGAGCATGGCATCCGATGAAGGACCAATAAAAATGATGCCTTCTTGTTTGCAACGGTCTGCAAAGGCAGCGTTTTCTGACAGGAAACCGTAGCCGGGATGTATGGCATCGGCGCCGGATTTTTTGGCGACTTCGATAATTTTATCTATACGGAGGTAGCTTTCGGTGGAGGGAGCGGGTCCGATAAAGTAGGCTTCGTCGGCATAGCGAACATGGAGGGAGGGGCGGTCGGCAGAGGAAAAAACGGCTACGGTGCCGATGCCCATCTCACGGCAAGTGCGCATCACTCTGACGGCTATTTCGCCGCGATTGGCAACAAGAATTTTTTTTATCATTGTAGTTTTCTTTAATGATGTCTATTTACTGTGAAGGATTTTTGAGTGTTCTGTTTTTGTAGTTCCTTGAAAAACAAGAGTCAAGTATCCAATAAATATCTTTTGAAATTGGTTACAAAGTTACAACAAGTGATTGGATAATTGGACGCAAGGGTGGTTGACATTTGCTAAGTGTAGAACAAATATTTGTCAGTTTGCTAGTTTTGATGGGGTTAAAAATACCAAAACCCAAATCCCAAATCCCAAATACCAAGGTTAGCCAACAACTAACCCCGACACTTCATGTACGGGACAGGTTACGAATTTTCGAATTACGAATGCCGCCAATTTCTCTGTGTAAATTTTAATACCACGGAGACACGGAGACCACTAATTTACAATAAGCTAAGAAAACTCCACCATCAAATTTTGCAAAGTTGATTCACCGCTAGTGTAAATCAATTCACAGTGAGTGTAAATCAATTCACAGTGAGTG
>CAIOYH010000171.1 GCA_903862465.1 uncultured bacterium | reverse complement strand
TGTTCAACATGGGAACCACGATGTTGAGCGGATCATCCGTAAAGACAATCTTTTTGGTCTTCCAAGCCATATAGTTTTCATCATCGTTCTTGGTCTTAATAATCTTGTTGCCAACGAGAGAAGCCATGGCTTTTTCGCCCGGATTCAACACCGTGCGTTCGTTCGGATTGTCTTTATAATACACCGCCACCTTGCCGGACGTTAACACAACTTCCACATTGTTGTTCGCAGCGTTGGTGTTCACATAAAAAGAAGTCCCTAACACCTCCACACGGACGTCACCCGCACTCACAAGAAAAGGTTGGGTTTCGATATGCTTTACATTGAAATATGCTTCGCCTGAAAGCTTAACCCGGCGTTTGTCAATCTTAAACTTCTCAGGATACGTTATTGTCGAACCTGCTCCCAGGGTAATATCAGAACTATCTGACAACACCGTTTGCAAGTTTTGAGTAGAAGCCGTAATTACATTTTCTTGCGGACGGTACATATATCGAAACAAAAATATGGAAGACAACGCTACCACGACAAAAACCGCCGCATACTTCATCAGTGATATGTAAGATTTCTTAGCAGGCTTCAACTCAGGATGCAGTTTTATTATCTTGGGATCAGCATCCGATTCCATAGCAACACGACTTTGAAACTTCTGCCATTCATCATCAATCTGAATGGTACCTTCTATTTTATGCTTCTCCAAATGCTGCCACGTCTTATTGTATTCGTCAAACACGTGTTGATTTGCCTTATCCGCAGCAAGCCAATCACGCAAAATATGCATCTCATCAGAAGCTGCCTCCCCTGAAAAATACCTACTAATTAGGTCAATATAATATGTTGGATTCTGTTCCATTGATTACCGTGCAACTATTATACACATAACTATTGATTTACCCTTATATGATTTCATATTTTATTTTCTAAAACCCAATTCTATTAGTATCAACAAAATCGTTACATACTCCGCCAAGCGAACGCGCATGTGCTGCAAGGCTTTCGACATCTGAGCTTCAACGGTTTTCAAAGAGATGCTCAATTGGTCTGCTATCTCTTGATATTTCATGTTTTCATAGCGATTCATCACAAATATCTCCCTGCATTTTTCGGGCAATTCTTGTATAGAAACCTCTATCAAATTTTTTATTTCTTTCGTAACCATTGTATCGGAATATTCAAGTCCTGACTCAGGATACAAGTGCTCGGCAACTAAAATATCTTTATCAAACTTTTTATTATCTCGAAGATAATTCAGTGATTTATTATACACCGACGTGCCCAAATACGAACGTATGGATTTTTCAGAATCAATGGAATCTCGTTTCTCCCACAATGCAAAAAAAGCATCTTGAACCACTTCTTTCGCTGTCTCATTATCCTTCACATAACGTTGCGCAAAAAAGCACAAGCCTTTGAAATGCGCTTTAAAAAGCACTTCAAAGTCGCATTCGGTCATGACTTTTACATTATTTTGCGATGTGGTGTCCAAGATTAGATTTCATTTAGTTCGACAAAGATACAAATTATATTAAAATACTTGCCAATAAAAAAAGGCTTCGATTGTGTCGAAGCCTTTTTTTAAATTAATTTTATTGACTTGTATTAATTCAATCCTCTCTTTTTCAACAAAGGTTCAATTGAAGGATCTTTTCCACGGAATTTGCGGTATTGATCCATACCTTCTCCACTTCCAACATCTTGTAAACAATTTGTACGGAATTTAGCAGCAAGTTCTTTATTATAGATATTGCCCGTTTCTTTAAACGCACTATAAGCATCAGCATCCAAAACGGCTGCCCAAATATAAACATAATATCCTGCAGCATAACCGCCATCCCAAATATGAGAGAAATAGGTGGTGCGATAGCGTGGAAGAATCTCAGGAATCAAACCGATTTTATCCATTTGAGCTTTCTCAAATTCGTTCACATTTTTAAAATCAGGAGTTGTCAAATTATGATAATCCATATCTAAAATAGAAGCTGCCAAGTATTCAATAGTGATGAAACCTTGGTTGAACTTTCCGCTATTTTGAATTTTCTGAATCAATGCATCAGGAATAACTTCACCTGTTTTATAATGTTTGCCAATCATTTTCAACACTTCGGGTTCGGAAGCAAAGTTTTCCATGAATTGTGAGGGCATTTCCACATAATCTTGAGGAACTACACCCGCCGTACGATTGTATTTTCCATCGGTAAACAATCCGTGAAGACCATGTCCGAACTCATGGAATAGGGTTTCCACTTCGTCCCAAGTTAGCAAAGAAGGAGTATCTTTAGTAGGCTTCGTAAAATTACATACTATGCTAACAATAGGATCCACTTTTTTGCCATCGCGCCATCCTGCGCTTTGGAAACTAGTGCACCATGCTCCTCCCCTTTTCGATTCGCGTGGATAATAGTCGAAATAAATTACGCCTAAATGTTTGCCATCGGCTTCCTTCACTTCAAACGTTTCAACGTCGGCTTGATAGATGGGCAAATTGGTCATCTTAGTGAAGGTGATCCCATACAGTTTGTTAGCGACAGAAAACATACCATCACGAACATTCGCTAAACTAAAATAAGGTTTCAATTGAGCTTCGTCTAAATCGTATTTTTCTTTACGAACCTTTTCGGAATAATACCACCAATCCCAAGGTGCTAATTTGAATTTACCACCTTCTTTATCAATGATCTTTTGCATTTCAGCTACTTCATTTTTTGCCATGGGCAATGCTGCTTTCCATAAGTTCATCAAAAACTCATCAACCTTTTCTGGTGTCTTTGCCATGTTATCATCAATCACGTAAGCGGCAAAACTTTTATATCCTAAGAGTTGTGCTCTTTTAACGCGAAGGTTGGCAATTTTAATTACGGTTTCCTTATTATCATTCTTATTATTGTTATCGCCTTTCATAAAATATCCACGATATAGCTTTTCACGTAAAGCGCGATTTTTACAGAATTGCAAAAATGGAAGTAAGGTAGGTTTGTCAATCGTGAAGATATATTTGCCTTCCATCTTTTTTTCTTTGGCAACTTCGGCTGCTGCATCGATGTTCGATTGTGGCAAACCATCGAGGTCTTTTACATTATCAACCACCATTTGAAAACTCCTGTTCTCTTCTAATAGATTTTCACCAAACTTCAAACCAAGTGTTGATAATTCAGCATTAATCTTCTTCAAACTATCTTGTTTGTCTTTTGGTAGATTAGCGCCCATACGATCAAAATCACGATAGTACTTCTCAACCACACGAATTTGCTGGTCGTCGAGTTTCATATCTTTGCGTTTGTCGTAAACCGCTTTGATGCGTTTAAATAAATCCGCATTCATCGCTATGTCATCGTTATGTTTTGACAATTTAGGACTAATTTTGCGTTCAATTGCTTGAATCGCAGGATTGGTGTTGGCTTGCGCCAAGTTAAAAAACACACTACCGACGTTGGTAAGCAACAAACCTGCTTTGTCATATGCCAAGATAGTATTTTCGAATGTTGGTTCATCTTTGGAGTTGATGATTGCTTGAATTTCGGCATCATGCTGTTTCATGCCTTCATCAAATGCAGGCATAAAATGGGTCGTGTCAATTTTGTCGAAAGGAGGAACCTGAAATGGAGTTGTGTACTCGTTCAGAAGAGGGTTGCTGCTAGTGTTTTTCTTGCCTTGTTTGCAGGCCGAAAACACCAAAATGGACGATGCCATAATCATAAAGATAAGTTTTTTCATTGTTTAATTATTTTTTTGTTTTTAATCACGAGAAATTTGCTTTTGAAATTCGATGTAAAATTACACAAATCCTTTATACTGGACGGTTTTTTTTTAATAAAATCTACTAACTGTGAATTTCTTCATGTAAAAGCCCACAAATATCGGGTGAAAAGAATCATGATTTTTTCGACAAACGGAAAAAGTGGGGCATTTATTGTTATTAACTACACGAAATAGAAGATTGTGAATGCTTATAAAATGCCATATATTAATAATTTTTGAAATATTACAACACAATTTATTTTATGTCGAATTTTTCTAGTATCTTTGCATAGGCGATTGCAAGAGGTAATGACACGATTTATTTCGTAATTTACTTTTACAAAGCTAATGATTTACAGCAATTTAATTCCATAAAAAAAACAAACTAAACAACAAATAAGTATGGCAAAATCGAACGAAAAGTTTAATAAAATTGAAAAAGAAAAGATAAAACTGAAGAAAAAGAAAGATAAAGAGAAGAAAAAAGAGGAGCGAAAAGCAAATTCGGGCAGCGGTGGCATGGAAAGTATGATAGCCTATGTGGATGAAAATGGCAATCTGACTTCTACCCCACCCGATCCTAAAAACAAAATTCAAATCAATGCGGAGGACATTGAAATAAGTATCACAAAAAATAGACATTCTGATGTGGTGGATGTGCCAAGAAAAGGAACTGTTACCTATTTTAATACATCAAAGGGTTACGGATTCATCAAAGAAGACGACACCAACGAAAGTATATTCACACATATCAATGGTCATGTAGGTAGCATCAAAGAAAATGACAGGGTGACCTATGATGTGGAACGTGGTCAAAAAGGATTGAATGCTATCAACGTTCAACTTCTGTTTAAGACAACACCATAGCAATTTTGTTCTATCGCCTTATTAAAAACTAAGGCAAATACTACCATCTATGCAAGGCACCTGATGCACTCAGGATTACCATGTATTGTCCATAGTTCTTATGGATGAAGCTTTTGTTTTTTTTTATAGTCTATTGTTTGGATGAAATATTTTGTCTTTGAGAAAATATTTTTTCTCATTAAAGTCATACTCTTAATCCTTGAAGTCGCATGTTTCATTATTGAAGTCATAAACTTTATCGTTGAAGTCTCATGCACTATCTTTGAAGTCGCATGTTTCATCGTTGAAATCTCATGCGTCTTCAAAGATGCCGCATGATGATGTTACGATGTTGTATGCTCATGTTCCTGATACGCATGCTTGACGTTCAAAGTCGTATGTTTAACGTTCCAAGGCTCTTGTTTAACATCGCAAAGGGTATGTTTGACATGCCAAGGTTTGTTTCGCCTATCAATTTATATGCTTGAGATGAAAAGTCTCATGCTTCATCTTTGAAGTGGTATGCATAACCTCTTAAGTGATATGATTGACGTGTGAAGTCATATTCGCTGGTGTGATTCGTTATGTTTCATCGTTGAAGTCTCATGCGTCATCGTTGAAGTCGAATGAGGCATAGTTGAAGTCTTATAATTTGAACGTGGGCGAGGCTGATTTTAGTAGGAATACGCCTGCCTTACAAGCAGGCAGGGATGATGTGGATTAAAAAAACAAAAAGATTAACTAGGGTACAAAAATTAGGGAATAATAGATTAAGAGAATAGTATTAGGCACTGGAAGAAAAGATGCTACAAACTTTGCTCAACACAGCCATTTTGATTTTTAATTAAAAGGCATAATATAACTTGGTCTTTTAAATCTATAAGAATAATAATGCTTATGTACAATGCATTGTG
>CAIOYH010000170.1 GCA_903862465.1 uncultured bacterium | reverse complement strand
ACTTTATATTTTTTTTTATTATTATTATTTTTGTTTTTTGTCGAAGTGATTGTTTTTATTTTATAACTTTGCACAATATTTAAACCAAAAAAAATAGTTCATTCATTCATTAACCAAAAAACTTAGAAATCATGAGCGCATTAAACTTTATTTATGCAGTTCTCCATGTTGCCGTTGGAGATTTTACTGAGATTAACAAATTGGCACAAAAGGTTATCACTTACGGTATTTATTCAGATGTGACATTATTTGTCACGCCTCCAATCACTTTGCTAGTTTTTCAGGCACAGCTCACCGCAGCAGTTAACGCCTTAAACGCAACCACACCCGGCGGCGACAAAACCTTGCGCAACACCACATCGGCAGATTTGCTTTTTAGTTTACACCGACTAGGGTTTTACGCAAACGGACTTTATTTGAACGACCCAGTTAAGTTATTGGCTTCAGGCCTCGACTTGAACCGCACTCCCGAGGTGCACCCACGCCCGAATAAGCTTGTGATTAGCAGAATTGTTGCCGGAGCCGATATGGGAACCATTAAGATTTATCTTACGCCTTTAACCGGTGAAGAAGCTAATTTAAAAGAAACCAGAACGTATCAAGTGTATTTGTGGGCTGATATGGAAACACAGGTGTTTTCTATAGTGCACACCGGCACCGATTCGCGCGAACTAATTGTGAGAAATGTACCCCTGATGGCTATCCGGTATTATTCGGTCACAGCCACCAACGCTGCCGGCGAATCGCCACAAAGCGGCAGAACGCGTTTTGTGCTCACCTAAAAGCTAAAGAATGATACCATGCTGCACGCCCGGGAACTAACCTAGGCGGACAGGGCGCTTGGAAGTGCCGGAAAGGTGCCGACCTATGCGACGTAGGTGCCGACCTATGCGGAATAGGTGCCGACCTATGTGGAATAGGTGCCGACCTATGCGGAATAGGTGCCGACCTATGCGGCGTAGGTGCCGACCTATGCGGCGTAGGTGCCGACCTATGCGGCGTAGGTGCCGACCTATGCGGCGTAGGTGCCGACCTATGCGGCGTAGGTGCCGACCTATACGGCGTAGGTGCCGACCTATGCGGCATAGGGAATGACCTTTGGAGACCAAAATGGCTTCCTTTCGCCCAAGTATGGTACCTAAAAGCCCTAAGCAGCAGTATTTTTCGTTTAGATAGAAGCCTGACACAATAAGGCGTCTGCCTAAAAAGTTAAAAAAATATAATACTATATGTAGATAGAAACTTTTTCTGCTTAAGTAATAATTATTTCGTATCTTTGCTCCCAATTCCATCCAACTATTCACTAAAACTAGCATAAATGAAGCATTATTTAAAAGTATTGAAGAAGTTTTACAAGTTTTCGGGCATCTGTTCGCGCCAAGAATTTTGGATGTATATGTTGTTTAGCTGCGTCATCACATGGTGCATCGCGGTTTTGGTTGGTCTGTTGGTTCATTTTCCTGAAGGTGCAGACTCTAGTGGTTTCATAGGAACCTATCAAGATTTCATTATCATAGTTTGGCGGGTATATCTGCTGTTTATGATGCTCACCACCCTCACCGCAGCCATCCGACGCATCCACGACACGGGCAACAATGGTTGGTTGGTGTTGGTGCCCGTATTTAATATTGTGTTGTTATTTGTACCAAGTTGGGCTCTCAAAAATAGATTTGATGTGGATGAGGAGGAGGAGTTGGATAGTATATAATGAAAAATTAAAAATGAAAAATGAAAAATATACTTTATTCATTTTTTAAGTAGGATTTGATATTTTTAGGATAAACTACCTTTGTTCGGGTTTCCATGGCAATTTATCAATACATTTGCGCATCTCTATTTTCGCTTCTTCAAGCGTTAATCCTGTCGCCCATTCCTTTTCAAAATCATCATCTGAAAAAGCACCCAACTGTTCTAAAAATGGGGTGGCTTCTTTACATTTCTTTAAGTTGATACGAGCGTAGGTCGGACGACCTTTACTGTCTTTTTCTATTTGAATTCCGGGAATACGCGCCATAGTTTTAAAATTTACTGCAAAGGTAAAGAATTTTTTATTTCGATATGATAAAAGCAATAAGATTTTATCTCAGCCCTCTGATGTAGTGAGCAGAAACATGATTGTTCGTAATGAAATTTACAAAGTAGATATCCTTCTTATGAAAGAAAAAGACATACCATGTTGTCCTTTTTGTTGTTTTTATGGTTATGTAATGGCTCCCGTATTTCTTGAAACGAACAGGAGCAGTTTTGTGCTGCTTTATAGATATTGAACTTTCAATCTCATCAACAATTCGTTCTACATAGTCTTTTGCATTGATTAAAAAGCCGAAATAATCCTTTTCAAACAATTTATATGCTAAATTATTTAAGTAGGATTTGCAGTTTTTAGCATAAACTACCTTTGCTCCGGTTTCCATGGCCATTTTTCTATTTCGTCATGCACCTGCTTTATTAATTCTTCACTAGTAATATACTCATCGGGATTGATTTCCGGTTCCTCTTCAATCGCTCCAACCTGCTTCAAATAAGGAAGAGCATCTTTGCGTTTCTTTAAATTGATACGAGCATAGGTCGGACGACCTTTACTGTCTTTTTCTATTTGAATTCCGGGAATACGTGCCATAGTTTTAAAATTTACTGCAAAGGTAACGAATTTTTTATTTCGATACGATAAAAGCAAGATTATATTGAAAAAAAAGCCTGCCGGATTGAACTTCAACCCGCCAGGCTTTTCCCGCTATTCGTAATTCGAAAATTCGTAACCTGTCCCGTACACGAAGTGTCGGGGTTCGTAGTGGTAAATAACTATGAACTCGGAACTATAAACTCCGAACTCTATTCCGAAAAATTCTCCGCACTATCAAATTGCATATTGATGATGATAGTACCTTTTTTGTCAATATATCCCCATTTCATCCCTTTGCGAATGAGTGCCATGCCGTTCGAAAAAGCCATTACATCGTCAAACTGCGGATTGATGACAAAGGTGCCTTTTGCATCAATATAACCCCATTGCATGCCTTTGCGGACACATGCTATGCCGTCGTAAAAACTGCCGGCATCATCAAATTGCGGATTGATGGAGTAAGTTCCTTTGGTGTCCACAAAGCCCCATTGTCTGCCTTTAAGCACCCGCGCCAAACCTTCCGAGAAATCCTTAGCATCATCAAATTGTGGATTAATCACCCAAATACCTTTCTTGTCAATATAGCCCCATTGCCTCATTTTCTTCGCACGAGCCAAATTGCCACTGAAGTCGCCCACGGCTTCAAACTGCGGATTGATGACGTAGGTGCCTGCCTTGTCCACAAAACCCCAAGTAAAACCTTTGCGCACCCGTGCCAGTCCATTTGAAAAATCTTCTGCTTCGTCAAACTGCGGATTGATCACCCACGAGCCTGCTTTGTCAATATAACCCCATTGTTTACCTTTGCGCGCTTTGGCGAGCCCTATAACAAACACACCTATGGCATCGAATTGTGGATTCACCACGTATGTGCCTTTTTTATCAATCAAACCCCATTGCATCCCTTTGCGAACGCGTGCAATGCCGTCGGAAAAATCTTCCGCATCGTCAAACTGTGGATTCACAACAAACGTACCTGTTTTGTCAATATAGCCCCATTGTTTAAACTTGCGCACACGTGCCAAACCTTCCGAGAAATCTTCAACATTCTCGAATTGTGGATTGATGGCGTAGGTGCCTTTGGTGTTGATGTATCCCCATTCGGTAGCGGTGCGTGCGCGTGCCAAGCCGCCCGAAAAGCTCTTTGCATTAGCAAATTGCGGGTTAATAATGTAGGTGCCTTTTTTATCAATAAAACCATAGCTCTTGCCAAAACGTACCAATGCCAAATCGGTCTGAGCAAAAAGAGCAGCACCAAAAACGAATGCTAATAATGTTAGCGTGATTTTCTTCATAAGAATAAGATTTAAAATTTCTACAAAAATACAACATTTTAAGCAAACGAATCAAGAGTTTTTTGATAAATATTACATTGTTCAAAAAAAAGTTTACCCAAATTGTCAATATCCATAAAGGAAGTAGTATCTTTGCCAAAAAAAATCTATGTCAATTGAGATGAAAGAGGTGATGACCTCAAGCGACCGTAAGAAGTTCGTTAACTTGGCGTTCGATATTTATAAAGGCAATACATGTTGGGTGCCACCTATGAACAACGATGAACTGCACAACATCAATCCTGCAGAAAATCCTGCTTATGATTTCTGCACGGCGAAGTTTTGGATAGTGGAGAAGGATAAGAAATGTGTGGGTAGGATAGGAGCCATCGTCAATCATACTTATAATGAAAAGAAAAATGAGAATCTTGGGCGAATTTGCCGCATGGAGTTCTATGATGATTACCAGGTGAGCCAACTGCTGTTCGATACGGCAGAAACATGGCTAAAACAGCAAAAAGTGGAGGGTGTTCTCGGACCTCTGGGATTTACCAACCTCGACACACAAGGCTTGTTGGTTGAAGGCTTCGACCATGTACAATCCATTGCTTCCACCTATCATTTGCCCTATTATCAAACCCATTTCGAGAAATATGGCTATACAAAAGAAATAGATTGGCTTGAGTTTCGTTTGTTCATCAAAGAAGTGCCTGTCAAGGCTGCCCGTCTTGCTGATTTGATTAAAGAACGTCATAACTTGAAATTGATAAACATCACGTCGAAAAAAGAATTGCTGAACTACGGACTCAAGGTGTTCAACTTGCTCAACCTAGCTTTCGAAGACCTGCCGTTCGTGGTGAGTTTCGATAAAAAGATGATGGATTATTATATCAAGAAATACTTTGGTTCGATAAATCATCGCTTCGTGAAATTGATAGAAACGCAGCAGGGCGATTTGGCAGGATTCATCATTTGTGTTCCTTCCTTGTCCAAGGCATTTCAAAAAGCCAAAGGCAAATTGCTTCCTTTTGGGTTTATTCCCATCTTAAAGGCATTGAAACATCCTGTGGAGGCAGATATTTTCCTAACAGCAGTTGACCCGAAGTTGCAAAGCATGGGGATTCCTGCTATATTGATTAGCGAATTGCAGAAATCATTGATTGAGCACGGTGTGAAAGCCGTTGAAACCACAGGCATCTTCGAAACCAACCAAAAAGCCATCACCACCTGGAAAAACTACGACCACATTCAGCACAAACGTCGCAGATGTTATAGGAAGATGTTTTGAGGGGAATTGTTATATTGTTGAATTGTTTATAGGTTCTTAGTGTTTCTTAGTGCGCTTAGTGCCTCAATGGTTCATCTTAAATCTAAAATCATAAATCTAAAATAAAAAGAAATGGTAATTTTAAACTTCCTTTCCAACGATGCACCCATATTTACATGGTTCATCTTGCCCTTATTAATCTTTTGCTCGCGCATCTTCGACCAAAGCGTGGGCACACTCCGTATGATATTCGTAGCGAAAGGTTATAAAAGCCTAGCGCCGCTATTTGCCTTCTTCGAATCATTGATTTGGTTGGTCGTCATTGGGGAAATATTCAAACATCTAGACAATCCTTTATGTTACGTTGCTTATGCAGGCGGCTACGCCATGGGCAACTACGTGGGTATGCTGCTCGATGAGCGCCTTTCGTTGGGCAATGTCATCATTCGTGTGATTCTTAACGTCGAAACTCAAGACTTAATTGATCAATTGAAAGCTGCCAACTATGGCTTGACGCTGTTGGATGCCGAGGGTGGCAAAGGCAAAGTGAAAGTGGTTTTTTCTATCGTAAAACGCGCAGAAGTGAAAGACTTTGTTGGCATCATCAACAAGTTTAGCCCGCAGTCATTCTACACCATTGAGGAGATTCGTTCGGTGAACAAAGGCGTATTCCGCACCAATTCGCGCAAGCAATTTCTGAATATGAATATGATGGTGAAGAAACACAAATAGGTTTAATACCTATTTAGATTATGATGATTGATTCCTGATAAAAGAAATTATCCTATCTATTTCTGAAGGATTAAACCATGAGATTTCTTTATCGCGCGAAAACCAAGTCATTTGCTTCTTTGCATACCGCCGTGTGTTGACTTTGATTTTATCTATGGCTTCCTGCAAACTCCCATTGCCATCAAAATAGTAAAACAATTCGCGATAGCCCACCGTGTTCAAACTATTCTGATTCCGGAAAGTGTATAAACTACGTGCTTCGCTTTCTAAGCCATCCTCCATCATCCTGTCAACCCGTTGGTTTATGATATTGTAAAGTTCCTCACGTTCCCGTTTCAAGCCTATCTTAATGATATGAAAGGGGCGGCTATTGCGCGCGTTTCCCATAAAGGATGAATAGGGTTTGCCTGTGGTGATACACACCTCCAAAGCTCGGATGATGCGTTTGTGGTTTGCAATATCTACTGTAGAATAAGTATCGGGGTCGAGCAAACGAAGCTGCTCGCGTAGCGGTTCAATGCCGTTCAATTCAAAAGTTCGGTTCAGTTGTTCGCGCAACGCTTCATCGGCATCGGGCATTTCATCAATCCCATTGCAGACCGCATTAATGTATAGTCCCGAACCACCTACCATCAACATGTAATCTTTGGATTGAAATAGCGTATCAATCAGCGCGAGCACATCATGCTCGAAACGATACACATTGTAATAATCCTGTATAGAAAGATTCCCGATGAAATGATGTTTCACAGAATTCAGTTCGGCATCCGTAGGAACAGCTGTGCCGATATTCATTTCTTTATAAAACTGACGTGAATCAGCAGAAATAATTTCAGTAGAAAAATGCTGTGCAATCTCAATCGCGAGCGATGTTTTGCCCACAGCAGTGGGTCCGGTAATGATTATAAGATATTTCTCTTTTTTATCCGACGAAGTTGGAAGCATCAAAAGTGTTTATACGGGACGGGTATCATCAAAAATATCATTAAACATGGCACTATCTTCATCGTCGAGCATATCAGAATCTTCGTCAAAAATGGCTTCGGTTTCATCATCAATGTCATCATCAACTTCAAGTTCTGCCTCTTTCTTTCTAATGATGCTTGCCGGTTTCTGAATATCGCCAACTGCTTTCACGCAACATGGATATGTCTTTTTTGCATCACTATCCATGATTTCATAAAGCTCGATGTAGAATGTGTTCATCTTAAAGAAGTCATATACATAGATAATGCGTTGGTTCGGGTCATTAATACATTCTTTAAGTGTAGTGTCTGCCATCAATTTCATCGGCGGCTCTGCATTTTCATCTTCCTCGTCTTCTTCCGCGGGATTCATGTCGAGCAAACCAATTTCCATTAATTTATTCCATCTGCTATCGCAAATATAAAACGACGCCATTTCGCCATCTTCCATACTTACACAATCCAAAATAGCATTATGGAAATCTTCAAAGGTATGAGCAGGTTTGATTTCTATCTCTCTGAAAAAGTTCTCATGATCTTCTGCGATAATTCTAAATTTATATACGTGCATTTTCTTCTAAATTAATGTGGATGTAAAATTTGTGCAAAATTATAAAAAACTATAGAAACATAAAATTGTTTTTTTTTTATTTGACATAAAAAAACCGTTCTATTTAATTAGAACGGTTTTTCTTGTGTGCAATTGTGTTTATTTAATAAATTTCTTTACGATTATTTTCCCATCGCCATTATCAATCTGCATGAAATAAACGCCTGCTGATAAGTTAGCTACATTTATTTCAACGTGATTGGTATTTGGAGCAATTGTTTTTGAAACGATTTGCTGTCCGGTATTTGTAAAAATCTTTAGTGTGGATGTTTGTTTGGTTTGCGTTCCGAAATTTATATTGATGAAGTCGGAGGCAGGATTCGGATAAAGGCTTACTTGGTCATTAGCATCAGTTTTTTGAATGCCCATGGCTTGACTGATATAAATATAACTCATATAAGTTGTGATGCTTTTACCTCCACAAATCACGTCAAGAACAACTACCTGATTGCCATAAATTGAATAGGTATATGTTACAGATATGGTAGAAATTAATCCGCCACCAACAAAAACCCATTCAACCGTAACGAAGTTTCCGGAAACAGAGATGCTTGCAATATAGAAACTATCTACAACAAAGCCAAAACACGTGTCAATTGGATTTGTATTGAGTGTGTCAACAATGATATTTAATGAATCAAAAGGTTCTAATATTTGGAATGTATAGGTAACGGCAGGGCAGGCAGGAACGGTACTTATTGACACAACATAGATGCCACTATAAAGATTGTTTATATCTTCAGTTGTAGCGCCCGTATTCCAATTAAAGGTATAGGGTGGTGTGCCACCGGTAACAGTCAAATCAATAGATCCATCATTGCCACCAATAACAGAAACATGGTTGACAACAGCATTGACTGATAATTGACATCCTGTGTTCATGCTATCCTGAACATATATTGTTTGGCAATAGGTTGATGAACAACCGGCATCAGTGCCCATAGTTAAACATACATTGTAAGTTCCATTAGCGGGAAGTTGATAGTTCAGGTTTTGGTAATTGTTTGTAGAGTATATTGCATTTCCCGTATTAGCATCGGTAACAACCCAAAACCAAGAGTTAACATTGCCAATGGTAGTAGATGACTGATCCGTGAAAGTATAATTGTGTGCAATATCGCTTTGATAAGAAAAATCTGCAATACAAGAATCTACAGGATTTGTGCCAATATTAATGGTATCACACCATGTACTTTGACAAAGTAATGAGTTAATCGTTAAACAAACTGTGGCAGTTCCTGTAAATCCATTTAAGGGGAAAGCAGGATTTAATGTTGTAAACGTATAACTAGCGCCGCCATATTGAACTGTCCAATAAGATGACGTAATGTTTATTTGGGTTGAATCAACATTATAGGAATTGTTGAATAACTCCAATGTGCCACTTGCAGGATTGTAATTGTAGGTAAAATAAGCCTGACAATTGACTTGAGAGAAAACATTTGTTGTAACAACAACAAAAAATAAAATTGCGAAAAGTTTTTTCATAATGATTGGTTTTAAATTGTTTTTATATAGTAACACTAATTTGAGAAAAGGTTGCCTGTGAAATTAAAAATAATATCTTACACTAAGTTGAAAACCGAAAGAATTACTCTTTAATTTGCTTTCAGAGCCCGAAGATTTTATGCCGAGAACGTTGAATCTGAAGTAGGGAGATAGTTCTAACAACATTCTATTTGTAATTTGATAATTTGTGAATGCAGATATTTGCCATGACATTCCAAACCTGTATTTTTTAAATTCATCCGTAGTTGCAATCAAAGTAGGCGATTCAACTAAGTTGTATGGCATGCTACCTTTGGTGGTGATAAGCATGCTGATGATTGGACCTGTACTGAAGCCCAAATTCATTCTCCCAAAACTTTGCTGCCAACCCACTGAGAGCGGAATTTCAATAAATGAATAGGTGTTTTTCCACGAAGTGTTTCTTAATGTGTCATATTTCTTTGTATGGATAGTATCATACATGCTTACTAAAGACGAATCGGTATTCCAAGTCCACACAGAGTCCACAATTCGGATGGCGGTGTCGGACATATAATAATAATGTTGGTAGCCTCCCGAGGTATCAATGTTCAAATTCTGTCCAAGGAAATTTATGTCTTCAAGGTTTTGAGGATTGTATTTGAGTTGATTTGATGAAATCTTCTCTGTAAAGTTAGCATATTGCAATCCGAAGTCAAAGAAGAGATGTCTTTTCTCTGCCCTCACGTTTATACCGATAGTCCCTGATGGGAATTGCATTTCGGATGCGTATTGACTTTGTGCATCACCTATTGTTTGCAAAACATGAAGTATATCCGATTGAACCAAAGAATGACCTACATAAAATCCTGCTGACCATAAAAGCGGTTGTCGGAGTTTTTCGAGAAATATACTATTGATACATTGCGAAGCATCTGTTTCTATAAAAGAAACAGCACGTTTTTGCATTGATAGTAATATAGATGTCTCTTGTACTCTTTCAACCTTAGAATTATTGATGTTTGAAATATCTTCAAGTTGAGAAGGAGTTTCTTTTTTAGGAAGAATATTGGTTGCTACTTCTATGTTTTTAGTTTTTATACTCTTTTGCTTTATCGAAACATGATTCTGAGATATTGTATTGGTTTTCGTTCGAGTATCTTCAGCAATAGTTATACTTTCAACTTTATTATTATTTGTATTTGATTTTACCGATGGAGTTTTATCTGCAATCTTTGTTGCTTTTTTATATTCTTTTTGAACAATAGGAGCCGTTGTAGCATTGTCAACAATTTGTCTTGGATGGAGGGTACTTGTTGGTTTCTTCGTTTGTATTGCAGATTCAGTTTTGTTTCCCATAAAGGAGTTCACAGCCCAATAGCTCACGCCAAAAATGGATAAGAATATCACAAAAATAAGTATAGCACGTCTGGTCTTGCGTCGAGCATTATCCAAACTGATTTGATGAAAGACACTATCCTTCAAAGAATCAGGCGGCGTTACTTGGAAACCGTCGAAAGTCTTTTTGAATAATTGGTCAATATGTTCAGGAGTTTCTTTCATACTACTTTTTTTACTTGATTGGATTCAAGTATGTCGTTTATTTTTGAAATTAATATTTTGCGTGCTTTAAATAGTTGTGTTTTTGATGTGTTTATGGATATATTAAATTCTTCAGCAATTTCTTTATGGCTTCGATTTTCAAATGCATATAAGTTAAAAATAGTTCTGTAGCCTATGGGTAATTCTTGAATCAGTTTTAGCAATGTTTGTTGGTTTATATGTTCTAAGATGGTATCAAATACTGAATATTCATCAATTTCATTAATATTACTTAACTCTACAACCGCTTCTTTATCTTGGTTTCTCTTTATCAATTCCCGATAATGATTCAGCGCAGTGTTTACCGTTATTTTATACATCCATCCATAAAACAAAAATTCATCAACATATTTGAATGTGTGTATGTTTTTAAAAATCTTCAACAATGATTCTTGAAGAATGTCTTGTGCTTCATCTCGATCGCCGGAATATCGCAAACACACCCCATATAACCGTGACGAATAGATATCGTACAGCATATTTTGTGCATTTTTACGATTGTGTATGCAACCTTCGATAAGATCTTTAACATTCATCAGAACCGTCATGGATTATATAACACAGCATAGTGGAAATGGTTGCCTGAAATCTTGATTATTTTACAAAAAAAATATCTTTAGGGTGATTTTATGTTGAGTTTTTCGGCTTCAAGGTGCATGAATTTGAACGCCTCATCGTAGTTGTTACTGATTTTTCCGTCTAGGATAGCTTCCCGAATCGCAGTTTTAATAATG
Source organism: uncultured bacterium (assembly GCA_903862465.1). Taxonomy (GTDB): domain Bacteria; phylum Bacteroidota; class Bacteroidia; order Bacteroidales; family CAIWKO01; genus CAIWKO01. The sequence continues at coordinate 8,930 of CAIOYH010000170.1, read as the reverse complement.
CCCACTTCTTTGCAGGGCGCTAAGCCAAATGTTTGCATGATAAGTTCACCTGAAATGGGCGGTTGCCAATTTCGTAGATTGTCTTTCGCTTCAATTTCTTGCAATTTATTCCTTACAATTTCAAAGTTATAGAGAAAACGCGTCACTTTCTTCATGTTTTTTGACGTTATGTCGGCTTCGCACAGCGTCATTAAATCATCAATGCAATCGCCTGCTTCGAAAAGCAATCGGCGGACGGCAGAATCGGAAACAATATCCTCTGCAAGCACAATAGGGCGCAGATGAAGCAACACAAGATTCTGTACATACTTCAATTTCTCATTCAAAGGGAGTTTCAAGCGTTTGAAAATCTCAGCCGCCATATATGCTCCTTTAGCTTCGTGACCATGGAAAGTCCATCCCGTGCCTTCCACGAATTTTTTGGTGGCAGGTTTCCCAATATCATGCAATAGCGCAGCCCAACGCAGCCATAGGTCATCCGAATTTATGGCAATTTTATCCAATACCTCTAAAGTATGATAGAAATTATCCTTGTGTGCTATGTTATTCTTGGTGTCTATACCTTTTAAATCGGTCAGTTGCGGAAAAATCAGTTCGAGCAAGCCACATTCGTCGAGATAAGTTAATCCGAGGGAAGGAATAGGGGATGCTATGATTTTATTCAGCTCGTCGGTGATGCGTTCTTTGGATATGATGTCTATACGCTGCTTATTTCGCGAAATCGCATGATAGGTTTCATAGTCTATAGAGAATTTTAATTGGGAAGCAAAACGCACCGCACGCATCATACGCAAAGGATCGTCGGAGAAAGTCACGTCGGGGTTCTGTGGTGTGCGAATTGTGCGGTTTAGAATATCTTCGCGCCCGTTAAAAGGGTCGAGCAATTCGCCATAATTTTCATATTGCAAACTTATAGCCATTGCATTTATGGTGAAATCGCGACGATTTTGGTCGTCTTCTAAAGTTCCATTCTCTACAAAAGGTTTCCGCGAGTTTTCTTGATAGGATTCTTTGCGTGCACCCACGAATTCCAATTGCCAATCATTGTAATGTATCATGGCAGTGCCGAAAGTCTTAAATATACTCACTTTGCAGGAGTTCCCAATCTTGTTTGCCACGGCTTGTGCCAATTCAATGCCATTGCCAAGCACCATGAAGTCAATATCTTTTCCTGTACGTTTCAGGAAAAGGTCGCGAACGAATCCGCCAATGACAAAAACCTTGTGGTTGTTGTCGTGTGCAACGTCGGAAACTAGTTTAAATATGGGATGATGTAAGTGCTCTTTCAATGGAAATATGATTTAAGCACAAAAGTACTAAAAAAATCAGGAACGAATTATTTCGTACTCGCCTTTTTCGTTGAATTTTATTATTGTGGACGCTTTTATTTGATTTATGCGCGTTTGATTTATGTTTACAACATAGTCAACTTGCTTGATAATTTCATCCGAGATCTTAAAAAACATCAATGGGGTAGGGTCTCCGGATATGTTGGCGGATGAAGACACCAAAGGCTTATTCATCAAACTGATGAGCTTCTGACAAAACTCATCTCTCACGATGCGAATAGCGATTGAGCCATCTTCAGGAATGAGTTTTTTACTTATATTCTTTGCATTCGGATAAACAATGGTGAGCGGTGTGGTGATACTTGTGTGCAAGTCGAGTGCAATCTGAGGAACTTCTTTCACATATTGATATAATTTCTCAAATTGGTCTAACAGTATGATTAAACTTTTGGTTTCGGCGCGTTTTTTAATTTGGAATATCCTTTCAACAGCTTTGGTGTTGGTGGCATCGCAACCCAAACCCCATACCGTATCGGTTGGATACAATATAACACCGCCTTTTTTGATTATTTCAAAGGCTTTTAATACTTCATCACTTAGATTGGCAGACATAGGAGCAATTGTTCTTTTTTAATTTCATAAGCACAGTTGAAATGTTGTTCGGGGCAAGCTTTGTAGCCATGCAAACCACAAGGACGACACTTTAAGGCTGTTTGGGTTTCCACCACAAACGATTTTTCGGACAGCGGACCAAAGCCAAAGGCAGGTACCGTTGAACAAAAAATGCCGGCAACCGGTGCGTTCATCGCGGAAGCTATATGTTGGGGGGCAGAATCGTTGGTGAAGTTCATGGCTGCATCTTGCATCAAAGCCGCAGTTTGCAATAAGCTCAGTTTCCCTGACAAATTTTCAACGCTATGCTTTACGCATTTTGTGGCAATCAGGTTACATAAATCTTCATCCGAAGGGCTGCCTATCAAATATATTTTTAAATGCTCCGCCGTACTTTGGATAAATTCAATCCATTTCTCTACAGGAAATTTCTTGGTTTCCCACAGCGAGGCAGGCGCTATGGTGATGTAAGTCGTGGCTTTGAACGTTGCCACTTTCGCATAATCTTTCTCCGAAGGATAGAGTTTTACGCGTCGCACAGTTTTGAACTCATCTTGAATCAACAAAAGGTTGCGGTCAATTTCGTGGACGTTGGCATTTGTGCCTATGACGTGCGCCACTTTTCTATCAAACAAAAAAGAAAAGGGATTTTTGTTGAATCCTATCCTGTGGTTGGCTTTGGAAAAGGCGGTGAGGAAACCCGACGAGGCATAGCGTTGGAGGTTAATCACCGTATCATATTTGGTTTTCCTTATATCTTTCAAGATACGAAACAAGCGGGCATATTTGTGCTCCGATTTGTCCCAAACCATCACGTGGCGCAAGAGGGGATGCCCCACAAACAAACTTTCAGCCCCCCGGCGCACCAAAAAATCTATTTGGATGGTGGCATCCGTCATGGCGATGCTCTCGATGAGCGGTGTCGCTAGAATAACATCGCCCAAGGAGGCAGTTTGAATGATTAGTATTTGTTTTGCTTTCATAAGTTCTCGGTTTGCAAAGTTAAGATTTTATTCTTTACCGTTGGGTATAAAGTTTTAAAAACATTCGCCGCAGACCATCTAACTAACGCTAAGTTTTCGCCTATATATATAAGGTATAAATCAGGCTTCATTGCTTTTAACTTTCGTTAAGAAAAATAGATTCGTGGAATTGAATATTTATCTGTATCTTTGTATTCAATAATTTTTATTGTTATGCAAACCATCAATCGTAAACTTACGTTCCCGGCTTTGTTCGCGGAAACGCTTCAGAAATTCCCTAATCGCGGAGCTTATTCTTTTGTGGACGAAACGCCTATAACCTACAGCCAAGCGCATCAAAGGATATTGGCAGTGATGGCTTTTCTTGAAAAACTGCAAACAAAGCCCGGCGACAAAATTGCGATTCTCAGCCACAACATGCCCAATTGGGGAATCAGCTATTTTGCCACCACGTTCATGGGTGCGATTTCGGTGCCATTGCTTCCCGACTTCCATCCCTTCGAAATTGACAAATATGTTGAACATGCGGGCGCTACGATCCTTTTTGTTTCCAAAAATTTAGAGTATAAAATTCAAGACATCGAGTTTTTGATGCCGCCAACCATCATTTGTATTGACGATTTCTCAATTGTGAAATCCAAAGTACGCAATGTGAAGTTTGATGCGCAAGCCGTTCCCGCCAAGGAATATGCCGTTCAGGAGAATGATTTGGCTGCTATCAACTACACCTCGGGCACGACGGGAACGCCAAAAGGCGTAATGCTTTCGCACAAGAATATTGCTTTCACGGCAATCCAAGCGTTGGAGATTCATCACGTGGATGAGCACGACCGCATCTTTTCGATACTGCCAATCGCCCATTCGTTGGAGAACACATTGGGTTTGGTGCTGCCGATGATTTTTGGATGCTGTATTTTTTATCTGCAAAAGCCTCCCACCGTGGATATTTTGCTCCAAGCCATGAAATCCGTGAAACCAACGGCGATGATTTCGGTGCCTATGATTATTGAAAAGGTGTATCACGATAATTTTATACCGTATATCTCGCGTTCATGGCTGCGTCGCACGCTTTATGGCATGCCTTCCATGCGTAGAAGGATCAATTATATGTTTGGATTGCAACTCAAGAAGAAATTTGGCGGACATCTGCGGTTTTTTGGCGTCGGAGGCTCGTCTTTAGACATGACCGTGGAGCGTTTTTTGATGGAAGCACGTTTTCCGTACACCGTGGGCTATGGTTTGACCGAAACCGCGCCTTTGTTGGCAAGTGCAAGTCCCTATCATACCAAATTTCAAGCCACCGGACATGTGATTGATGGCATAGAACTCAAGATTGCCAATCCCGATCCCATCACCGGAGAGGGCGAAATCCTAGTAAAAGGCGATAATGTGATGCAAGGATATTACAACGAGCCTAAACTAACCAAAACAGTGTTCGACAAAGATGGTTGGCTCAAAACAGGCGACTTAGGCGTGTTGGACAAAGACAATTATCTGTTTTTTAAAGGCAGATTAAAGAACATGATATCCTTGAAAAACGGCAAAAATGTGTATCCCGAAGAGATAGAAACCGTGATTAACAGTTTTCATTATGTGGATGAGTCTTTGGTGGTGGAGCAAAAGGGAAAACTAGTGGCTTTAGTGCGTTTCAATGAGAAAGAAATAGCCGACAATTATGTTGCTTTGCGCAGCGAAAGTTCTGATTATGTTGAAAAAAGGGTGGATGAGCTGAAACTTGAGTTGGAAGAATACATCAATGAACGCGTGAGCACCTTCGCACGCATCCAAGCAATTATTTCACAGAAAGAACCTTTCAAAAAGACCGCCACACTCCAAATCAAACGCTTTTTATATACTGAAAATGGGTAAGCTTCGCTAGTTCGGAGTTCCGAGTTCGTTGTTCCTAGTTTCGAGTTTATAGTTCGGAGTTTTGAGTTGGTGATAATAAATCACTGTTGTGTGCTTAAACATTGTTTTTTTATAATGTCGTGCCTACGGCACTTTTAATTCAATCTTAATTATTTTATCTACCATACTTTCGTACCTACGGTACTTTTTGAAGCCTCGTTAGAGGCGATATTATGGTAGAAAAATGTACGTAAGGACAATCAAGCCCCATTAGGGGCGGCATTATAGAAGTATTCACAATTCGGCATTTCAAAAGATTGCTTCCTTTTTCACCGTACAACAGTGGTAATAAATATTTATTTCTAATTAAGAAACATAGATGTATTGTGTTCTTTATTCATTTCCCTTGTGTCACTTGTGTTTAAGAAATAAAACCACTTAGACACTAAGTCCACTAAGAAACACTAAGAATATTTCGTCTTTTTTACTTTTGACTATTAAGTTTAAGCAATAAAACTTAAAAACTATCCTAGTTATTGAAATATAGTACTATTTTATTCGTTTGATTAATAATACTAACGCTAAATCTATTGCTATGAAAAGTTTATTTTATGTATTATTAGGTTTTGTTTTCTTCATTCAAATTGGTTGCGACAACAAACAACAGAATGAAAATAACAAAGATATTATTGGAATATGGCAAAACACATCTCAGCCAATGAGTTCTATTGAATTTACAGAAAATGGTTACTATTATTTAAGAATTGACGGCAAACGTTTGGTTAACACTGATACCATAAGGTTTAAATACATCTACAATTCATCATTAAAAGAAAAAAATCTTAAGATTTTCGATAGCTTGAAATGTGATACTATGGTAGGGAAATTAGTAGTTATCAATCCAAATAGAATTAAATTCTCTATAATTAACAAGGATAAAGTAGTATCGGAATCGGAATTTACTAAGCTGAAACAATAAAAAGTCTTTTGCTATCATAAACACATAGAAAACCTCTGTGCATCTCCCTTTCTCTGTGCATCTCCGTGTAACTTGTCCTCAAAAACCACTTAGACACTAAGTCCACAAAGTTTCACTAAGAAAAAACAACCATAGAACAATAGAGCAATAGAACAATCCCTTGTTCACCTCAGCATTTTGCTTTCATGCCCCCCTTTGCTTGAGGATAAATTTATTAAAAAATGTTAAATCTGTGTTTAGATTTTCGCAGCGAATATATATTTTTACTATTTTTGTACCTCAATAATGAAATACCAAAGTGAAAACCGTTCATCACTCTAAAAAAACGGGGCGAAACCGAAAAGCCAACGAGTAGGATACATTAAAACAAAACTATTATGAAAACTTCACACAAAATTTTGCATTGGTCACCTAGAATCATTTGTATTTTAGCTATTTTATTCATCAGTATGTTCTCTCTGGACGCTTTCGGAGGTGATAAAAGCCTCGGGCAACAACTTCTCGATTGGGTTATGAACATGATTCCTTCTTTTGTTTTTATCGGTCTATTGATTTTAGCTTGGTATAAAGAATTTGTAGGGGGAATTATCTTTATTTCTCTAAGCGTTTTGTTCTCAGTATTAGTTTTTCTAATAAATTTTAATCGCAATCAATTTTCATTAGCAAACAGTCTATTAATTACTTTAGCCATCGGACTTCCATTTGTGTTGGTAGGTGTTCTTTTTCTGTTGAATCATTCTGTAAAGAAAAAGATAAAGCAATCCGCAGCTGCGTTCTAAGCTTAAAAAGCATAGTGTTCTTTGTGTAATTCTTTTGTGTCCCTTGTGGTTAAGAATTTAAACCACGGAGACACAGAGAACACAAAGAAACACTAAGAATAAATACACCACATAGACACATAGTCACATAGATATCTAGTCAAAAATCGGTTAGAGATATATTTCCCGCAAATTACGCAGATTTACGCAGACTTGGAAGCATAGTGTTCTTTGTGCATTTCCTTTGTGTCCCTTGTGGTTAAGAATTTAAACCACTGAGACACTAAGACCACTAAGTTTCACTAAGAAAAAACAACCATAGAACAATCTAACAATAGAACAATTCTCTACTATTATCTATTCCATAAAGAAAAACCACCCCTCCTAAGTCCCGGGAGGCGGTTCTTCGGCGACAGCATCCACATAAACGGTCAAGTTAAGCTCTCCGTCGGGCACGACAATGAAATCTACACGTTTATCTTCTTTTCCATCGGAAGTAACAATAACATAAGTACAATCTTTCGGCACATTATCGCATTCAAACGTGCCATCGGTATCAACTTCAACAGGATTTTCCATATTTTGGAAGAATCCTAATCCATTATCCACCTCTTCAAGCGTTTGACTATCTTTCACAACACCTCTTACCGTGCCAAATTCGCCCGTTGGCGGAGGTGTTCCGTCCGAAGTGTTATATATAATGTAATCATTGTAGCGTGCAGGGTCGTCATCGTAATATAAATCCTTGCCAACGTTGCATAATTTCCTCATTTCCTTAAACACAATATTGCCCGCCTTGATTCGATTTTGTGCATCCGTATCACGTTTGCGCATCACCTTGGTTTGATTATCTATGGCGGCATCAAAAGCCACATCACACTCAAGTACTTTAGTTATCATGGCTTGTGTAAGACCTTCTGCCACGATTTCAGGATTGGCAAGCAACTGTATTGCTGCCGTATCCGCAACTGAACGCGCCAAACGATGCACTACATCATCCGGTGTATTGTTCAGACGCTCAAATTCATAAATACGATATCTACCATCGAAGGTTCCATAAGCATTTTCGGCAACCATACGGATAGAGCGAATCGCTTTTTTCAGTTTATCGCATTTTGCTTCCTTATCTTGCGTGGCTATAATCACATTTCCGAGGCTTATATCATCATAAGGCAGCCCGTCGAACAGCGTAATGCTGTCTTTAAACGCATCAATCCTGTCTTGAGTGATACCTCTGTCGGTGAAATCATCCATATCGCGCTCAATATTGATTACGATACCATCTGCCGTTTGTTTCAACAAACTATCGGTCAGATTATACGACCTTGTTAAGATTTTTTCTGTTGTCATAACTGTATAAATTTAATTTAGAAACGTGCAAAGATACATATTTATTTCATACAAGCAACATTTTTCTAAAAATATTTTCTTTGAAAGATGTTTTACTTTATATAGAAAGATATAAACCACGTTTAGAAACAAGTAAAACATCCTTCAAATAACTTATAACATATTACAAAACAGATAGCAATAGCTTCGAAGATATTTTTCTATCCTTAAAAGATATTTTTCTTCGTTTGGAAAATAATTTTCTACGTTTCAAAAATGTTTTTCTTTCTTTCGAAGATATTTTATCTCGTTTTGAAAATGATTTATCTCATTTCGAAGATGTTATTCCTCGTTTCGAAGATGTATTTCGGCGTTTCGAAGATGTATTTCGGCGTTTCGAAGATGTTTTTCGACGTTTCGAAGATGTTTTTCGAGTCAAAAAACTGCAAAACAAGAAGATAAATGATATTTGAAATAAAATGAAACATTTTTATCTGTATTGAAAAATGATAATATACATGTATTGATATATTTATAAAAATATAAAAGATTTTATTTAGAAGGAATTATTTCTTCTATAGTAGGAAAAATATATTATTAATATCGATGATGATATTTTATGTAAGGAAAAAGATATTATGAATATGGATAAAGATATTCTAAATTTAGTTTTATTATTTCTAAGAATAATAATTATAAAAAATAGTATGAGAAATGATCTTTTAGATATGTTTGAATTATTACAATATGAGATAAATATATATCGAAATGAATTTGAAAAATATATAGACATTCATCAGATGACTTCAAGTCATCTGATGAATAAAAAAGGAGATTTTATTTTGTTGTAATGAATAAATATTTATTTTTGTAGAGAAAAATTTAAGAAACAATGAAAAACTCTACATTTTTTAAATTCTTGGATTGATATTTATGTTGAATTAAAATTATTACTGAAATGGAAAAATTGAATATTTTGAAGATTATCTTGATTTTTGTTTGCGTTGTAATTGCTCAAACATTTGTTGCCTATCTTGTCTTGGGTGGCATTAATGCTTATTACGGAATTCCATTGCCTTATGATTACGTTTTTAATTTAGTTATATCATCTCCAATAATTTATATTATTAGT
>CAIOYH010000169.1 GCA_903862465.1 uncultured bacterium | reverse complement strand
GTGCATTGCCTATACCCGCAAATGCGGGATACCATCCTGCACTGTGTATTGCCTATACCCGCAAATGCGGGATACCATTCTGCACTGTGCATTGCCTATACCCGCAAATGCGGGATACCATCCTGCACTGTGTATTGCCTATACCCGCAAATGCGGGATACCATCCTGCACTGTGCATTGCCTATACCCGCAAATGCGTAATATCTAATTACACTATCACCACAAAGCAAATAACTAATTAACTGTTGCCAACCAAATGCCCCCTAAATATTCTCAATAGCCTTAAAAAATTGCACCCGATAGCTTTCGGAGATAGGAATCAATTGGTCTTTGATTTTGATGCGGTTGCGTTCCACAAATTCAATCTTGGGGAGGGCAACCACGTAGGATTTATGCACCCGCATGAAATGTTCGGCAGGCAAAATATCTTCCAATTTCTTAAAACTCATCAGCGTCATGAAACGTTCTTTCTCGGTCACTATCTTCAGGTAGTCGCTTTGCCCTTCGATATACAACACATCGTTGAAATTGATTTTTTGCATTTTAAAATCCGTCTTCACAAAGAAATAATCGTGTTTTATGGGTTCATGTTGCAGTTGGATGCTGTCCGAGGGGTGTGTTTTTTCGGGTTGAAGCTTCTCAAACGCCTTGTTCACGGCTTTCAGAAAACGTTCGAAGGAGATGGGTTTCAACAAATAGTCCACCACATCCAATTCGTAGCCTATCATCGCAAACGAGTCGTAGGCGGTGGTGAAAATCACCAAAGGTTGCGTCTTAATCACATTCAAGAGTTGGATACCCGTGAGTTGTTCCATCTGTATGTCGAGAAAAAGCAAATCCACTTTGTTTGATTTCAAGAAATTGATAGATTCCACAGGGCTCGTGAAAGTGCTCATGAGGTTGATATAGGATATTTGGCTGCAATATTCCGAAATGATTTCGAGTGCCAAGGGCTCGTCGTCAATGGCTACACAATTAATTTTCATGGATGTCGAGTTTTAGGTAAACAGTATATTCGGTTTCGTTGGTATTGATTTCAAGTTGATATTTCTTGGGATATAGCAGTTCGATGCGGCGTTTGATGTTTTGCAAACCGATGCCGCCTGCTTCGTCTTTGGTATATTGATTGGGGCTTGTGATATAGTTTTTGCACGAAAACTCGATGCTCCGCTCGTCGGTGACGATAGCAATGACGATGCCGGGGGCTGCCACCTGTTTGTTGCAATGTTTGAAAGCATTTTCCACAAAAGGCAGCAGCAACATGGGCACTATATGTTTGCCTTCTGTGCTTCCGCTCACTGTGAAGTCCACAAAATTGGTATCCGTCACCCGAAGCGATTGCAACTCGATGAAACTCTTCAGATAGATGATTTCGTTGTCGAGCAACACGCGTTCGGCATTGGCTTTATAGAGGGCATAATGCAATATCTCCGACAACTTCATCACCGCCCCGGGCGCTTTATCATCTTTTTTATAGACCAAAGCATAGATATTGTTCAAAGTGTTGAACAAAAAGTGTGGATTGATTTGATAGCGCAACAAAGCCAACTCACTCGCCTGATTTTGGTTGATTAAATCAGACTTTTGTTTCTGCACATTAAACCATTCGAAGGTGGAACGCAACAAAAACGCAAAAGCCGTGAACATAAAACTCCACACCACATACTCGAACAATATGCTCCGCGGATTCGCCAAAAACTTCGCCAAGTCTTTATCTATATCTATGGAGATACAATTAAAGAATATCTTGATAAGCGCCAAACGAATCAAGGCAAACACCAACACAAACACCAAACTGCCTAAGATACTTATCACCAATTTTCGTTTCTTGAAGAAGATAGGCAAGAGCAAGAAATAAGCCGTGTAGAAATTCACCACATGCATCATATAAACGGCAATGATATAGACCAAAGAGCTGTGAGGAATAGCCTCTTCCGAAAAGAAGATGGTGGACAGCGGCATGATGGCAAATAATATCCAAAAGGTTATGTGGAGTAGAATGTTGTAGATACGTTTCATGGCATAGAAATTTTCGATAAAATTACTACTTTCTATCATACTGAAGAAATATTTTTCAAACAAATCTATGAAACGACTGTTTTTATCTGTGAAATGGCTTATTTCGTGGATATATTTTTAACTACTACGAATTACGAATATACGAATTACTAATAACGCGCCTAGACGCTTCGGGCTTGGAGTTTTGGTTTAAGGAAAGTTACACAGAGATTCACAGTGCAAAAAGGAGATTCACGGAGGTTGCGGCATTCGTAATTCGAAAATTCGTAATTCGTAGTTTCCAAACCTTGGAATTTGGTATTTGGATCTTGGAATTTGAATCTTAAATTTTCCCTCCATCTCTAGATTATTCCCACAATTGCTATATCTTTGCAAAAAAAATCAACCTACGTGAAATTACCTTCCAACAAAGACATTTGGAATCTGAGCTATCCCATCATATTGAGTCTCTTAGCCGAGAACATGATCAATGTGACGGACACTATTTTCTTGGCACGGGTGGGCGAGGCGGACTTAGGCGCGTCGGCAATAGGAGGGACCTTCTATGTCTTGCTGTTCATCATTGGTTTGGGGTTTAGCATCGGCACACAAATCATCATTTCGCGCCGTTTGGGCGAAAACAAACCCGAGGAAGTGGGCAGTGTGTTTGAGGTGAGTGTATTATTTTTGATGATTGCTGCTTTGCTGCTGTTTATCGTCGTCCATCTATTCTTTGCACCCATCTTTAGCCATATTTTGTCCTCCCCCGAGGTGTTTGAGAAAACCTCTTTATACATAAAATATCGCGTTTACGGCTTATTCTTCACTTATATCGGCTGCTCCTTTCGGGCGTTCTATACGGGTATCTTCCGAACACGCTATTTGGCAATAAACTCCGTCATCTTAGCCTCGGTCAACGTCGTCTTTGCCTATATCCTAATCTTTGGCAAGCTCGGTTTTCCCGCCATGGGCATCGCAGGTGCCGCCATTGCCACCGTCATCGCCGAATTTGTGTCGGTGGTCTATTACGTCATCGTTACATGGACCGTCATCGACCTGAAACGCTATCGCCTATTTCAAAAAAAGACTTACGAATGGCACACCATCTACTCCATCCTTGACGTGTCGGGCTTCATCATCCTCCAACACGTACTTTCTTTGGCTTCGTGGTTCACCTTTTTCGTCGTCATCGAACAAAGAGGGCAACATCAATTGGCAATCACCAACATCGTACGCAGCATTTATATCTTTCTGATGATACCGGGATGGGCTTTCGGCTCGGCAACGAGCACCATGGTGAGCAACATCATCGGGCAGGGAAACCTAGAGGGCGTCATCCCTTTGATTCGTAAAATCACCAAACTATGTTTCATCTCCATGACCGTCATGGTGCTGCCTGCCGCCTTGTTTCCCACCCAACTGCTGTCGGTGTTTACTTCCGACACCCTGTTGATACAGCAAAGCCTGCCATCCTTCTATATGGTGGTGATTGCGCTGATGATATTCTCCTTAACGATGAATTTCTACAACGGCGTGACGGGTACAGGCAACACTCGCATCTCTATGCTCATCGAGTTGGTGGGTATCATCTTATATTTAATCACCGTCTATGTGGTGGTGATAGCCTTCAAGGCTCCCTTGGCTATGGCTTGGCTTTCCGAGGCAGAATATTTCTTGATCATCTTCATTCTATCCTATTTTTATTTGAAAAAAGGCAATTGGCGACGGAAAATTATCTGATTATTCCAAACAAAAG
>CAIOYH010000168.1 GCA_903862465.1 uncultured bacterium | reverse complement strand
CAATGGAGGAGAAAAAGAAGAATATCTACCTGCTTCAAGGAAGTTAATACGCACCCAATGGTTATTACGTTTATGCTTTTTAGAATACTTGGTATAAAAAAACAGTTACTAACTAATTTTATTAAGATACGTTTTGCGTATTGTTTTTTTAGTTACTTTTGTATTTCTGTTGTGGTTATCCATTGCGGAAGCCCCTACTCAATACCGTGCTTTCGCACCTGCGGGTAGGGGTTCTTTCTTTTGAAGAAATAAAAATCAGGTATCCAAAAAATAAATAAAAAAATGAACAACATTATATCCATAAAGTTCGGAACACCATATTACGGTTGGATGCCTGTTGAACTCAGTTATTATGATTTTAAACTTCAATTCGACGCATCAAACGTTTTCAATAATCCATTGGATGACCTTTATAGAGCATTAATCAACTTGCATACGAACAAAACGAAAGAAATAATGTGGTGGCTTGAGCCTTTTACTTATTTCTTTACCATAGTAAATAAAGGTCAAGAGTACACTTTGACCATATTTCAAGCGGAGGATATGGATGAGGAACGTCAGGTAGTAAAATAATCAAAGGAGACTTTCATCAAATAATCGCTCCAATTAGAAAATCACTTATTGAATCAGGTTCTCAGAAATACAAGAGAGAAGATTGGTTTTACAAATTTAGGACAAATAAGTTAAATAAATTAATGGCAGTCAGCGAGTCGGATTGAGACTCCAAGTCGCGCCCCAATTAAAATCAGTATGCCATACTTCAAGCAAGATAGTGACTCGTGTTTGATAGACTGTTACAGTCTCCAAGTTGGAGGAGCCTCCTGCCGCTGTCACCCCTATCTTTTTATGCTGTGCCTAAATTGTACCTTTTACGCGAAGTTGGTCTGATTTTAATCTCAATAACTCATGAAGTTTTATCGACTTTCATTTTCTATCTCAAATCTTAGCCTCAGTACCTGCATTTTGTAATCCGAAATTTATCCGTATCTTTGTCCATTCAAAAATCCTTGCTTATGAAGACGAATGAAGAGTATTTACAAGACTATTATAATAGAATAAATGAGTTCTCTAAAAAGGGAGAATCGTGGCGACTGACAATAACGCCCGAAGAATTTTTAAAAGGAATTGAAGAAATTAGGTCTCGTTGTATTAATGCGAGAAAAAGGAATGAATTTCCCGAATCTTGGATAAAGAACAGCGAGGGTGCTGGTGTCGTCTTATTGCTACAGGGGAAGATTACATTGGAAGAGGCAAGAGCGCAATCTGCTAAATCAAGAAAAGAAAGGGAGAAGAATTTTGCTAAAGAAGCACCAGCGATTCAAGAGGAATTAAAGACAATTCAAACGCCTTTGAACTTTTTAGATGTTGTACATATTCTTAGATGGTTTGGTCGTAAACAAATTACGTTAGAAATGCTGCCGAAAGAAGTGTTTGATGAATTTATAAAAACAGCACAATATGAAATTTTTATAAAAGGCAAAAAAAATGGAAAATAAAAATATACAATAACAATTAATAAATGTATTGACGAAAAATATCTTCAGATGAAAAGAAAACTAGCAGATTACGTAAATAGTGTCTTAATTTTTTTTGAGGGTTCAATTGAGGCTGATTAGGGCTGTGCTTCAAAATTCATAATAAAGACGTAGTGCGATAATAGCAATAAGTTAGCCTTGATAAAAGGAAAACAGTACGAACAAAAACAACTAAATATACTTAATTTGAATGAAATGAAAATTAAAATAACAACTTGTGTTTATCCTTTTGCCATGATGCTAATGTTTTTTATATTAACAAGTAGTGGTTGCAAAACAATACCCACAGTATCAACTTCTGCAATTAGTAATATCCAGCAAGTCTCTGCAACGGGTGGAGGTATTGTAATAAGGGATGGAGGCGTGCCCGTTATAGAAAGGGGCGTGTGTTGGAGT
>CAIOYH010000167.1 GCA_903862465.1 uncultured bacterium | reverse complement strand
TTAAGATGAGCTTTGCGTTGATTCGTGAAGCTCATTTTTTTTTCGCGATAGCAAAAAATAACACGGAGACATGATGAACACTTAATCATACGAAGATTTCTTCTTTCGCGGTAGCAAAAAATCATCTTCAGATAAAATAAAATAAATTTGCGACAAAATATTCGTCGCTTGCGTTTTGGAATTTGGAACTTGGGATTTGATATTTGGGTCTTAAGATGCGGAATTTGGAGCTTAAATCACTTTCGGCGAATTTTGCGGCATTTCATAAGAAACATGCGATAAATTTAACAGTCCTTGCGGTAGCTTCACCTTCCATTGCGACTGCCAATATGGCAGGTTTTTGTCATCGCAACTGCCATTTTTACCACCGCAACGCCCAAATTTCTTACCGCAACGGCCAATTTTCTTACCGCAACGGACATTTTTGTTACCGCAACGACCTTTTTTCTTACCGCAACGTCCATTTTTCTTACCGCATCGTTAGGCTAAGTTATCGCATGGTTCAATTTTTTTACCGCATCGTTCAAATTAATCATCGCATCGTTCATTCGAGTTATCCCTAGAGGATTTCAGGTTTTCTGAAGAGGAATTCTTTCTATCTGAAGTTTCATTTTAGAAAACAAAAGCTTCATTCTATATATCTCTTCAATATATTTTTAAAATTCATCAATCTTTTTTCGTTTCTGATGCTTCATTTTAGGCTTCTTAATCAAGGTCTTATATACCTTAACCAAACTTTAACGCGTCTGAAAAATTGAATTTGTTGCATTCTCGATATTTTTTCGTACCTTTGCCAAAATTTAATCAACATAAAGTAAATTATTATGCAAAGCGATTACCTTGAACCCAATTTTAGATTCGGCTATCCTGCCTTAACGGGCTTAGGAGATAGAGCCTCGATATTATTTACAAGAGATGGTGCCATTTTGGCTACGTATGGCATAGATGCGCTCTTCGCAGGCAAAGTTGCAGCGAAAAACATTGCCATGCGAGCTTTCCCAACCGACAACGAATTCTACGGAGCCGTCATTGATGCTGTCAAAATCAGAAATCTTTGCGAAGATGAACTGAAAGTAGCTATCCGAGCCATCATGACGCGCGTCGTAAGCGTGTATCCTGTTGAATCAGGCAAATGGTATCGTTTTGGAACCAAAGGTTTGAACGAAATGAAGGACTTGGAACTCAGTTTCTGTGCCGATACGGTGGTCCGCATGGGCACTTTATATTTCGATGATATCGAACCTAAAGGTTTAACAACCGATATGTTAGACGATTTGACCGCCTTGACCGCCTCTTACATCCAAAAAATGAAAGATGTGGCAGATGCTACAAGCGCACGCCTGTGCGGCACACGCGATCGGGCAACTTTGGGGAACGAACTGTATGCGTTGATAGTTGAAATGTTCAACGCGGGAAAGAATTATTGGTTTTCGCGCAACGAAGCGAAATATAAGGATTATGTAATCTATAATACGCCATCGGGACAGGCAGAATTGTCGGGCGAAGTGGGAACTATCACAGGTGTAGTGTTTGACGCCGTATCCGTGGAAGGAATTGACGCCTGCAGCATCACGGCAGAGCATGTGGAACATCCAATTTTGAACAACGCCGACGGAAGTTTCACGATGGAGAATGTGCCCATAGAGTGCACCAATATTTGGGTGGTCCGCGTGGGCTATGAATCGAAAGCCACCGAGGTGGAAGTTAAAAAGGGGCAAACAATTATCAGCAACGTGTTCCTGACACCCGTCACCACCCCTCCCCAACCGGGTACGTAACATCTTTTTTTATATCTGATGAAAAGAAATATAAACTTCCGTAGGATTTTTTCTGCGGAAGTTTTCGCGTTTGTGTAAATTAATGAGTAGTTTTGTGGTCTGAAGTTTCAATCCGTTCAAATTAAGAACCAAATTCCAAATACCAAATTCCAAATACCAAGAAGCACTACGAATTACGAATGAACGAATTACGAATCTCAGCATAACAAGAACCAAATTTCAAATATCAAATCCCAAATACCAAGAAGCACTACAAATTACGAATAAACGAATTACGAATCTCAGCATAACAAGAACCAAATTCCAAATACCAAATTCCAAATACCAAGAATCACTACGAATTACGAATGAACGAATTACGAATCACGGCATAACAAGAACCAAATTTCAAATCGCAAATCATTAATTATAAATCTTAATTCTAAAATCTCAAATCATAAATCAAAAATTCTTCATATCTTTGCTCTTTCTTTTCTCAGTATAAATTAAAAATTTTAATGCTATGAAAAAATTATTCTTCTCCTTGTTTTTGCTGCTATCCGCAAGCATCATGATAGCACAGATTAACGAACCATATTATACCTTAACGTTTGATAGTCCTTTTGGAATGGAACATCTTCGCATAGATACAGTCGGTAATTCTAACAATATATGGCAAATTGGTATGCCATATAAACAACATATAACCTCAGCATTCACTGTTCCTAACGCCATTGTCACCGATTTAATCCATCCATACCCAACGAACGACACATCATCATTTATAATAACTAACATTGCCAATCAAGGTTATACATGTCCACATACCGTAGCATTAAGTGGACGCTATAACGTCTATTCGGACACTTTAAGCGACTATGGCAAAATCGAATTCTCCCCCAACAACGGTTTAACATGGTTTAATCTAATTAAAGACACATTAATTTTAGATACATCCAACTACTTTGACTGGAATTGGGATGTATATGGCAATCCTCATCCCACATTGTCGGGAAATTCATTCGGATGGAAAGATTTTTATGTCAACTTGGCACAATTTGGAAATTACTTGGGAGTTACTGTTGGCGATACGGTATTATTTCGTTTCACATTTATAAGCGATAGCATCGAAACGAACAAAGATGGTTTAGCATTCGACAATTTACAATTCATGGATATCTGCGAAGGCATCGCCGAGTTCCAAAATGATAATTTGATTGCCATTTCGCCCAACCCAACGTCAGAAAAATTCACCATCACCTGCCCCAATGAACCGCTCATGCAACTTTGTGTTTATGATATGATAGGCAAAGAGATATTGCGGAAAGAAATTGGCAGCGCAGCCGTCATTGATGTGAGCGCATTGCCCGCGGGAGTGTATTTAATTACCGTTTTGGGCAGCAATTGGATAGCGCAGAAGAAATTAATTAAGCAATAATGCGTTTGCTTTGAATAATCTTATGTTTAAAGAACCAAATTCCAAATACCAAATCCCAAATACCAAGAAGCACTACGAATTACGAATGAACGAATTATCAATCTCAGCATAACAAGACACAAATTTCAAATACCAAATACCAAATACCAAGAAGCATTACGAATTAAGAATGTACGAATTACGAATCTCAGCATAACAAGAACCAAATTCCAAATACCAAAAACCAAATACCAAAACGCAAATCACTAATTATAAATCTAAATTCAAAAATCTTAAATCTCAAATCCAAAAATCTCAGTGTTTCTTAGTGTTCTTAGTGTCTCCGTGGTGATTTTTCGCAAAGCTATTACACGGAGATACACAGAGATGACACGGAGTTTCACGGAGAAAGAAAAAAGAGGAATATGAAGGCTCAAATCAAAAATCTTAAATCAAAAATCTAAAATCTTACATGCAGAAAAACATACTCGTAACAGGCAGCAACGGACAACTTGGCAGCGAACTGCGCGTTCTAGCGCCGCAATTTCCACAATTTCGGTTTTTCTTTACGGATGTAGCGGATTTAGACATCTGCGAAGCGAATAATTTGATGGCTTATGTGTGGAAAAATGCTATCCGCTACATCATCAATTGCGCCGCATACACCGCCGTGGATAAAGCAGAGCAAGAACCTGACCTCGCGCGTGCCATCAATGCTACCGCCGTGAACCGTTTGTGCCATGCAGCCGCCAAACATAACGCCTTTTTGATACATATTTCAACCGATTATGTGTTCGAAGGCAACAAAATCAACCCCTACGACGAAACCGACCCCACGCATCCTATCTCCGCTTACGGCAAGAGCAAATTGCAAGGCGAGGAGTTTATCCGAGTGAGCGGCATCCCGTCGCTTATCTTCCGCACGTCGTGGCTTTATTCGTCGTTTGGGTCTAACTTCGTGAAAACCATACTGCGCCTGAGCCGAGAACGTCCCGAACTCCGAATCGTTTCAGATCAAGTGGGTGCGCCGACCTACGCAGCGGATTTGGCGGCAACGATATTGGATATTTTGGCAAATCATAGCCTGCCCGGGCATCCCGAAATCTATCATTTTTCAAATAAAGGGAAGACAACGTGGTATGAATTTGCGCAGGAGATAGTGAAACTGTCGGGCGCCTCAACGCATGTGAAGCCAATCACTACGGAGGAATATCCGACGCTTGCCACACGTCCGCAAAACAGTCTGCTATGCAAAGCGAAACTGCGTCAGGAATATGGCATCATCCCCCCTGATTGGAAAGAGAGCCTCGCAGCCTGCATGAAGCTGTTGCTAGCGGAAAACTAGCAAGAAGAAGCGGTTTTTTTCTGTAGAGAAGAGGATTTCGCCGCGTCGCTTAGTTGGATTGAGACACGCTCAGACACTCGATAATCTTCGCGTTTTCCTCCACTTTGCCCACGCTGATACGCAACGAACGGGCGTCGCCAAAAGCTTCCATCTTACGGACAATGATTTTGTTCGCAAACAGGCGGTCGTGCAAGGCATCGCGCTCCTGAGTCGTTTCGAAATAAATAAACACGAAATTACTCTCCGAAGGCAGCACATTATAGCCCAATTTGCGCAGCCCCGTCAACAAAATTTCGCGCCCGATGGCATTATGCTTCACCGAAAACGCCACGTGTTCTTGGTCGTCCACCGCTTCTAGCGCCGCAAAGTTCGACAAAGTCGTAATCGTGAACGGAATTCTATTCGTCTCCAAATCCTGTATCACCGCTTGCTGCGCGATGGCGTAACCAATGCGCAATCCCGCCAACCCAAACACCTTGGAGAACGACCGAAGGATGATGACGTTGGCATATTGCTTCAAAATCTGCTTGTAATCGGGAAAATCTGCGCGTTCCACATACTCCGTATAAGCCTCATCCAAAATAACGTAGGTCTCGCGGGGCACTTTTTCTAGGAAATCAATAATTTGTTGATGGCTAAGTATCGTTCCTGTCGGATTATTGGGATTCGACAGGAAAATAAGCTTCGTTTTGGCGTCGCTAAGCTTCAAAATAGCGTCCAAATCAATGTGATAATGGTCCATAAGGGCAATCCGACACTCCTTAAAGTGAATATCAGCACAGAGTTTGTACGCCACGAACGTCACTTGGGGAATCACGATGTTCTCGTCAGCCTTCACCATGCGGCTAATCAACTGATCAATCAAGGAAACCGACCCTGCGGAGATATTTATCTCGTTGGGCGACACCTGATTCATCTTCGCCAATTTCTCCTTCAAAGAGGTCAAAACCACATCGGGATAGAGCGAAACCGAATGGATATTTTTAATGATAGCATCCATCACTCGAGGCGATGCGCCATAAGGGTTTTCATTCTGTGCCAAGCGAATAACATCGCCTTCATACGCCAAATTCTTATACAGCGGCGCTTTTACTTCTTCCATATTCAATCAAATATTGTTTTCGTTACATTTTCTAACACCGTCGTCCGATACCAAGCGCTCGCCCTCACATCCGAGATGGGCGTCGCGTAATTTAGTACCTGCGACGAAAAATTTTCCAAAACTACATCTTTTATTTCATATAGCGAGCGTCCGATGAGAAATTCGCACGCTGTTTGTGTATATTTTATCGTCGGCGCCACTGCCCCAATGGCAATTCCTGCTGCCGCGATGATGTTTTTTTCATCCGCCTGAAGGTGATAAGCCACTGAAAGTATGGCGATTTCCATCGAAACGCGCGTCCCGATTTTCACGTAGCCCGATTTTATTTTAGGTTGAATATTTTTTGGGATAAAAATGCTGCGCAAAACCTCATCTTTTGCCAAAGAGGTCTTTTTCACGCCGCGGAAGAAGTCTGCCAACGGCTCTATGCGCATCTCATCACGCGTATTGATGATATCGCACACGGCATTCAACGCCACCAATGCGCACGACATATCCCCCGAAGGCGACGCTTGGCAGATGTTGCCCGCCAAGGTTGCCGTTTGCCTGATTTGCATCGAAGCAACTGAATTTGCCGCTTCCCACAGCACGGGGTAGTGCGTCTGAACGTAAGGCGTTTCCAACACCTGCGCCGCCGTCACCAACGCGCCGATGTGCAATCCTGAGTCGTCTTCCGTGATATTGCAGAAAACCTCGTCTTGCAGTTGCGCAAGGTTGATGACCGTCAAATCTTCCTGCGGATTTGCATTCAAATCGTTGATTAAATCCGTGTAACCTGCCCCGAATCTATACTTCTTGTCCTGACACGCGTCCATCGCTTCCAACAAGGCTGTCCGTGTTTTCGGGCTTATAACATCAAAATCCATATATCGTATCTTTTAAACCAATTGATTTTCTTTAACTGTAGCGAGCGCCTTCAGCACCTTCTCGGCACTTATCGGCAACGAAAAAAACTCCACCCCTATCGCGTCGGCAACGGCATTGGCAATCGCGGCAGCCGTCGGAATCAGGGGGGCTTCTCCCGCGCCTTTCGAGCCGTAAGGTCCTGCTTCGTCGTAAGTTTCAATCGGGAAGAAATGAACCGCCGGCATGTCCATGCTCGTCAAAAGTTTGTAACCGTGAAAGCTCGGATTGATCAATTTGCCTTCCGCATAAATCATCTCCTCCGTCAGCGCGAAGCCGATACCCGTCGCAATGCCGCCTTCCATCTGCCCTTGCAAGCCCACAGGGTTCAGCACCCTGCCCACATCCTGCGACACCCACACATCCATCACCTTCACGTTGCCCGTAACGGTATCCACCTCCACTTCTATCGCCTGCGACGCAAAAGCATAGTTCCCCGAAACGTCGCCCATGAACTTACGGTCCTGAAAACTGCTCGGTGGCTCATAAAAATACTCCACCACGCACAATTCATTCGAACCAAAATGCATCTCGCGCACCACCTTGTCAATTTTTATTTCTTTTTCAGAAGAATACATCGAGCCGTCTTTATAGTCAAAGTCGGCAGCATCAATATTGAGGAGTTTCATCGCCTCCTTACTGAGTTTCTCTTTGATGAGTTTTACCGCGCCTAACATCGAATTGCCCGCCACGAAACTCGTCCGCGAGGCATGAACCCCGACATCCCAAGGTTTGACGTCCGTATCTGTATTAATCACCTTTATTTTATCCATCGGGATGCCCAACTCCTCCACGGCTATCATCGCCAATATCGTCTCGGAGCCTTGTCCTATCTCATTGGAGCCTGTGATAATCGTAAGATAGCCATAATGGTCCAACTTCAAACGCGTGCCACAGCCGTCCGAACGATATATCTTCGCGCCGCCGCCCACATGCAACATAGAAGCCAAGCCGATGCCGCGACGATAGCGTCCCGTGTCGCCTCGGTTGATTTTTTCTTTGTAAGCGCTCTCTGCTATCACCTTTTCTAAGGCAGGCTGAGCGCCACAGGTCTTGAAGTGGAGCCCTTGCCCGGTTATCTCTCCCTTATAGTTAGCATTGATGAGGCGTATCTCGTCTTTGCCGATGCCAAGCTCTTTTGCCATCAAATCAATGTTGGTTTCGATAGAGAAAGTGGCTTGCGGATTGCCGTAACCGCGAAAAGAGCCTGCGAAAGGGTTGTTGGTGTAAACTGCATCCGCCTGAAACCAACAGGCAGGCACTTGATATAAGGATGAATAGGTTTGCATCATAACGAAAGGCGTGGTGGCGCCCCACGAGGTGTAAGCGCCGTTGTCCAACACTATTTTCACTTCCCTGAACGTAAATCGCCCTTCCGCATCTGCCCCCGTGGTCAAATCAATCACCATCGGTTGGCGCGTGGGCGATGCCAAAAACTCCTCTTCCCTATCATATAAAATCTGAACAGGCTTGCCCGTTTGTATCGAAAGCAAAGCACATATCGGCTCAAAAGGATGCATATCCAACTTGCTCCCGAATCCGCCCCCAATGATAGGTTGCAACACGCGTATCTTCGAGGCGTCCATCTTCAGCGCATGGGCAATGTCGCGCTGATACAAAAACGGCACCTGTGTGGAAGCCCAAAGCGTCAGCGAGCCATCCAACTTGGAATAACTTGCGGTGATGTTACTCGTACCCAAACAACAGTGTGTCACACGCGAGGTTTCGTATCTTTTGGTAACGATTACCTTGCTGCGAGCCTTCTGCGCCTCCAAATCACCGTGCTCATAGTGAAACGACTCTGCCATATTCTTATTCCCAAACTGTTCGAGACCTTTTCCGCGTTCATTCAGCTTGGGCGAAGCCTCCAACAAGGCATCGAAAGGGTCGTAAACGCCTTGTTTCACCTCATATTCCACTTTTATCAAGGATAATGCCTTGCGTGCAATCTCTTTTGAGGTGGCTGCCACAGCAGCAATTTCATCGCGATTGCAATTCACCGTATTGCTCTTCAAAATCGGATGGTCGCGTTTGTAGCCTATCATGTTCACATCCACATCTGCGGCAGTAATCACACAAGCCACGCCTTCCAACGCCTTAGCCGCCGAAGTGTCAATAGAAATGATGTTCGCGCAGGGATATTTTGTTCGCAATATCATCCCATGCAGCATATTGGGCAAATCTATATCGTGACCATACACCGCGCTACCCGTTACACGCTCCTTGCCATCGAGTTTGGGCGTTGATTTGCCTATTATTTTGAGGTTTTTGTTCATCCTAAATCTAGTTAATTTAAAAACTCTACAAATATAGGAAAATATATTTACATGAAACATATTGACAGAATATTTTAAGCTTATTTAAAGTTTGAGATTTGGACCTTGGAGCTTGGATTTTTTTACCACGGAGACACGGAGTACATAGAGAAACACTTAGAACTTCCCATTCGTAATTCGAAGGGATAATCTTGGAATTTGGATCTTGGAATTTGGATCTTGGTTCTTTCCTTTTGGGCGCATCCCCCTTTGAAAAAAAGGGGGTCGGGCTTTCCTCTCCAATTCCTCGCGCCTGAAAAGCGGCGCTGTGGGATTTCCGTTACAATCCCTTGCGCTCGTGCCAACTGGCTATCCTCTGGCATTTTAAACAATCATTTATTAGATCCATGCCTCCTCAAATTCAACCTGAATCAAAAAACCTTCTTCAATTTTTAACCTTAATACAAAGAAAATAATCCCCCCCCCAACCTTCTCACCTTCTCCCCTTAACCTTAATACAAAACACTCTTCCCAACACCCTCCAACCTTCTAACCTTCTCCCTTCTCAACCTTAATACAAACCTAATCCTTAATATTCTTAAGATAAAACTTCAAAAATTCATCATACTCCTCCTGATACGTCTTCTTTCTATGATGCTCTTTTTGATTCAAAATATACTTACACACCTTATCCACATCTCCTTTTGAAACCGAAAATGCCGACGCCGATTCCTGCCATGAGAATGCGTTGCCACAAAGCCCCTGTTGATTTATAAATCGCTGTGAACTCTCAGCCACTATGCTCGCCAATTCCTCTTCCGACAATTTCGGCGAACGCGAAACCAAAAAATGAACATGCTCAGCATTAGCATAAATGGCATACATCAACGAATCATTATTATTACAAATCCCAGTAATATATTTTTCTACCCGTTCCCTCGATTCCTCCCCTATGCGTCGTTCACGATGCAACACCGTAAACACAAAATGTGTAAATAAATTTCTATATTCTATTTTCATACTGTTTAATTTTTTACGTTTAGAAGGTCAGAAGGTTAAAAACTGTATGTGTCATTTCTTTTCTATTAAGGTTTAAAATTGAAGAAGGTTTTTTCTTTTAGAACTGCAACCTTTACCAGCGAAATATATTTAATCAAAAAACCTTCTCCCTTTCTTCATTAACCTTAATAGAATAGGCATCAACCAACCACCCCCTCTCTAACCTTCTATTTTTCATTTGTAAATTTCGTATAAGATTTAAGTTTCATGCCAATCTTTTAAGTTTAGAAAACGCCAAACCAACGTAAAACCTTAGACGAAAGGATTTAAATATTTTTCGGTTTAACTATTTGTTTGTTATCCTTTCTTAAAAGATGTATAACTGCTGTCATTAAATTGGTAGTACTTTTATCTCCAAATACCCATTTTTTATTTGTTCTCTCACCAAATAGTATGAAATTATTTCTTACAATTTCTATTAATAAGTCATTAAGGTTGCTTATTGATTTTAATTTGTGCAGAGGCAAACATTCGTTGCCGAAATAATCCACATAATCTGCTAGCTCTTGCATTGTGCTTGCAATGAATTCAATTTCATTTTTATCGGCAGTATCTTCAAAATTGTATTTAAACATAGATGAACCATCTAAAATATTGAATAATTCTTTTCCAGTGTTTATTTGCGGTAATAATGTAATTCCATTAATTTGAGGGAATAGTTCATTTGGTTTTTGATTTTCTATTAGAGTTTTTATTTCATTCTCATTAATCTCTTTGATTTTTTTTAAAATGCCAACCGTATAATACTCGATTTCTGTATCAATTACTTTATGACAATTTGAACATAATAAAATTAAGTTATCCAATGAATCATAATCAAAATCTTTAATTATGCTATTTCTTGGTCCGTTTATCTTGGTGCTTATTATATGACATTCATTTCCAACAATCGTCTTGTTTTCATTAACCAAATTTAGTTTACAAATAGCACATCTATTTCCAGATCTTGCCCAAAGTATTTTTCTTGTCTTATCTGATATGCTCATTTCTTATAAATGAATTGTTTTTCTTTGTAATTTTTGATTAAAAAGTAGATTAAAAATGCACCACCTACATAAAAAATAAATTCAGTCCAATCATAGTTATAAAAAACACCCTCAAATCTGTATTTTTTCTTCATATAATCATCCCCAAATCTATATCGATCGACTTCTGATTGAACAAACCATACAAAAGGCCATAAATGTCTTTCCGGTTTATAATAACGATTATCAATTGTACTATATTCATCATAATCAGAACCGCCTTTTGCTTCTTGCTTATCAAACAATGGAATATCTGCAAATGACGTTAATAATGCAAAAATATGAAAACTACACCAAACGATGAAAAATAATTTAATTTTCTT
>CAIOYH010000166.1 GCA_903862465.1 uncultured bacterium | reverse complement strand
GCATTTTTATAAGAAATGTTTTGGTGGGTATGCAAAAAATAAATAATTTTGTGGCTTACTTATATTTATTAATCAAAAAACAAAATTAGTTATGACAGAAAGAAAAGAAGATAAGCCTTTGGTGGGCGATATTTTAAACGCAAACGGAACGCGTGATTTATCGGATTTTAGTAATTATTCGAATCGTTTTGATGAGGATTATTTTTTAGCCCATAAGGCTAAGATAGAGGAGGTGAGGGATTTGCCTAAGGTGGAGGTGAAGACCGGGCAGAATAAGAAGTTTACGGAGGATTTGTATAAGCAAGCGGATTCGTTGCGGGAACCCATGCGGTTTTTGGAAGGTTATGTGAAACATGCAGGAGAATTGTTGGATGTTCAGGTGAAGAGTTTTGGAATACATGAGGTTAGAGAGTGTTTGAAACAGGGAGATTTAGAGGCTTTGAGTGGAGATTTGGCAGTTGTGAATGAGAATATTGAAAACAATAAGACTGTTTTGTTGAATGAAGGTTTGAAGCAAACGACTATTACGGCTTTGATTGATTTGAAGGCTGCGATAGATGAACAGAATGCGCAACAGGAGGTTAATAAGGAAGCAAGGGGTTTGTTGGTGGAGGCAAATGATAAGGTTTATGCTGAGTTGGATGCTATTAATGATGATATTTTGGATGTTGGAAAGAGGATTTATAAGGGGGTTAGTCAGGCGAAGTATGATGATTATGTGAAGGAAAAGATTATGGCTCGGATTAGGCATACAGGAGGCGGTGGGGCGCCGGATGTGCCGCCTGTGGAGTAGAGCCACTACGAATTACGAATTGGCGAATTACTAATGACGCTATGGGCTTGGATAGGGAATAAAAAAACCCAACCCCTCCCGACACTTTGTGTGCGGGACAGGTTGAAAAGGGGCAATAACAGGGAAGGCTTGGACGGGGAGTTCAAGCCTTTTTTGTTTTAGATTATATCGCGCAAAGGCGCAAAGAACGCAAAGGTTTTTTGATGATTGTTGATGGTATTGGATTTGTTTATGTATCTTTGTGGTGGAATTTTAAAAATGGAATAAATAAAAGCAAAACCGTTACCGTGCATTATATGAAAAGGACAATTACAATTTTAATATTTATACTACTGACTTTTGTTCCATCAATGCTATTTGCACAACTTCCTATTTATGGTGTTAAACCGGAAAAACCTGTTGACAAGAGAATAAAAGAACAATCAGTTTTTATTATTGAAAACATTAAATTCACAAGATTAGATACTGCTCAGTGGAACTTTTTAAACATGGATACTGTGTTTCAAAAAAAATATTTCTACGATTCAAATGGTATGGCAATTTATTCTGAAGGTTATGTGATGGATGTTGATTATTTAAAGCATGTACGCAACTATTACAAATATGATAATAAATTCAGACAAATAGAAATTATAGAAATTGATGATGACAGTACTTGGATTGATACATATAAACTTAACTATAATGATGTCAATAATACTGTTCGCATAGACCTTTTCTTTAGAGATCATTTTGCGGACAAGGATGAGCTTAATGAGTGGCAAATAATTAAACTCGACAAAAAAGGGAATTTAATATTCTCAAAAACTTATTTGGCACGTGATACAGTTTCGTATAAACCTGAATATAAGGACACATTAAGTGACAAATATTTTAAGGCTTTGGATTTAATTTATGACCGTGGTGAAGTTATAGATAAATCATATTATTATAAGCTTGATAAGAAGGGTCGGATGATTGAATATCTTGGATACGTACATCAGTCAAATTATATATACGATAAAAATGGCAACATATTACAGTTCCGAGTTAATATAGATGATGAGGACACGAAAGACAATTATATGGTAATCTATGCATATAATACCAAAGGACAATTGTTAACGGTCAGTATTAAAGATAATACAGGGCTTCTTACAGTAATGGAAAAATATTTTTATAGAGATGATGGATTATTGGAGTATATGAATTACTATAAAAAAAGCGGTGAGTTTTTTTATGGATTTAAATATGAATATACTCTGCGATAAATAGAATTAAAACGCCCCGATTAGAGGAAAATTGAAATATGAAAGAAATGGTGGAAAAACCTTCTTCAGTTTTTAACCTTAATAGCATGGAGGGATGGGCATGGTTGTTGACCTTCTGAGCTTATTAAGTTCTATCTAAAGAATAAGGTAATAAGGTTGGTTTTTGGGGTTGTTTAGGTATTCTACTAAGGTTTAAAAGAAGGTTAGAAGGTTGGAGGGGGTGGGTTGTTTCGTTTGTATTAAGGTTAAAAAATTGAAGAAGGTTTTTTGTTTGAGGTTTTAACCCCAACCCCGACTGAAGTCGGGACTATAATAGGACGGAAAGAAACCCCAACCCCTTGAAAAGGGGCAATAACAGCACAGGTATTAACGGGGAGAGCGAACCTTTTTTTGGGAGAAAATCTATCAGGCAAATTTGAACGCAGATGACGCAGATTAGTATGATTATATAAGATTTAGGCATAGCCTAAAAAGATATGAACGACTAAGGCACAGCCTTAGCCGAACGGTGGAGAAGTAGAGACGCAAAATTTTGCGTCTCTACAGGTGGCGGATGTGGTAGAGACATAGCGCGCTGCGTCTGTACAGGCAGCGGGAAATGGAAAATATGGGGTGGATGAAAGGGAATGTTGATTAAAAGTCCGGGGGATGGACACGGGGCAGGAGCGCAAGGGATTGGAGAGGAAAGCCCACAGCGCCGTTTTTCAGGCGCGAGGACTTGGAACGTAAAGCCCGACCCCCCGTTTTTCACGGGGGGATGCGCCATAAGAAAGATCCAAGATTCAAATTCCAAGCTCCAAATTCCAAGGATGCCACTACGAATTACGAATGGGCGAATTACGAATATGGGGGTGGGTTTTAGGTGGAAGGTTCGGGTTTGGGATTTCATTTTTTGGATTTGAGTGGTAGTTGAAAAGGGGGTGTTGGTGGGTGAAATGTGGGAAATTGTAGATTTTATTTTGTCGGGTCGGGAGAAATGTTTACTATTGTTGTCGAATTTGAAAAATGTTGCATTTAAAAAACTAATTAGAAATGAGAAAACGAGTATTAATTTTAAGCCTGAGCATTTTATGCTTGAGAAGTATTATGGGATTTGGACAAGGAACGACACACGGTTTTAGACTGATTGAGAAACGATTCGTAAAGGAGGTGAACGCGGATTGTTATTATTATGAACATGTGAAAAGCGGGGCGCGACTGCTGAAGATTGCGTCGGCGGACGAGAACAAGACGTTTGGAATTGCGTTTAAGACGGTGCCGTATTCGGATAACGGGGTGGCGCATATTATGGAGCATTCGGTGTTGAACGGTTCGACGAATTTTCCGGTGAAAAGCCCGTTTGACGTGTTGATGAAGGGTTCGCTGAAGACGTTTATTAATGCGTTTACGTCGAAGGATTTTACGATGTATCCATGCGCGAGTATGAACGATAAGGATTATTTTAATTTGATGCATGTGTATATGGATGCGGTTTTTCATCCGCTGATTTATACGGATAAAAGGATTTTGAAGCAGGAGGGTTGGCATTATGAGGCGATGGATAAGGATGCTGCGATTACGTATAAGGGGGTGGTGTATAATGAAATGAAGGGTGCGTATTCGAGCCCGACACGGGAGTTGTCGTATCAGATTTATAAGAATTTGTTTCCTGAGAGTATGTATGGATGGGAGTCGGGAGGGTATCCGACGGCGATACCGACGTTGACGTACGATGAGTTTATAAAGTTTCATCAGAAGTTTTATGTGCCTGAGAATTCGTATATTTTTCTGTATGGAAATGCGGATATGGATAAGGAGTTGGAGTTTTTGGACACCGAATATTTGTCGCAATATACAAAGGCAGGGAACAGAGCGGTGATTGAGGATCAGAAGGCGTTTGGAGCGATGAAAAATGTTACGGAGTTTTATCCGATTTTGGATGGAGCGGATATGAAGGGTCAGACGTATTTGTCGTTGGATTTTGTGGCAGGACATAATACGGATATGGAGTTGGGGATGGCGTTGGATATTGTTTGTGATGTGTTGTTTAATCAAGATAATGCACCGGTTAGGTTAGCGTTGGAGAAGGCAGGCGTGGGGAAGGATGTGAATGCGGGGACTTCGAATTTTAAGCAGAATGTGATTACGATAAATGTGCAGAATGCGAATCCTGAGGATAAACAGAAATTTTATGATGTGGTGATGAGTACGCTGAAGGAAGTTTGCGCGAAGGGGATAGATATGAAAGAGGTGCAGGGGATTTTGAATCGGACAGAGTTTCAACTTAGGGAAGGGAATGATGCGCAGAAAGGGATAAGTTATATGCAGCAGATAGAGCCGGGATGGTTTTTTGCGGATGATCCGTTTTTGAATTTGGAATATGAAAAGACGTTGACGAAGTTTAAAGCGGCGTTGAAAGGGAAGTATTTGGAGGGAATCGTGATGAAATATTTTGTAGAGAATCCTCATGCGTTGCTGATTTCGATGGAGCCGAAAGTGGGTTTGGATAAGGAAAAGAATGCGAAGCAAGCGGCGGAGTTGGCAGCGTATAAAGCGAAACTATCGCCAACGGAAGTTGACAATTTGGTGAAGGAAACGAATGAATTGATAGCGTTTCAGAAAAGGGAAGATACGCCTGAGGCTTTGGCGACGATACCGTTGCTGAAGTTGAGTGATGTGAATCCGAAAGCGGCGTGGTTTGGTTGTGAAGAGAAGCAAGCGGGAGGAACGAAGGTTTTGTTTCATGATGAGTTTACGAATAACATTGTTTATACGGATATGTTTTTTGATTTGCATGTGTTGCCGACGGAGTTGTTGCCCTACGCGTCGTTGCTGACGAATGTGTTGACGTCTTTAGATACAAAGAATTATTCTTACGGGGAATTGAATCGGGAGTTGAACACGAATACGGGAGGCTTCTACACGAATTTGGATAGTTATTTGGAAAATCAGGATGACAGTAAGATGATTGCGAAGTTTACGGTTACATCGAAGGTGATGAACAGTTCGTTGGATAAGATGTATGAGTTGGCGGCAGAGATTTTGAATACTACGAATTATATGGATACGGCGCGATTGAAGTCTATTTTGGTGCGTCATCAGTCGCAGTTGGATGCGTCGGTGAAACGTGATGGAAGAGGGGTTGCGACGAATCGGTTGACTTCGTATTTTACGAATAAAGGTATGTTTACTGAATTGACAAGCGGGTTGGAGTATTTTTGGTTTGTGAGCAAATTGGTGAAGGATTTTGATAAGAATTCGCAGGAAGTGGTGAATAATTTGAAGAAGACTGCGGCTTTGTTGTTTACGAAGGATAATATGATGTTGGCAACGACCTGCAGCAAGGCGGATGTGGATAAATTTATTACTTCGAGCACGGGTTTCGGCAAGAAGTTGGCTTCGACCAAACCTGTGTTGAATACATGGAAGTTTGCGTTGGAGAAAAAGAATGAAGGGATACTGACGACCTCGAAGGTGCAATATGTGATAGATGGTTATGATTTCAAGAAGTTGGGTTATGCATGGAATGGAAAGATGCGGGTGTTGAATCAAATTATGTCGCGGGAATGGTTGACGAATCAGATACGGGTGATAGGTGGAGCGTATGGCGGATATTCTTCTATTTCGCCAAGCGGGATACTTACGTTTGGTTCGTATAGGGATCCGAATTTGAAAGCGACGATAGACAATTATAATGCTACACCTGATTATCTAACGAAGTTTAAAGCGGACGATAATGCGATGACACGTTTTATATTGGGCACGATTTCGGGGATAGATATGCCTACCACGCCGCAACAAAAAGGGGATAATGCTGTTTCGTATTATTTTGCGAAGCGTACGTTTGCTGATGTGCAGAAAGACCGTGATGATATTTTAGCTACTAAGGTGGCAGATATCAATGGTTTTGCGAAGATGGTGAGAGATGTGTTGGAGCAAAAGGCGATATGTGTGTATGGCAATAAGGATAAAATTAATGCGGAGAAGGAGAGTTTTAGTAAGTTGATAGAGTTGGGTTTGCCTAAATAGGCATTTGCTTCGCGTCATTAATGGTCATTTGCTTCGCGTCATTTGTTGTCATTGGTCATTTGCTTCGTATTATTTGTTGTCATTAGGTCATTTTTTGACATCAGTTGTTGATTTAAAATAAAAAAAAGGGAAGTTGATTTGACAACTTCCCTTTTTTTTATCCACCTGCTTTTTTGGCTTTGTAGCCTTTGGCGAGTAGTATTTCGAGGATTTTGTCGCGCATGTCGCCTTGAATGATGATTTCGTTATCTTTTGCTGAGCCGCCTGTGCCGCATTTTGTTTTCAGGAGTTTGGAGAGGGCTTCGAGGTCATCGTGGGTTCCGATAAATCCTTTGATGATGGAAGCTGTTTTGCCGCCACGGTGTTTCTTTTCGATAAAGATTCTGAGGTCTTGTTGTTGGGGCGGTAGGGTAGTGGGTTCGGATGGGTTGTCGTAGGTGTAGCCAAAATCGGGATTGGTGGAATACACGGTTCCGATGAGGTTTTTCTTTTTCTGCATATATATAAAAGGTGAGTTTTAAAATTCTCTACACAAACAAGGTCAAAGTTTTTTTATTTTCTTCCAAGTAACTTTTTCCCTTGGGAAGATGATGTCGCTTTCTTTGAAACTTTTGTACCATGATTTGATTTTGTTTCGGAATGTAGGGGCTTTTTCGCCGATGAAGGTGGCGTCAATTTTTGATTTGAAGACTTCGATGGATAAATCTATGTTGTCGAGCGACCACAGCAGGAAGCCTTTGCTGAGGTAGAGGTTCAGGAGTTCGTTTTGGGGCGGATTGCGGTGGGCGAGTTTGTCGAGTTGGGATAATCCTTTTTCGGTGAGGTTGGTTTGTTGGAGTTTGAGGCAGTAGAAGGTGAGATGTTGCTGATACCATTCGGAGTTTTGGGGTAAGTCAGCGTAATCAATTTTTTGAAAGATGAGTTTGATGGCATCGGTCCGGCTGCTGCCTGTCCATCGCCATTCGATGTCATTTTCTGTGATGGCATTTGCCAAAGTAGTGATATGGCGGTTAGCGGAATCTTTGAAGAAGGCGGTAGAACTATTGCTGATGAAACCTTCGTAGGCTTCGATGGTGTTCTGTTTGGCAACATCAGAAAAGTTTAGGCTGTCGGCTTTGAACATTTTAAGTTGTTGAATTTGGGCTTTGGCTTTCTCGGCGAGATAATCGTTGGGGAATTTATCAGCGAAAGCTTGGTAGGATGCTATGGTGGAGCAATGGTTGAAGATGCTTTCGCGGGCACTGCTCAACAGGGGTTCGTTGGGGTATCTTTTCTCTAAAGCATCATAGGTGTAGAAGTCTTTGCAGGATTTGAATAGGTCAACCATTTTCTCGTGCAATTGTTCGTTTTGTATTTGATAGGCTTTGTCAACGGTGATTTTGCTGAAGGAGAAACTATAATAGATGTCTATTGGCGATTGGTTTTCGGGGGTGAACTCTTCTTCGTTACCGTGTTTCTGCAACCACGCGATTAGACCGTCTTTCACGTAGGGTTCAATAGAATTTCGGAGGAGTTTGATGCCTAATTCGTTGTTGACGATGGAACTTATTTTCAAGAAAGCATAGGAATCGCCCATATTCAGGTTGAGGTAACGGGAATTGTTTATCTCGCTGATGTGGGCTTCCACTTCGGCGTTTTCGTGGTCGAGCTCCACGGCAAGGAAGGTCAACTTGTAGGTGAACTTATCTTTTTCGGAGATGACAACGGGCAGGGAGTTATAGACATAACCCCCCAACAATTGTTTGTCCACCAAAATGGTCTTTTTGCCCAAAGGTTCTTTGGTTTGATAGCCATACTTCTCGATGGCTTTGAAGAAATCACGAATTTCTTTTCCACAGGAAGTGGTGATGAGAAATAATATCAGCAAAAAAACGAATACAGTCGTAAATCGAAAGCAATTATTTTTATGCATCACTTTTGTGTTTATTATTATTTCTTCGAGATATTGGTCAACTCGGCAGGGATACCCGTAGCGCATCCTTTAGGGTTTGGCATTTTCAACGGTCGGTAATCAAAATAAATTTCGAGACCATCTTTATCAAATTCTGCCGGTAATGCATCTTTTGGAATTAATATCAACGGCTGTGTGGCAATTTCTGTTTGAACAATTATCACGGCAGTGCAGCCTGTTGCTTTAAATTGATAGGAAACCGTACCGTGAGTTTTGTTACTGACTGGCGCCATCATTTTCGCTTCTTTGGTTGTTTGCGTTTGTTCTGTTTGTTGTGTCTGTTGGACGGGTGGTGTTTTTTCTTTGCATTTGCACGAAGTTGCAAACATCAGCAATCCGGCAGACAAAACAATTATGGAATATTTCATATTTATAGATTTAAAAAAAAACACTCAAACATAGTATTTTTTGTTTGAGTGTTTTTAGGTGAAAAAAGGAAGACTTTATTCTATTACTACTTTGGTAACTTTTTGGAATGCGGTGTTGGGTTCGCCCACTCTAACTAAATAGGTGCCTGCTGCTAATCCCATAACATTGAAAGATGTTTCGAAAGCATTAGCCGTTGGAACGATAGTTTTGTTTTTAATCAACTGACCATTGATGTCGAATAAATCAACCGACATTTTGTTGTTTGAAGGTAAATAATTAGCTTTTACATTCAAATCGAATCCTGATTTGTAAACAACAACGCCGGGTGTGTTTTGTGGTGAGTTTTCATCTATACCTACATACAAAGGGATTTGGAATGAGAAGATTCTGGTGCCATATCCACCCGAACCGCCACTTAAACCATATTCGCCGGTATGCCAAAATGTGATACCATCCGATGGGTCAAGGGCTGTGTGAGAATAATCGCCGAAACGGTTTGAGCAACCTGTGATGGCTCCTGTGCCTGCTTGGGCAATGGTTTCTGCAAAAGACATAGTTCCTAATGGGTCAACAGCTCTACGACCGGTGTAGCGAAGACTTGGATAAATATTTCCACCGGTACCGGTTCCGGCACAAGCATAAGCCATTCCAATAGAACCATTATCATCCATAGCAATACTACCTACCCAACGATTTAAACCATCGGTAGGAGCATACGTTCCTTGTTGATATATACTCCATGTGCCTCCTGTGTTGCGCATTTCATACCAACGGATACTTCTTTGCGTGCCAACGCCTGTCTTCACACCCATACAAATTACTACAGAATTGTATCCTGTCCAAACTCTATGTTGGGCTCTAAATGTTAAAACGCCACCAATACCATCTAACATTTGTGTGCTACCATATTGTGAAATATCGTTCCAACTTGCATTATAAGATGCATCGAAAGCTGCACTCGCCACATTTTGTGTAGCAACGGTTGCTGTAGGTGTTGTTGGAGTCCAATCTACTGTAAAGCTATAAACATTTATTCTGTCATAATGACCTGTTCCCCATCCGCTGTCTTCATAACAAAAAATTGGGCAAGGAGTTCCGGTTGGAGGCAATTGTCCATCAGCATCAGCAGGCAAGGGGCAAAAGAATCCGGTGCCAACTATTGGAGTAAAAGTTTTGTAAAATGCTTTGGGTGTGCCACCGGTCAACATCACGGAACGTTGAAAAACATAAACATTTTGATTGCTTTGGTTGGATGTCATATAATAACCATCTTGCCAAATAGAAAATTTTTGATAATCGGGGAATGAGGCATTGGTGAATGCATAGGTGTAATACGTTCCTGTGGGGTCGTTGGTGGTCGAAATGGCGATGTTGGTTTTATTGCCTGTGGACATAAATTGGCTCAGAAACCATCTGTCGGCAAATTTATCATACAAAACAATGGGGTCACCATCGTTGGTGTTTGATCCCCATAAGCTTCCAAGTTGACGCACGGTGCCTACTTGAGCACCTGTAGTTTTGTTGAACACTTTGATTGGGGTAGCATTCACCATTTGTACATAGTAGTTAGTTCCACAAGCTCCTGATGGATCCGGAGGACAGCTACCATCGCTTTGACCTGCCCAATTCACTAAAGCTTTTGCTTGATAGGTTCCTTGTTCGGTTTGAACTACAGGATCCACTTCGTTGGTTGGAACAAAAGTTTGTGGCATGCGTCTTTCGCGGTCTTTGGATTCTTTCATGCCGCTTTCATGAAGAATGAAATTGGCACTTGGTTGTTCATTTTCAATAAACAAGTCGCGCAAAGGTTTGGAGACACCGGTGAATTCACATTTAATCATCGTCACTTTGCCGTCATCTTGTTGATTTTGGGCTGAAAGTCCATAAATGGACAACATAGCCGAAAGGAAGAAAACTAATTTTTTCATAGATTTGTTTGGTTTGTGTTTTTTTATTTTGCAAAATTACGAAGAATTATCCTAACTAATTGCTTTTGGTAAAACTATTTTTTAAAACCACGGTGTTAATGTTTTAATAAGCCTAAAAAGTATGGTTTTATGCATTGATTTATAGTCAAATAAAATCCTAGTAACTTATAGTGTAAGCAATTTTTATTTGATAGAAAAAAATAAGTAATTCTTATTACTTTGTTTCTTTATCAAAAAAAAATAGGGGCAGAAAATTTTCCGCCCCTACCAACATTTTTATTTGCAGAGCTTAAGTGTTTTTTACACCACCGTACCCTTTTGCGGAGCAGAAATCTCAACCGAAGCGCCTTTCTTTTTTGGCACATAAACGGCAATATACAAAACCACCAAACCAAGATCGCTACCACTGAAATGATTGGTGTATTTGCCTCTTGCCGACGAACCAATATATTTCATGTTGCTGATATCAACCGGAGCCGTAACGCCTATGAACATATAAATATCCACCCGTTTGGCATCATCAGGAATTCCGATTTTGCCGGTGGTTGAATTTTTAACCGTCAAGGTATGTTCTAAATGACGATTCATATCAATATCCGAAAATATAGGTTTGCTATTTGTTACCGATACTTCTGATTCTGATTGCATATTATCTTCGCCTTTTATGCCCAGAGCTAATTCTTTTACCCTGTCAATAGAAATATCTGGAGCAGCTTGAGTTTGTGGACACCAATTGGAAACGATATCATTCTTTATTTCGGCAATCTTGGCAATAATTTTTTCAGTATTGGCTTTTTGCTGGGCTGTTAATGAGTCGCGGTTTGCGTATAAAACATCGAGTGCCTGGTCTTTTGTATGAACAGCGGCAGCCGTTGGATTTAAACCCGGAACATACAATGCGTGTGCTGTTTGTCCCGCAATAATTTCTTTGAATCTTGCTCTTAGGTCGGCTTCTGCCTTGTCTTCCAACAGGGCAGTAACAATTAATTTTTTTTCTAACATAGTTTTAATTTTTAATTTATATGAATTTTGAAGTACGAATAGGATGTTTGACTGTGATTTTTTATCAATTTCGCCTCTCCCTGTGTCGGGTTCGGCTCAAGTGAAATCGTTTTGGGCTCGCCGAAAATCATTTCCGGCAAGCCGAAAGTCATTTCCCTTGAGCTTCGAATGGTTTCGGGCAAGCCTGTAATCGTTTTCGGCAAGGCGAAAGTCGTTACAGTTGAGCTGCGAATGGTTTCGGGCAAGCCTGTAATCATTTTCGGTAAGGCGAAAGTCGTTTTCGGCAAGGCGAAAATCATTTCACGCGAGGTGTTTTTAATTTTTTTTGAGATATGGATATCATCCAAAAAGGCAAAAAGCCTTCCACTCCTGAAAGGAACAATCCTAGTAAGCGCAGGGCTTTGCGATGGATAGTGGGGAT
Organism: uncultured bacterium; assembly: GCA_903862465.1. Lineage (GTDB taxonomy): Bacteria > Bacteroidota > Bacteroidia > Bacteroidales > CAIWKO01 > CAIWKO01. The sequence continues at coordinate 43,982 of CAIOYH010000166.1, read as the reverse complement.
ACGGAATCCCTATGTAAGCACTAGGTGCTATTGATACGGCACCTAAATAATATGAAGAATTGAAAATCATATTAACCGTTTTTATTTGATTTGATACTGCAAAAATACACAAAAAAATGTATTTACAAACGGTTTGCTATATTTTTTTTATTTTGATAAAAAAATCAGCACAAATTCTTTCAAATTTCTTACGTATTATCTTCCGCAAACCACTCAGCAGATGAGGTCACCGTTTCGCAAAGCTTCAGGCAAAACAGCTTGATATGGGGGGGTAATTTCCCTTGAATCCGTTCGGCAAAATCTATCAACATATTTTCACAGGTAGGTTGATAGGGCAGGAGCACCAAATTGTCGAAAGCGGTCAACGAATGGATGATTTCAGGTGCTGTGTTTTCGTTCAATGCCAAAGCATGGTCGAGGCGGTCGGTGATTTCGCTATTGATGATGGTTTTTAAATCCGTGAAATCCATCACCATGCCCGTTTGGGGCGATTTTGGATCCGCGATGGTATCGCCTATCACCGTAACATATAAATAATATGAATGTCCGTGGATGTTTTTGCAGGGTCCGTCGTAGCCCAACAGGGCGTGCGCCATCTCGAATTTGAATTCTTTTGTCAAACGAATTTTTGCCATAATTTTACTGTATTAGATGTTCGATTAATATTTTTGTTCCGATGCCGATGAGCACCAATCCGCCAACCAATTCCGCCCTTCTGCCAAAAACAGCCCCGAGACTTTTGCCCATGCGGAAACCTACCATCGACATAAAAATAGTGATGATGCCGATGATGCTCACGATTTCGAAAATGTTCACGTTCAGGAAAGCGAAACTCACCCCGATGATAAGCGCATCTATGCTGGTGGCGATTGATAGGCTGATGATGAGCCAAAAATCTGTAACGTTTATTTCTTTTTTATCCGATGTTTTGAACGATTCTATCACCATCTTCAGTCCGATGATGCCCAGCGTGCCAAAAGCCACCCAATGGTCGAATGCCAAAATATAATCCTTGAACGAAAGCCCCAAAAGCCATCCCACCACAGGCATAATGGCTTGGAAAAATCCGAAATATATCCCAATTTTTAATGCCTCAAAAAATTGTATTTCTTTTTTGATGACACTCCATGACACCGCCACGGCAAAGCAATCCATCGCTAAACCCATGCCGATTAATATAAGTTCTAGTATGCTCAATATTTTTTTTTGCTGCAAAATTAAATATAAATACCCAAGTACGTAACGAAAATTACGTTTTTTGAGTATAAAATCGCTGCTTTGCTTGTACTAATATTAAACTCATGAAAAATAATATTTGGTTAAAGGCAACCTTTTTTATGATTATTACGTCATTTATTTATATTTTTGTGCAAAATAAAAAAACATACCTCTTGAAAAAAATCTATTTTATTGCAATACTTGTATTGCTTTTTAAGACGACCTATGCTCAGGTACCGAATGCTAATTTTTCGGCAAATGTAACTACAGGCTGTGCTCCGCTACTTGTAACGTTCCACGATTTGTCCACGGGTGGTGCCACCGGTTGGTATTGGACATTTGGTGATGGTTCATCCTCAAGCGTTCAAAATCCTACCCATCCCTACACCATGCCGGGAACCTATACGGTGACGCTAGTAGCCATCAATGCATCGGGCAATTCAACGCCTTTAGCCAAACCGGCATTCATCACGGTGTTTCAGGTGCCAAGCGTTGCTTTCACAGCAACTCCAACAGCAGGATGTGCACCTGTAAATGTATGCTTCACCAACACCTCCACCCCCGGAAGCGCACCCATCACCACCTATGCATGGAACTTTGGAGATGGCGGGCAAAGCACAGCGCAAAACCCTTGTCATATCTATGCTTTGTCGGGATTATGGCCCGTTACCCTCACCGTAACAGATGGAAATACCTGTACAAAAACTCTTACCCAGAACAACTTTATCAATGTATCAGCCAAGCCAAACGCTAACTTCACCTTTGTAAGTCCTACTCCCTGCAATTTGCCTATTAATGTAGCCTTCACCAACACGAGTTCGCCTCCGGGTAACACCTACTCTTGGTATTGGGGTGATGCAACTGCTCCTCTATTAACTACTACTAATGCTACCCCAACGCACGGCTATAATGCTTCAGGGAATTTTACGGTAACCTTAATTGTGAATCCTGCAGGCTGTGCTGATACGCAAACTCACGTTGTTAATATCACGTCCAATGTGTTCACAGCAAACTTTAGTGCACCCACCACATCGGGTTGTGTACCGTTCACGGCAAATTTTACCAATACATCGGGTCCCAATGCAACAAGTTGGTCATGGAATTTTGGTGACGGGTCTCCCTTGAATACAACGCAAAACCCATCTCATCCATATACTACCCCCGGAGTTTACACCGTAACGCTCATAGCTACAAATCCTAGTGGATGTAGCGACACCATAATTCGAACCAATTACATCACAGCGTTTTCTTTGCCTAATGTAACTTTTACCTCCACACCCACACCTTTTCTTGCCTGCATCCCTCCGGTCAGTGTGCCTTTCTCGTGCAATGTGCCGGGCGCCACGGCGTGGAATTGGAGCTTTGGCGATGGAAACGACACCACAGTACAAAATCCGGTTCACACCTACACCACCACCGGCATCTTTTCCGTAACGCTTTCTGTGACCGATAATCATGGTTGCGTTGGCACCTTGGTACAAAGTAATTACATCACTATTAGTCCGCCTAATACAGAGTTCTCTATGTCACCAAACAATGGGTGTGCCCCTCTTACGGTTAACTTTACAGATTTAACCACCACCATAAGCTCCATTATTAACCGAATATGGAATTTTGGTGATGGCACTCCAACTAGTAATCTCACAAATCCGACACATATTTATGCAGATACAGGGGTTTTCGTTGTTTCGCTCAATGCCTTGGATGCTTCAGGATGTTTCACTATACATCACGATACTGTAAGAGTTGGGAGGAAACCGGTAGCAAATTTTATTGCCGATGACACTATTGGCTGCCATAAGTTCTTAGTTAATTTCACGGATTTGTCTAGCAGTTATGCGAATGAATGGAGTTGGGATTTTGGAGGAAATGGCAATTCTGATTTACAAGACCCGCAGCATATTTTTACCGACACCGGCTATTTTGATGTGCAGCTCATTGTTTCACATAATGGGTGCGCCGATACCTTAAAAAAAGAAAACTATATTTATGTGAAACCTCCAAAACCTTTGTTTTCTGCCACGCCTCTTCAAAATTGTACGGTGCCTTTATCCGTTCATTTCACCGATGAATCTATTTTAGCCACATCATGGAAATGGTATTTTGGTGATGGCGATTCTTCAACTGTGCAAAACCCAACACACATCTATAATAATGAGGCGTTCGACACGGTCACGCTCATTGTCACCAACCCCAATGGGTGTCGAGATACGCTGACCAAGTTTGATTATATCAAAATTTCGCATATTGTGCCTGATTTTATTCAAGGTAACAATACGATATGCCAACATGGAACTATTGCTTTCATGAGTACTTCCACCGCTAATACCTCTCTTGCTTCTTGGAGTTGGAATTTTGGTGATGGGACAACAGGAACAGGTTTTGGGATTAATCATGTGTTTGACAGCGTAGGAACTTTTTCTATCAAGCTTGCTGTAGTAGATGGGTTGGGGTGCCACGATAGCATCACCAAACCAAGTCTCATAACGGTTTATCCCGTTCCTTCCCCGAGATTTACGGCAAACATCACGCAAGGGTGCGCCCCGCTGACGGTTAATTTCACCAATACATCCTTTGCCATTGCTCCTGCCACACTCACGGGATATGCATGGAATTTTGGTGATGGAACATCCACTTTAGCAAATCCCCCTCCTCACACCTACATGTTGCCGGGAGTGTACACTGTTTCGCTCACAGTGACTGATTCTAGAGGTTGCGACAGCACCAAGACACGATATTTTTATATTACCGTTACCAAACCCGTTGCTAATTTCAGTTGTGATTCTATAGTCTGCAATGGAGATGCTGTCAGTTTTTCGAATCTATCAACGGGTGGCAACATCACCTATCATTGGAATTTTGGGGATGGAAGTCCAACATCTTCACTGCCGAATCCTACACATACTTATAATGTGCCTTCAACAATAGTGAAATATGTTACCCTTACGGTGACAGATTCCAATGGGTGCTCCGACACCTTAAGCAAACCGATACGGATTTCGCGTCCTGTACCCAATTTTACTTCGAATATTATTACGGCGAACTGTCCGCCTTCGGTTGTGAACTTTACGAGTACGTCTTCTGCTGATGTTGTTTCGTGGTATTGGTCCTTTGGCGAGGCGGGTTCAAATAGTAGTAATCATTCAGGCATGCAAGATCCGCAGCATATTTATAATGCTTCGGGTTTATACAATGTGCAGTTGACTGTAGTTAATACGGATGGCTGTACAGATTCCATCACCAAACCCGGATTTATTCATATTTATGGACCAACAGGGACTTTTGTTTTTACGCCTTTGAGTGGTTGTGCACCGCTTCATGTGAATTTTACTGCCACCACACAAAGCACCGACACCTATTTATGGTTGTTTGGCGATGCTGGAACGGCTACCACACAAAACCCATCATATATCTATAACACAGGAGGCGTCTTTTTGCCTGAAGTGATTCTGACTGATACCGCCCACGATTGTTCGCTCACTGTTCCTGCCCTCGATTCTGTTCATGTGATTATCGGATATCCTGATTTCACCTTCACAGGTTTTGGCGGAACATGTAAGGATACCACCACTGTTCATTTCACAGATATATCTGTCGCAACGGGTCCGATAACTTCGTGGCTATGGAATTTTGGAGATGGAACGCCAACATCTAACCTCCAAAACCCATCGCATTTCTATAGCACTGACGGCTCGTATGATGTTACATTGACCATAACAATAGGTCCTTGCACTTATTCTTATACCCATACTAATTTGGTTACAGTACCTCCTGTAGTACAAATTGAAATATTGAATCCTTGTTCGATGGATGTAGTCTTTCATGTTGTTAATTTAGCCGATAGTGTTATCACTTGGGATTGGGATTTTGGCGATGGTGGTGCACATGGCACTGTTAGAAATCCGCCTCCACATACATATTTGACACCAGGACCAAGAATAGTAGTGTTGACTGTTACCTTTGCTAGTGGTTGTACCTATTCTTATACACAAACATTCCAAGTGTATCCAACACCTATCGCAGGGTTCACTGCTGATAAGAATAATGTTGTTGCAGGAACCGACATTACCTTTACCGACCAAAGCATCGGAACAGATTTAGCTTGGAGTTGGAATTTCGGAGAAGGTCCGGGTTCGAACGTTCAAAACCCGATTTATGCTTATGAGCAAGCCGGTACGTTCTTGGTGATTTTGACTGTCACCACACCTAATAATTGTATTGACACTGCATCTTTAACCCTGACGATTAAGGATGATGTAATAGTGCCCAATGTGTTTACACCAAACGGCGATGGGCATAACGATAATTTTAATATTATCTCTCTCGGTTTTCCTGATTATACCCTCTTGGTCTTTAATCGTTGGGGAAAAACGATTTTCACTTCCACATCCCCTACCGAATTGTGGGATGGAACAGTGGCAGGCAAACTTTCTCCCGAGGGTACTTATTTCTGGGTATTGCGTGTGAAGAATCAGGTGAAAGAAAAAGAACTAAGCGGCACGGTGACATTGATACGATAGTCACAAATCCGAGGATTTATCCTTATTTATATATTGAAAAAAAGAATCACAGACGTGGTTCTTTTTTTTTGCTATATCTGAAATCAAGAAAATAGGCGCTTATCGGTATATTCTCCTAGAATAGCGAGTCATAAAAGACAAGATTTTCTTCCAAGCAAACTTAATACAAACTTAATGTCAACTTAATGTTCAGGTAACATGATAGCTGTTATTTTGCACCGTGAAATTTAAACAAATAATGTTGAACAATAAAAACTAAAAAAAATGAAAAAGAAAATTATTCCCATGATGATTTTATTCTTATTAAGCTTCGGTGTTAATAAGATGTATGCTCAAGAAAACCCTTTAACTGTAGGCGACACCATAAGTCCCAAGATAGAGGAAGTAAAAAAAGATGTTGACCAAATCAAAACTGATTTAGGCCTTCTGAAACGAATTAAAATTTCCGGTTACGTACAAGCCCAATTTCAACTTGCCGACCATAAAGGCATAAAGTCGTTTGAAGGCGGAGATTTTTCAACAGCCACCGACAAACGTTTTATGGTTCGTAGAGGTCGTCTGAAAGTTGCTTATGTAACCGATTTAACTCAAGTAGTGTTGCAAATTGATGCTACCGAGAAAGGTGTTGGTTTGAAAGATGCTTACATTAGCTTCACCGAACCTTGGTTAAAAACATTTGGCATCCAAGCAGGGGTTTATGATCGTCCGTTTGGATTTGAAATCCATTATTCATCAAGTTTACGCGAATCGCCTGAACGTTCACGCGCATCTCAAACTTTGTTTCCTAGCGAAAGAGATTTAGGTGCTATGCTTGTGGTAAATGCTCCCAAAACAGTAAAATTTTGGAGTGGATTTAATTTACAAGTAGGTTTATATGCAGGAGATGCAATAAATGCTGATTTTAAAGAAAAGAAAGATTTTATTGGTCGCTTAGCCTATACAGGTACTACAAAAAACGAATTTTTTAAAGTTGGTGTTGGAGTTTCCATGTACAACGGTTATATATATAATGGTACAAAAAAGATCTACACCATGCAAACTTTAGCAGATGGTTTGACTCAGGGTTTTGGAGTTGATTCCGTGGCAGAGAATAAAGGTAAATATTCAACAAGACAATATTTTGGTGCTGATGCGCAATTGACTTTTGATTTTCCTTTCGGTATCACACAATTACGAGGAGAGTATGTAATGGGAACACAACCGGCAGGAGCTTCAAGCTCATCGAGTCCAAATAGCGTTTTCACAAGCACACTTCCTGCAACGGATACCTACATTCGCAAGTTTAATGCTGCTTACTTTTACTTATGTCAAAACATCATGAAATCACCTTTTGCTCTTGTTGTGAAATATGATTGGTATGACCCCAACGTAAAAGTAAAAGGACAAGATGTGAAATCTACTTATACTTATTCTACTGATGGCGGAGTTACTACTAAAACAGGAAGCACTAAATTATCATCAGCCGATATTAAATATCAAACCTTAGGTATAGGTGTGAATTACAAAATGACTGAAAACATCAAATGGACAGTATATGGTGCATGGGTGGTGAACGAAAATACAGGAGTTACGAACTATGGCGGAGACGTTAAAGACAATGTTTACACCCTACGCATTCAATACAAATTTTAATACAAACAACAATTACAATACAAATCAAAAACAAAAAAACTATGAAAAAAATCATTTTGACCGTAACCGCAATTATTCTTTGTGCTTCGGTAATCAATGCACAGAAAGTTATCTGTAAAATTAAAGGCAGCGACACTTGTTTGCCTTTATCACAAAAGCTCTCCGAAAAGTTTATGAAGAAATATGCAGGCTCTTCCTTAACCGTAACCGGTGGTGGTTCGGGAGTTGGTATATCAGCTTTATTAACGGGAACTACCGACATCTGCCAATCATCACGTCCATTGAAAATGGATGAGAAACTAAAACTGCAAGAAGCAGGCAAAGCATATAAAGAAACCATCATCGCTTATGATGCTTTATCATTCATCGTGAATCCTGCAAACGGAGTTAGCCAATTGACCCGCGAACAATTAGAAGGCATCTTCACCGGAAAAATAAAAAACTGGAAAGAAGTGGGTGGCGCAGATTTAGCTATCGTAGCTTATTCGAGAGAAACTAGTTCGGGAACTTACGAGTTTGTGAAAGAACATGTGTTGAACAAAAAGAATTTTGGAGCCGGCATACTTTTGATGCCTGCCACCGGAGCAATCGTGCAATCGGTAAGTCAAACAAAAGGAGCCATTGGATATGTTGGTTTGGCATACGTTGAGAAAAACGTAAAAGCCTTGAAGGTATCTTATGACAAAGGTAAAACTTATGTTGCACCTACCGTTGCCAATGCCAAAACAAAGGCTTATCCTATCACTCGCCCTTTGTATTATTATTACTTAACCAAAACCGAAAAGGCAATTCTACCTTTCATGACTTACATTTTATCCGCAGAAGGACAAGCAATTGTTTTGGCTGAAGGATATGTTCCCATAAAATAATGCCCATAATATCATTACAATGAATCGCAAGAGATTAAAAATATTTGAGAAAGTTTTTGGTGTAGTTTTGTTTTCGAGTAGTACCGTCACTAGTTTGACGGTACTTTTTATCATTGTATTCCTATTCAACGAAGGCATCGGTTTGTTTAATAGTACGCCTGTTGAAAAGAAATACCAATTCATCGTGAGCAACAACAATACGGTGAAGGAACTTAGCAGCAAACAACTCAAAGATATTTTTAATTACGACATCACCAATTGGAAACAACTGGGAGGCAACAACGACAGTATCCTGCTTTTCACCATCAACGACCTCTCGACCTATTTCACCGATGATGAATTGGGCGCCAACTTCGAGTACCTCCCTTCCAAAATCAATGAACTCATCAAGAAAAACCCGGGTATCCTTGCCTATCTTTCTGATAAATATGTCCCTCAACATTTGGAAGGGCATGTGATTCCGCTTACCAAAATCTCTATAAAAGATTTCGTAACAGGCACCGAGTGGTATCCCACATCTGAGCCTGCTCCGCAATTCGGTGTGTTACCTTTAATCTTAGGCACACTTTGGGTAAGTTTTGGTGCTATTCTCATCGCCCTGCCTTTAGGATTGGCAACAGCCATCTTCATGGCAGAAGTCGCAAGTCAACGCTTGCGCAATATTTTGAAACCCGTCATCGAACTGTTGGCAGGGATTCCATCCGTAGTGTATGGCTTTTTCGGCTTGGTAGTTTTAGTTCCTTTAATTCAACAACTCTTTAATTTGCCTGTAGGCGAAACTGCTTTGGCAGGAAGCATCATTTTAGGCATCATGGCTCTGCCCACCATCATCACCGTTTCGGAAGATGCGCTGCGCACTACGCCCACCTCGCTCAAAGAAGCAAGCTTGGCATTGGGAGCCACCCGTTGGCAAACCATCACACGCGTAACCGTTCCGTATGCTCGTTCGGGTATCACAGCAGCTTCCATTTTAGGAATCGGCAGAGCCGTTGGAGAAACGATGGCTGTGTTGATGGTCACCGGTAATGCAGGCGTGATTCCTCATACTTTTCTGCAACCCGTTCGTACCATCCCCGCAACCATCGCTGCCGAATTAGGTGAATCATCTTATGGCGGTTTGCATTTCAAAGCATTGTTTGCCTTGGGCATATTACTTTTCCTCATCACACTTATCATCAACACATCCGTAGAACTGATTAAATCCCGCAAGCGCTCATGATGTCATTTATCCATAAACGTATAAAACAAAAAATCGCCTTTTCAATCTTCGGATTGATAAGTATGATAGTCGTTGGCATTTTGTTTGTCATTCTTGGCTTCATTATCTTTAGAGGCATTTCGGTAATCAATTGGGGTTTTTTAACCCAAATGCCCGAAGAAGGCATGACCAAAGGCGGTATCTTTCCCGCCATCGTCGGCACACTTTGTCTCATTGGAGGCAGTATGATATTTGCCTTCCCCATCGGCGTTTTGTCTGCCATCTATCTCAACGAATATCTGAAAGAAAACTGGCTAAAGAAATTCATGCGTTCCATGACCAACAATCTGGCAGGCATCCCTTCCATCGTTTTCGGACTCTTCGGCATGGCTTTGTTTGTAAACAAACTCAAGTTCGGCGATTCCATATTGGCAGGTTCGCTCACCCTCGGACTCTTAGCCTTGCCCGTCATCATCCGTACCACCGAAGAAGCTCTCAAATCGGTGCCCGATCATCTGCGCATCGGCAGCTATGCATTGGGAGCAACTAAACTGCAAACCATACGACGCGTGGTATTGCCTATTTCAGCTCCCAACATCATCACGGGTTTGATACTTTCCATCAGTCGGGTGTCGGGCGAAACGGCTCCCATACTTTTCACCGTGGCAGCCTACTTCCTGCCCAAACTTCCCCATTCCATGTTCGACCAAGCAATGGCGCTGCCCTACCATTTGTATGTGTTGACCACAAGCGGTACCAATATGGAAGCGAGTCGCCCCATGGCGTATGGAACCGCTTTCGTATTGATAATGATCGTACTTATTGCCAATCTCTTGGCAAATGCCTTTAGAAGATATTTTGGCAAAAGAAATAAAATGAATTAATAATGACAACAACAGAAACAAAAAACACTCCCCATACATCTCACATGCATAAAGTAGAAACATTTAAGGCAGAAGCCAAAAGTGTGAATCTCTTTTATAAAGATTTTCATGCATTGAAAGATATCAGTATGCCAATAAAAACCAATCAGGTTACTGCCCTCATCGGTCCTTCAGGCTGCGGCAAATCCACATTTTTACGTTTGTTTAATCGCATGAATGATTTGATTGACGGTGTGAAAATAACAGGGGAAGTACTGCTAGAAGAGCAAAATGTTTATCGCAAAGGCATCGTGGTGGACGAACTTCGCAAGTCGGTCGGCATGGTGTTTCAAAAACCCAATCCTTTTCCGAAATCTATCTACGAAAATGTGGCTTATGGTTTGCGTGTGAATGGCTATGATCATAAGGACAGCATGGATGAAGTGGTGGAGCGTTCCTTAAAACAAGCCGCCCTATGGGAAGAAGTGAAGGATAAGTTGAAGAAATCGGCTTATGAACTCTCGGGCGGACAACAGCAGCGATTGTGCATCGCCCGCGCCTTGGCTATCGAGCCTTCGCTGATTTTGATGGACGAACCTGCATCGGCTTTAGACCCTCTTTCAACTTCAAAAATAGAAGAATTGATTTATGAATTGAAGAATAAATATACCATTGTTATCGTTACACACAATATGCAACAAGCAGGTCGTGTGAGCGATTACACCGCTTTTTTCTATCTTGGCGAACTCATCGAATATGATAAAACCAAGACCATGTTCATCAATCCGCAGAACATCAAAACCCAAAACTACATCACCGGACGTTTCGGTTGATACTTATTTATCCTTAGAGGGGTTCTATAAATTAGATTTTTCGAGGCGGACAAGATTTTTAAAAGCGGAGTTTACTAAAGTAAATGAGCATTTTAAAAATAGAAGTCCAACGATGAAAAAGCAATTTATAGAACTCCCGATTATTAATACTATTAAAATCCTATAAAAATGACTCATTTAGATACAGAAATACAAGATTTGAAATCCGATGTGATGGAGATGTGGAGTTTGGTGATTAACCAAATCAAGAAATCCAAAGACGCCATCATCAATTTTGATAAAGAAAAAGCGAACGAAATTCATGTGAACGAAAAACGCGTGGATGCCTTCGAGCTGAAACTGAATATGGATTGCGAAAAAATCCTCGCACTCTTCAATCCCGTAGCCATTGACCTGCGCTTTGTGTTGGCTGCCCTAAAAATCAATTACAACTTGGAACGCATAGGCGATTATGCCAACGGCATCTCGCATATCATACTTGATGCCGACAAACCTTTTGATGAAGAGTTGTTGAAAGAAACTCGTATCCTCGAAATGTTTGAAACGAGCATCGAAATGCTTACTGAAGCTTATGATTCTTTTGAAAAAGAAGACAAACATCTAGTGGCAAATCTTTTTTATAAAGATAAGAAACTAGATCAAATCAATCTGAAAGCCAATAAGCAAATTGCTGAAATGATTCGCCATAATCCCGATAATGTGGAACAAAGCTTAAACCTGCTCACCATCATCCGCAAACTAGAACGCGTGGGCGACCAAACCCTCAACATAGCCGAAGAGATTATTTTCTTTATCGAAGCTAAGGTGTTGCGACATAGCAGACCGAAGAAGAAGGAATAGTAGGGGGGCGGGCTTAAGATTCAAGCTCCAAATATCAAGCTCCAAATACCAAGGGGAAAACCACGGAGGCACGGAGAGCACTGAGGAACACTAAGAAAAACGATTAATTTAAGATGTGAATTTTACATGCCTGACTGCGTCATGCAGGTGTTTTGGCGTCTTTGAGGATGATTTCGCCGCCTGGCGAATTGATTTCGCCGCTTGGCGAATTGATTTCGCCGCCTAGTGAATTGATTTCGCCGCTTGGCGAATTGATTTCGCCGCTTGGCGAATTGGTTTCGCCGCTTGGCGAATTGATTTCGCCCCTTGGCGAATTGATTCCGCCGCTTGGCGAATTGGTTTCGCCGCTTGGCGAAATGGTTTCGCCGCCCGTCGAAATGACTTCAAAATAGACTATTTTACGTTCGCCATATCCCATTAAGCATTAAATATCAATCACATAAAATATATATAGGATAAATCAGCGTATCTTTACAACAAAACATATTGAACATCTTCAAAGCTGATAGTCTGTTTTTTCTTATATTTTATTTGGGGAAGGGGATATTTGTTTATCTTTGTAAAAAAATAGATATATTAAGGCAAGCTTACAAATTGAATAGGTTGAGTGCATTTTATAAGTAAGATTATCTTCAATCGAAATTTTTCATTTTTTTTTAAGAAGGGAACATTATCATGAAAAAGTTATAAATATGGATAGAAATATCTTTTTCTATAATTGAATAATAATATTTTTATACCTTTGTAAAAAAAATACAGCTATGATAATCGAAATAACAAAGAAAACCACCAAGGAGCAAATCACCAAGTTCCTAAATAAAATAAAAATTGGGAAGAGTTTGGATGCGAAAAAATATTGTGGGGCATTAAAATGGGAAGTTGATGGCTTAGCATATCAAAAACAATTGCGCAATGAATGGGATTAATTTAATGATTGACACGTTAGTTTCTACGTGCGTTTTCAGATTAATTATCAAATCACCTAACACTTAAATCCCATCCCAACCAATGAACATCCATTTTATAGCCATAGGAGGTGCCGTGATGCACAATATGGCAATCGCCATGCACAACAGCGGACACCGCGTTACAGGCTCCGACGACGAAATCTTCGAACCTGCCAAAAGTCGCTTGGCTGCCTGCGACATTTTGCCTCAAGACATCGGTTGGCATCCCGAAAAAATCACAAAAGAAACTGATGCCGTCATCCTCGGCATGCATGCCCGCGAAGACAATCCCGAACTGCTGCAAGCGGAACTTTTGGGCATCCGAATCTATTCCTTTCCCGAATATATCTACGAGCAATCAAAAAACAAAACCCGTGTGGTGATTGGCGGCAGCCACGGAAAAACCACCATCACGGCGATGGTGATGCATGTGTTGCATAGCCTCGGTCGCGATTTCGATTATATGGTGGGTGCTCAGCTCGAAGGCTTCCAAACCATGTTTCGCCTGTCCGATGCGCCCATCATCATTTTGGAAGGCGACGAATACCTCACCTCGCCCATTGACCGACGTCCCAAATTCCATCTCTATAAGCCTCATATCGCCCTCATCAGCGGCATCGCTTGGGACCACATCAACGTGTTTCCAACCTTCGACATCTATGTGGACCAATTTCGCATCTTCATGAACCTCATCGAACCCGATGGAACGCTCATCTATTGCCAAAGCGATGAGCAGGTGAACGCCCTATGTGTGGAAGCGCGTAGCGACATACAGTTGAAGCCCTATTCCGTGCCGAAATATGCCATTAACAATGGCGTCACCACGGTGGTTTTTGATGATGCTGCCACCGAAATCATGGTGTTTGGCAAACACAATCTGATGAATCTGAACGGCGCTCGCCTGATATGCGAAAGCCTCGACATCCCTACGGATGTGTTCATGAAAGCCATCGCCACCTTCAAAGGAGCCGCCAAACGCCTCGAACTCATCAGCAAAAATGACAGCGCTGCGTTCTATAAAGATTTCGCCCATTCGCCTTCCAAGCTGAAGGCAACCATCCAAGCTGCCAAAGAGCAATATCCAGACCGCATGTTGGTGGCGTGTATGGAACTCCACACCTATAGCAGCCTGAACAGCGATTTTCTGCAACAATATAAAGATGCCATGCAGCAGGCGGATATCGCGGTGGTCTATTACAGCTCTCATGCGTTGGAACTGAAAAAGATGCCGCCTTTGGACCATCGTGTCCTGATGGAATCCTTTGGCAGGAAGGATTTGTTGGTGTTCACCCATCAAACGGAATTGCTGCGCTTTTTGAATGCTAATGCCTGGGAACAAAAAAACCTCCTGATGATGAGCTCAGGAGGTTTCGATAATCTTGATTTCTACGCTTTGGCGAAAGCCTTGCAGATAGGCTAATACATCAATTGCTTTTTGGAATTGGTTCGCCAACCTGCATCATATTTGCTGTCCACGAAATAAATAATCAAATCAGCATCATACTTGCTGTCCACAAAGAATATCTTTTTGTTAGCATCATATCGGCTGCTGACAAAAAACCATAGCCCTTCGTTGCCCGTAGCATCATACTGACTAGAACATTTATACACGCTGAGGTCGGCGTCATATTTACTATCAGCCACATACACCTTGACGTCCGCATCATATTTGCTGTCGCAGGAAAACACTTTTTGAGCTTCTGCCTTGCCAACCATGAGCACAGCGCAGAAAATAATCAGAATAGAAACACATAATTTTTTCATGATCAGAGATGTTTTTAGATTTCAAGGTCAAAATTAGCAAAAATAATGCTGCCATCAGAAATTTAGATAAAATATTTTTGTCAGCTCCATAAATTCCTTTGTATAGGATGCGTCGCTTTCCTTTATATATAGCTCTGAAATCTCCGTTATTTCTTGTATTTGCTTCGCGAAACAATAGATAATCCGAAGCGGTTCTTTTTCTTTGTTGTCAAATAGGGTGATGCTTTTGGTGCAAAACATACCTGCCGTCAGAAACACCTGCAAAAAGTGTTGCTTTTCCGAATACGGAATGATGACCCAAAAGCGACCATCCTCAGACAATAAGGTATGCACGCAGCCACACAAATCTTCGAAGTTCAAACCGACATCGTGCTTGGCGATATTCGTTTGGTGTGCATTGCTTTTTTGTTGATGATGAAAATAGGGGGGATTGCTCACGATGCAATCGTAGGTGTGATTTTTTTCTTGAGAATAATGCTGTATAGAGTCTTGTATCAAATGCAGACGTTCCGACCAAGGGCTTGCTATGAAATTCTCTTGAGCTTGCCGAGCAGCCTCCGCATCCATCTCAACGGCATCAATAAGCGCCTTTGACTTTTGCGCCATCATTAAAGCGATAATCCCCGAACCTGTTCCGATATCAAGAATGTTTTCAGCAGCACTAACATCCACCATAGCGCCAAGCACGACAGCATCCGTACTTATTTTCATGCCGCATTGGGCATCGCTTACGCTGAATTCTTTGAATCGGAACGGAAGTGTCATTCCAAATAAAAGCCTATTAGACCTTCAGGGGCAACGATAGTGATTATTTTCTTGTCAGGGTCAATTTCTGTGATAAAATCGTCGGTCAATGGGATGAGGATTTCTTTCTCGCGAAAGAAAATCTGCATGATGTGTTGTTGAGGAAATTCCAACACTTTGTTTATGCTGCCGATGTTGCCGTATTTTTCATCAATGACGGTGAATCCTTGTAAATCTCGAATGTCAAATTCCCCGGGTTCCGAAGCCACCACATCTGATTCAGGAATCAACAGCCTACAGCCAATCACTTTTTGCAAGGCATCCATATCATCAATATAATCTAATTTGAGGATGGCGCTGTTGTTGCGTTGCATCTCAAATTCGGAAACAAAAAAAGGAACTCGCTCATGTTTTATTTCAACAAAAACGAATTCCAATTCTGTGTATTTTTCAGCGTTGTCAACTTCAAAAGCTGCAACAAACTGACCTTTGTAACCAAACGGTTTTAAGATTTTACCAATACAGAAAAACTGATTGTTGACTTGCATGTAAATCTAAAAACAGCTATCTGAAAGCGCTGCTTATTCAGCTTTTTCTTCTTCAGTTTGATCTGTAGCAGGAGCCACTTCGTCAACTGCAGGTGCTTCTTCGGTTGCAGTTACTTCTTCAGCAACCACTTCTGCTTCAACAACGGCTACTTCTTCAGCAACGGCTACTTCATCAGCAACGGCTACTTCTTCTACAGCAACTTCTTCTTCAACCACTTCTTCTTCAACCACTTCTTCAGCAACAGCTTCTTCATTTTGAGCTTGTGCTTCCATGCGTGCTTGATGTTCTTTAGCTAACTCTTGTGCTCTTTTTTTAGCTACTTCTTCGCCTTTAGCGATATTAGCTTTCACTTCAGCTTCTTTACGAGCTTTCAGCGCTTCTTTTTTAGTTAAAGTAACAGCATTCTTTTTTGCTACTATTTTAGCTTCTTTTTCTTGCATCCAAGTTTGAAATTTTTCTTCAACTTGTTCTAAGGTTAAAGCACCTTTAGCTACACCTTTTAAAAGGTGGTTTTTGAAAATAACTCCTTTGTAAACCAAGATAGCTCTTGCGGTATCGGAAGGCTGAGCGCCATTACGAAGCCATTGTAGAGCTTTCTCAAAGTCTAAGTTAATTTCTGCTGGAATTGCGATAGGGTTGTAAGTGCCAATTCTCTCAATAAATTTTCCATCACGTGGTGCACGACCATCCGCAACTACAATGTGGTAAAAAGGCATACCTTTTTTACCATGACGTTGTAATCTGATTCTTGCTGGCATAATTGTTTAGTTTTTAATTATTAAAATATGTTTTTTTAAATAGGGGTGCAAAGGTGCGAATTTTTTTCGACATACGAAAACATTTTCTAATTTATTTTACGGTAAACAGCAAAAATATCATGTTTCGAGCGATGTTCTTGTGCGTTTTGAATAAAATGGTATGAATTCAGTCAGAAAAAAATAGTGCTACGGATTAAAGAATGTCCTTCTTTTCTTTACCATTATTGTTACGTGTGTAGCCACGCATGATGCCCCGTCTGGAATTCATGATAAAGGAAATGATATCGTCGCGCTCAGGAGTAGCGGGCAATTCAGCTTCTATATAGCGTATGGCTTGAGAAGTGTTTAAACCATTGATGAAAATGATACGGTAAATATCTTGGATTTCTTTAATCTTTTCGGATGAAAATCCTCTACGGCGTAAACCGATAGAATTTATACCTGAATAGGATAGCGGTTCACGTGCTGCTTTGCAGAAAGGCGGAACATCTTTACGAACCAAACAACCACCTGAAATCATAGTGTGAACACCGATGTTCACAAACTGATGTACAGCAACCATACCACCTATGATAGCCCAATCATCAATCTTAATATGACCTGCCAAGGCTGCTGAGTTTGCTAAAATAACATTGTTTCCGATTATGCAATCGTGTGCCACATGCACATAAGCCATCAAGAGACAATTGTTGCCAATGATAGTTTCGAAGTTTGCTTTCGTACCTCTATTAATAGTAACGAATTCTCGTATCGTGACGTTATCGCCAATTTTTACAATAGTATCTTCTCCGGCATATTTCAAATCTTGAGGTACAGCAGAAATCACAGCGCCCGGGAATATTTTACAATTCTTTCCGATGCGAGCACCTTCCAATATGGTTACATTGGGACCGATGCAAGTGCCTTCACCTATTTCTACATTTTTATCAATGCTTACAAAAGGTTCGATAACAACATTGCTGGCAATTTTTGCCTGTGGATGAACGTATGCTAAAGGTTGATTCATTTTTTATCTTTTTTTACAAGTTGAGCCAATAATTCGGCTTCCATCACAATCTGGTTATTTACATAAGCATGGCCTATCATCTGACAGATACCTCTTCGGATAGGAGCTGTTAGTTCTATTTTAAAGATTAAGGTGTCTCCCGGCACAACTTTATGTTTGAAACGGGCGCGTTCTATTTTTAAGAATAGGGTGAGGTAATTTTCAGGGTCAGGAACTGTCTGCAAGGCAAATATGCCACCGCATTGTGCCATAGCTTCGATTTGCAATACTCCGGGCATCAAAGGCTCGTCAGGAAAATGACCCACAAAGAAACTCTCATTCATGGTTACATTCTTCAAACCGATAATGCCGTTTTCGCTCATCTCCAAAATTTTATCTATTAATAAAAATGGTGGACGATGGGGTAGTATTTTCTTTATTTGATTGATGTCGAACAATGGGGGTTTGGTCAAATCAAAAACTTCTTTTTGCGTTTTCTTTTTGCTTTTGGTATCCACTAAAGCCGCAATCTTCTTCGCGAAGCTAACGTTTGAATAGTGTCCTGGGCGTTTGGCAATAATATGTGCTTTCAAGGTGCCTCCAAGCAATGCCAAATCGCCAACAATATCCAATAGTTTATGACGAGCGGGTTCGTTGGGGAAATTTAATTCAAGGTTGTTTAGTATGCCTTCTTTCAAAACAGTGACTTTAGGCTTGTCGAACACAACTGCTAAATGATCTAATTCTTCTTGAGAGATAATCCGATTGACAAAAACGATGGCATTATTCAAATCACCACCTTTTATTAAATTGTTTTCAAGTAAATATTCCAATTCATGAAGAAAGACAAAGGTGCGGCAATTTGCAATTTCATCTTTAAAATGACTAATATCATTGAGTGTGGCAAATTGGGTTCCCAACACATTGGTGTTATAGTCTATCATGGTGGTGATGCGAAGTTTGTCGCTTGGCATTGCAAGGATTTCAACGTTGCGTTCTGCATCATAATACTCAAAGTTCGACGCGAGTTCGATAAACTTTTTGGGAGCTTTTTGTTCCACAATGCCTGCAGCCAACAATGCTTCTACAAAGCGGATGGAACTACCATCCAATATAGGCGTTTCAGAACTGTTGAGTTCAATAAGAATATTGTCAATTTCAAGACCTGCTAATGCGGCTAACGTATGTTCGATGGTGCAGACTCGAACGCCGTTTTCTTCAATAGTAGTCCCTCTCGAGGTATCTACAACATTGTCTAAGCACGCATGAACCAATGGTTGGTTCTCCAAATCAACACGTTTAAATATATAACCGTGATTTTCGGGTGCAGGTTTAAATGTCAGAATTACTTCTTCGCCGGTATGCAAGCCTTTGCCTGCAACACTTATCGGTCTGCTAATAGTTTGCTGATTAATCATATTGGGCAGCAAAGATAATAATTTCTTTATTCTCAACAAATAAAAAAAATCAGATTAGTCGTGTTAAATGATTAAAAAAAAATAATGTTGCGGATATTCAACTGTTTACAAACGCACTTTTTTTACAACAAAAATGTGGTTTTATCGAAGGAATTTGAGAAATTCCTTAATGAAGGGGAAACATGAGTAAATCTATATCCTGAAAAGTGATATTGTAGAGATCGCTGATATATTTATTTGTCAGGATGCCATTATACAAATAAGTTCCGCGACGAACACCTTGATTGTTTTTCAAAAAAGTATTCACTCCACCTTCATCTGCTATCTGTAAAATGATAGGGGCAAAGAAGTTACTTAATGCATAAGAGGCTGTATGTGGCACTTTTGAAGATATATTGGGGATACAATAATGCGTGACACCATGTTTTTTGAAAATAGGATGGCTATGATTTGTAACACGTGAGGTTTCGCAACATCCTCCGTTGACAATACTGACATCAATAATAACAGAACCATGTGGCATGGCTCTTACCATATCTTCAGAAATAACACAAAGGGCTTGCTCGTTAACTGTATGCAAGGCTCCAATGACAACATCTGCTGTTAAAAGGGCTTTCGCTAAGATTTTTTGCTGAATAATGGAGGTGAATAAACGTTCATTGACTTTGGTTTGAAGGCTGCGCAATTTATACACTGAGTTGTCGAACACTTTAACCGTAGCTCCCATGCCAATGGCAGCACGTGCCGCAAATTCACCAACTGTACCTGCCCCAATAATAACAACCTCTGCCGGGGTGATACCTGAAAAACCACCAAGGCTTTTTCCTTTGCCATGTTCTGTGCTTCCCAAATAATCAGAAGCGATATAAATTGCAGTATTGCCAACGATTTCGCTTAGGGAGCGAATCACAGGATATGAATTAGTTTTGTCTTTTATATGTTCATAAGAAATGGCGGTGGTTTTCTTCAACATCAAACGTTTGAAGTATTCATCCGTTTGACCCGGTAAGTTTAGTGCGGAAAATAGTGTCGTTCTCTTTTTGAGTTTTTCTATCTCCGAAGGCAAAGGTGGTGCAACTTTTATGATAATATCTGCTTGGAAAACTTCTGCTGAGGTATAAACAATTTGCGCACCTGCCTCACTATAATCACTATCGGGGAAGTGGGCTGCTTTGCCCGCATTAGATTCTATGATGACCGTATGTCCATTGTTCACTAACATGGCTACAGCCTCAGGAACCAAACCAATGCGTGTTTCCTGAAAGGCTATCTCTTTGGGTACACCAATAAGCAATTGAGACCGCTGTTTCTTAATCTCAAGCATTTCAGGCTGCGTGATAAATTGCTCTGAATACGAAAATTTGATAAAGTCTTGTTTTGAATCCATAATAAAAAATTGCCCCTAAAAATTTGACATCATAAAATTAATTAAAATATCAATTCCTTATTACCTTTTTTCGAAAAAAAAGTTTCGCGTATCGTCAATTAAATTCCATTCTATTTTTATTGCAACATAAGATTCAGGCAAAATATCTGCTACAAGTTCGGGCCACTCTATGAAACAATAATTACCACTGTAGAAATATTCCTCGTAGCCGATGTCGTAAACTTCTTCAAGTTTTTTCAGACGATAAAAATCAAAATGGTAAAGTTTAGTACCATCTTCAGTGTTATATTCGTTCACGATGGCGAATGAGGGACTGTTGGTAGCATCCATCACATGCAATTGCTTGCAGATAGCTTTAATAAAAGTAGTTTTTCCTGCCCCCAATTCACCTTGAAGCGTAAAGATACGTTCGTTGGGAAATGTTTTTAGCAATGCATCTGCAATTGGCTGTAATTCCTCAACAGTTTTGCAGCTCATCTTAGACGACATACTATTTCGGATTTAGATAGATGATTGGAATTAGAATTTCTTCCATCGAAATGCCGCCGTGCTGAAAGGTGTTTTTGTAATAATTGGCATAATAATGGAAGTTGTTCGGATACGCGAAGAAATCATTCGAACGACAGAATACATAATTGGTGCTCACATTGAAACGCGGCAGGAAAATATCCTCAGGATTCTTCACTTCAAATACTTCCTTTTTATTATAATTCAGCGAACGTCCGAATTTATACCGGAGATTGGTATTGGTGTTTTTATCGCCAACAATCTTCACAGGATTTGTAACTTTCACACTACCATGATCTGTGGTGATTACAAGATTCGCATTGTTTTCGGATATGTATTTTATGACATCCAACAAAGGCGAATGTTTGAACCACGACAGCGTGATGGAACGATATGCCGATTCGTCGTCGGCAAGCTCACGTATCACCTCCATCTCGGTGCGGGCATGAGAAAGCATATCCACAAAGTTATAGACCAACACATTCAGCTTATTATTGATGATATTCGGCAGGTTCTCCACATATTTTTTGCCTGCTGCTATGTTTAATATTTTCGAATAGTTGAATTTTATATCTTTCCCATATCGTTTCAAAAGTTCGGTGAGCAATTCGCTTTCAAATTGGTTTTTGGTGCCTTCGTCTTCTTCTTCCACCCAATATTTAGGATATTTACGCGCTATCTCCGAAGGTAACAATCCACTAAATATTCCATTACGCGAATATTGTGTTGCCGAAGGCACAATACTATAAAACAAATCATCGTCTTGCACTCGGTAATATTCTTCGATGATGGGTTGTATCATTTTCCATTGGTCGTAGCGCAAATTGTCAATCAAAATAACAAACAATGGACGCGGATTCGTCATGTGGGGGAATATTTTTTCTTTGAATAAATTATGGGACAATACCGGGGTGTCTTTGGTTTTGCCACTAATCCATTCAATATAATGGTTTTCATAGAATTTGGTGAACATGGTGTTTGCTTCTGACTTCTGCAGCAGCACCACTTCGTTCATCGAATCATCATTGGATTTTTCCAATTCCAATTCCCAATACACCATCTTTTTGTAAATATCTTTCCACTCGTTGAAGGATAAACGATTTGATATTTCCATGCCGATGTTGCGAAACTCTTGTTGATAAGCTTGTGTGGTTTTTTCGCTTACTAAACGTTTGTTTTCGAGGTTTTTCTTCAAGCATAATAATATCTGATTTGGATTAACGGGTTTTATCAAATAATCCGAAACGTTAGAGCCAATGGCATCTTCCATGGTATGCTCCTGATCGTTCTTGGTAATCATCACCACAGGCAAATTCGGAAAATTATTCCGTATCTGTGCTAAAGTTTCCATACCCGAAATACCGGGCATATTTTCATCCAAAAAGATGATATCAAAGTTGCTTGCGTTAATCAAATCTAAGCCTTCATCGCCATTGTTTGAGGTGGTTACCTCGTAACCTTTTTCTTGAAGAAAGAGTATATGTGGTCGTAATAAATCTATCTCATCATCCACCCATAAAATCCGTACTTTACTCATAAAAATATTTTTTTTTAAATTAATTCGATAAAAATGCGTAATATTGAACTCGAAATTTTATACAAAGGTACGCAAAAATCTTCTCTGCACATGGTTCATAACAAAAGAAAAATTATAAACGACCCCGTTCATGGTTTTATTACAATTCCGAACGAATTCATTTTTGATATTATAGAACATCCCTATTTTCAACGCTTGCGTTATATAAAGCAATTGGGGCTCACCTATATGGTTTATCCGGGAGCCATACATTCCCGATTTCAACATGCCCTTGGGGCGATGCATTTGATGGGGCAAGCCATTGAAATGCTTAAGTTGAAAGATAATATGGTGACGGATGAGGAGCAACAAAGTTTGATGCTTGCCATTTTGTTGCATGATATTGGTCACGGACCATTTTCTCATGCTTTGGAACAGACCTTGGTTCCCGGGATCCATCACGAGCTTTTCTCCTTGTTGTTTATGGAGCGATTGAATGAAATGTTCGACAATCAACTGCTGATGGCGAAACAGATTTTTGCCAATGAGCATCCAAAAAGGTTTTTACATCAGTTGGTGTCGAGTCAGTTGGATGTGGATAGGTTGGATTATTTGATGCGTGATAGTTTCTTCACAGGCGTGTCGGAAGGGGTGATTAGCACAGACCGCATCATCAAAATGTTGAACGTGCGTCAAGACGAATTGGTGGTTGACATCAAAGGCATTTACTCTATTGAGAAGTTTATTGTGGCGCGCCGATTGATGTATTGGCAGGTGTATCTCCACAAGACGGTGCTTTCGGCTGAGCAGTTGTTGATACGCGTGTTGCGACGTGCTAAATATTTAGTGGAGCAGGGTGAAGAGGTTTTTGCAAGCGAGGCTTTGCAACTGTTTTTGAAGCTGCATCCTACGGAACAGGATTTCAGAACGAAGCCCGAATTGTTAGTTGTTTTTGCCGAGTTGGACGATTATGATGTGTTTTTCTGCATAAAAACGTGGACAAAATCAAAGGATAGAATCCTACGACTGTTGAGCGAGAAGCTAGTGAAACGCCATCTATTGAAAATAGAAATACAAGATGCTGCTTTTGATGCTAATTATGTGGACAACTTGAAACAAAAAACCAAACAGGCTTATGATTTGACCGAGGAAGAGGTGGGCTATTTTGTGTTTACCGACGAAGTGGCAAACAATGCCTACAATCCTGTTTTTGATAAAATTTCGATGCTCTATCGGGATGGCAGTGTGGTGGACATAACCAAAAGTTCGGACCAAATTAACACCGAACTATTGTCGCGCACCATACGGAAATATTTTTTGTGTTATCCTAAGTTGGTGGGAGGGGAGTGATGGCTAAATTGTTGAATGGTTAAATTGTTTTATGGTTTGAATTATAGGCAGAGCCTATTAAGATAGCATAGCCGATGGTTGGAATCCTCTTCCTAACTATGTTTTTGATTCATTACGCACTATTATTTAAGATTTTCTAAATCATTTAAATCTTTGTGTCTGCCGCTTGCTTTTTTGTTCTTTTTTAAATTTTCAATATCAATAAAGTCAATTTTGATTCCTTCAATATTCAAAGTATAACGCTTGGGATAGCAATCATCAAATTCCACTCCACTAACACTCGTCAATAAATCAATACGATTAGGCGCATACCCCAATTGAATAATTTTATCGGGATGCAGAAAATCATCTGCTTGAATACCTAATGACGCGAAACCAAAGTCTTTTAATACTTTAATTACGTTTTCGGCATTTGATTGATCTAACCATAACCAAATATCAATATCATTGGTGTAGCGAGGGTAACCATGTATAGTCACAGCATATCCTCCCACAACAAGATATTTGATATTATGAGCGTTCAATAATGCGATAAACTCTCTGAAATCCTTGTTCAGTATCATATTTCCAATTTATATATTGTGTTCGTAATGTTTCTAAAGCTTCCAATCTTTTTTCAATGGATTGCGTTTGCCAAAAAGCAAAATCAGTTTCATGGTTGTTCAAATCTATGATTCTAAAAGATTTTCTGTCTAATGGGTTATCAATTTCTTCAGTCATATTTTAAATTTAATTAAAATTTATTGTTGATGATAGATTGGACTTAGGTTGGAACAACAGCCAAATGATATACACGTATCCACAAGATATTTTACTTTCTCCACGACTCCACTCTTAATTGTTTTGAATCAATATCTAAATCACTCCATTTGCCGAAAAGCAAACAGGGGTCTCCAACCTCTTCTGCCTCAATAAGCCTTGATTCGGATGCTTCTACATCCTTACTTTTTTTAGCTTTTAAACCCAAAGACGACACAAAGCTTAGAAAAGCTTTTTCAAAAACAGTATCACTGATATTTACAATGTAAGTACTCATATTTTTAAATTTGATGCAAATATAAATAAAAATCATCAAAGCATGACCTAACAACAAAAACTTTATAAATAAATTCTTTTGAAAAGCGAATATTTTGGATGCGACATACGCTTTTTATTTTGTTGTTAGATTTATAGGTATGGCCTATATAAATAAATTCGACTTAGGCACAGCCTATGCCGAATGGGATTGTCATTATTTTACAAAACTCAAAGATTATTCATATTCTGGTTCTATTAAATCTGGATATTTTATACCCAAAATATCAATTTCATCAAAATTCTGACATCTAGTGTGTATCTCGACAAGCGCTTTGAATGTAAAATAATTCGTTGGGTCTATTTTAAGGGATTCTTCAAGTCTTGAAATAGCTTTTTCTGAGTTTCCTTCAATATAATAATCATATTCTGATTGCATTTCCTTATAAATATTATTTGATTTTTTGTCTTTGCTTTTTCCAGCATTTGCTAGTAATTCAATCAAAATTTCATGGTCTTCAGCATTTATTATTTTTTGCCTTATCAAGCTTGTAAAATATGCATGAATATGTAGAATATTAGTTCTATACTTATAATAGTTTTCTTCAGCCCATTGCAATGCTTTATCATATTGGCCATTTCTTTGGTATACAATTACTAATTCTCGTTTTGTTCTTGAATGCTTATTATCAATGTTTAAAGCTTCCAAATAGTTTCGTTCTGCCTCTGTTGTTCTACCAGTATTGCGGTAATAAAAACCTAAGAGAAAGTAAAAGTCCAAATTGGTTTCATATTGAATATCTTTAAAAAAACCAATCTCATCAAAGAATTTTTCATCTTTAGTCCTAGCATATGCAAGACAAAGCCAATATCTTGTCTCCCGAATAATTTGATAATCAAATTTTATTGGATTTTCTAAAACTTTTTTAGCCAATTCTATGACGGTGTCATATTTTCGGTGATAATATTCTTGAACCATAGATTTTAGAATAAAAGATGGTATAAAGAATTTAGAAGGAATAGGCTGATTATTACTTATCATCATCTGAAGGGTAAATAAAAATTCAGAATAATCCGAATTTTCATTTAATTCAATTGGCTTTGAAATAAATTCTTTAGTTAATATTTTTATTTTGTCATCATATTTCCTTGAAAGTTCCAATTTAGATCTGTTAATGTAATCAGCAATTGTAGCATTTAATTTAAGGTATTCATGAGTTGAACTGACAGTGTAAAAAAGGGACATATCAAATAACTTTTGTATTGCTTCATATACCTCTTCTGATTCTCCAAAAATTTGATAAACTATATCATAACTGATAATTTCAAACTTGGAGAAAGTAATTAGCATTTGCTGTGCTAATTCATTGCCATCAAAAAGTCCCAGAACTGACAATGCTTGTAATTCGTCATATTCAATTATGTCATAGATATTCCTTTTTGCCTCATTAACTCCAATCGATTCTATTAGGTTTGATGTATATATTATTTGACCAGGAATACCATTTAGATGTTGTAAGAAAAATTTCAAGTCATTAACATCTAAATTAATCTTACAGAATTTTAAATACTGTATAAAGAAAATTTGAGTATCGGGTTTTGTGAGATTATCAATAGGGAAATTTAAAATATTACCCAAATGCCTTATTAGTTGGCTCTTTGGCTTAAATTTTGAGATAATACATAGCGTTACTTGATTTTTAAAATTTTCATCTGAGATTAATTCTTTAAACCAATTAGCAATTTCATGATTGGGTAAAATAATACTTCCTTCATCAATAATAAAAATAACCTCTCCACTATTTACAATTTTTGTAATTTGTTCTTTTGCTATTTCAATTTTAGTTGCAAGGTCTATCTGTGAAAAGTCATGTTTAAATAAGTCTTTCGAATTTTCAACAAAGCTTAATTTATAAATAAAATCCTCAATACTTTCTTTAGAATTAATAGGAATAGTTATTGGATCATACCACTTATCAATTATTCCCGTTTTTATGAGTCCATTTCTCAAAAAAGTTCTACGACCTATGCCTTCAAAATAACTTGAAGCGACAATACAAGTAGGCTTAATATTTTCAATATTGATCATCTTTCTTTCGAAAGTTTGCATTAGATCATGTCTTCCAACAAATAACTCATATTCTTCCTTCAGATGTGAGTGTTTCTTTAAATTACTCTCACGCAAGAATTGTTTTATTTTTTTTAGAATAAGAACCTCGTTGTCAAAATATTTAAGGTTGTAAGGTTTCTTTATCCAATCGGGTATTCTAGAATCCTTATAAGTAATATCCTTATCAATTATTATTGGGAAAATTCTGTCGATTACATTTTTTCCCAATAAAGTTTTAGTAAATCTAATTTCTTTTTTAACCCATTCCGATTCAAGTGAATCGTTAGATATGAAAAGCACAAAAATATCACTAGACTCAAGTCCTCTAAATATTTCATCTAATGTTTGTCTGCCAGCTTCAAAGGTAAGTTTGTCTAAATGACAATTATTACGACCGAGGTGATTAGCGATTTTTTCAACTAATTTATTGTCCGTGCTGCTATGTGAAAGGAAAGCTTTAGCCATTGTATTTTTTTTAAATGATGTTTCTATGTCTATTTGTACAAGACGCGTTTTCGCTTGTACATTACGTTTGTGTTTACGACCTCAAAGTTCTAATATATACATTTTATTCTTAGAAGTTTATCGAAGGAAGAAGATTTTATATATTGTTGTTTGTTAATAGTTTATATTAAAATTCTAATTTATCTAAATGCCTTTTTAATTGTTCTACTCCCTTATTAAGTTTGGTGCGTATATATTTCTCAACAAAATTAATCATTATTCTAATACATTCACATTTTCAATCCAAATATTTTTTACTATTATTTTATTTCACTCAACAAAAATACAAATAATTCTCACGCACTCGCCAAATAATTTCTCAGCTTCCCATTTTCCATTATCCATTCCCCGCGTTCTTGCTCCCCCCTCCCCTCAATCCCCCATCTCCAAATTCCCCCGGAAAATATATCGATCAAAGCTCTTGCAACCCCATTTTTGATAGTCTTTATATCTTCCATGGTAGTCTTCATATCTTCCATGATAGTCTTTATATCTTCCATGATAGTCTTTATATCTTCCATGATAGTCTTCATATCTTCCATGGTTGTCTTTATATGTTCCATGGTAGTCTTTATATCTTCCATGATAGTCTTTATATCTTCCATGATAGTCTTCATATCTTCCATGGTAGTCTTTATATCTTCCATGGTAGTCTTCATATCTTCCATGGTTGTCTTTATATGTTCCATGGTAGTTATCATGTGTTCCATGGTAGTCATCATGTGTTCTATAGAAAAAGTATAAACTTCATTATTTGTTAGTCTATAGTATTAATGATGAGTCGTATAAAAAAAACTGACCGCTTCGTTTGAGGAAGCAGTCAGTTGGTGTTTCAAATTTTTAGATTCGAAAACAGCTTAGACACCTATTTGAAAAATAGGATCTGTCCAATTGTAAGGGTCAGAACCTAAAGCATAAGATGGTTTACTTGTGCCGGCAGAACTTTGTAATGATATTTCATTGGTGAGGTGAATCGCACCCTTTGTTTTAGTATTCTTTTTTGGTACAGGCATTATGCTTGCCTCTTGAATACCATAAATCACCCCTGCGACGATGCCGGTAATAATAAGTTCGCATTCTTTGGTATAGAATACCGATATGAATGTTTCGGGTTTCACTCCCTTTTCGGTTGTAGCCCCGATTCTCCAAATATAAGCTGCTTTTGCTCCTTCAGATTTAACCCTCACATGTATCCATCCCGGACCAAATGCAAGGATTTCGAATTCGCGACCGGCTTTGGAGCCAACCTTTTTAATTTTATACCCGCAACGTTCCACAACGGCTATACCTGCATTGATGTCGCCTGCTTCGGTAGCCACATCAATAGCGATTCCCTGAATGTAAAGCCCCGTTTTCTTGTAATACCGTTTTGCGGTATTCACTTCCTGCATTTCCTGTGCAGTTAGTTGGGTTGAACGATTTGTAGCCCGTTGAGCATGGATGGCAGTTATTTTCCCGCCTTGCGTATGCATGACGGTATCGGTAATTGGTGGATCGGTAACATCAACGTCGCCTGCAGTTTTCACACCGTTGCACATGTTGGCAATTTCTAAGGCACTCTTGTCTTTGAAATCACAATTTACTTGAATATTAAATGAGCCTGGCATAATACATAATTTTTTTTTGGTTAATAATATTTTTTTTGTATCAGCAAAATTAATCAATCTGCAAATAGTTGCAACAGCGCCTTAGGTCGAAATGGCTTATTTGCCTCAAAACGCATGTTTTTGCCTTCAAAACGCATGTTTTAAGCCTCAAAACGATGTTTCAGTATGGGCAAAGTAAGGGCATAGCACAGGCATTTCAGGCATAATTTGCCTAAAAATACTAAAGAAATGGGGGAGGGACTTAGTGTTTAAGCTCGTATTGAAGTGCCATATCGTCTAAACATTTGTAATAATTTTTCTTTTGCATGGGTTTCAGATGCGTTGTGCTGCCGTTATCAAAGATAATGGTATCTGTCAGCTTGTCAAAATAATCAATTCTATGCATATTCAAGGCAAGACCATCGCCAAGGCAATGCACGAATTCCCCAAGCACAACCCTACAAGATTTAAACGATTGGGAAACCATAATTATGCGGTCTTTTGAAATCATGACCCCTGTGTTGCCTTGTGAAGCAATTAAACACAGCACATCCGTGCCTTTAATCATATCAACACGTTCCTTTGAATTGATACTAAACAGATTGTATTCAACTTTTTTCATTTTATACGTTAAATGGATTAATAAATATGTGACTTTAACTTGTCAGCTAAGTTAATAGAAGCAAAAATAATAATATTTCCCGCAGATTCCGCTGATCGTCGCAGAAACAAAACCACATGGGCACATAGAGGCATTAAAAAAAAATTCAAATCCCAAGCTCCAAATACCAAATCTAAAATCTCAAATTCCTTCGTATCTTCGTGTCTTGGTGTCATAGTGTTTTTTCTTTTGCGGTTTCTGCGTTCATCTGCGCAATCTGCGGGAAACATTTAGCGCCTATTTTCTCCAAAATATACCTATGTCCAAAAAAAAATATAAAAATAATTGAAAATATTTTTCAATACTAAATGACTAATATGCAATGATTTTACTATAATGCTATACAAACTAATAAAAAATATTTAGTACTTTGTATTGCATAGTACTAAAAAAGTAGTATCTTTGCAGCGATTTTGGATTATGAGTTGATTTGTTGACTCGTTAATTTGTTAATTAGAAAGACGCTCAAAGATGGATTACTTTTCTGTTTTTAAGGTCCTATTGATAATGTATAAATAATAAAAATATATAAAATGAAATCGAAGTTACTTCTTACAATATTGCTCTTGTCCACTTATGGATTGAACACCTATGCTCAAAGGCAACAAACAAATCATGCAAATACTATAAATAATGTAAAGGAAGTTCAAAAAAATAATAAGACAGTTAGTTCACAACCATTGAGCAAACCAATTGAAGTGCTTAGTGATAGTTCGAAGTTAGCGAAAGAAAAGCCTGTTCAGATTTCTGAAAAAGACACATCGAAGATTATTGAAAGGAAAAGAGAAATAGTTTGCGATTCTCTTTCTGACTTATTGAAAATAACAACACATATAAGAGACAGAATAAAAGAGGATATTGAAGCTCTTTACAATAAACTAATTGAAATCGAAGGTTTATTGCTCGAGCTACAATATGAGAAAAAAAATAGGAGGGTTGATAGTGATATAGATAAATTGTTTCAAAAATTGTTTGATAAGCCAAGGGATAATGGAGTCTCTTTAGATATGGAAATTGGAACTGTGAAAGCAATGATAAACGAATTGAAAAATGAGACAATACCTTTTAAAATATCAAATTACTTAGAATTTCTAAAAAGCATGGTTGAATTGGAGAAACAAAAAGAAGACAACTGTAATCCGAAATCTATTATGAACTCAGGAGCGAATATAAAAAAAATAAAATAAACCCGAACTCCGAACTATGAACTATAAACTATGAACTCCGAACTATAAACTCTGAACTAAATCATAAATCAATAAATCATAAATCAAAAATAAAAGTATGGATATAGAAAACTCAAAAGCCCAATTACGCAAAGGACTGCTGGAGTATTGCATACTTTCTATTGTGCACGAGAAGGAGATGTACGCCTCGGATGTGATGGAAAGGATGAAAGAAGCCAAGCTGATCGTAGTGGAGGGGACGCTCTACCCTTTGTTGACGCGATTGAAAAACGATGGTTTGCTCAACTATCGTTGGGAAGAATCGAAATCAGGTCCTCCACGCAAATATTATGAACTGACCGACCTCGGCAAAAAGTTTCTGACAGAATTGGATGAAAGCTGGAACGAGTTGGTGAATTCGGTGAAACAAATAACAAAGAAAAATAAATAATTTTAAAACATAAACGTCATGCACAAAACTATTTCAATTAACATTGGTGGTATGTTTTTTCAGATTGATGAACAAGCATACATGATTCTGGAAGCATATCTGGAATCCTTAAAAAATCATTTTGCCGCAACAGAGGGCAAAGAAGAAATCATTCAAGACATCGAGGCACGCATCGCTGAGATTTTTCAAACAAAAATAGAAGCGGGGCAGGTGTTGATTTCGCAACAAATTGTTGACGAAACTATCAATATATTAGGCAAGCCGCGCGATATGGACAATAGAGATTCGGAACAAGAAGCGAAACAAGAAACAAAAAAGACCACCAAAAAACGCCTATTTCGTGATGAAGAAAATCATGTTTTGGGAGGTGTTTGTTCGGGCTTAGGTCATTATTTGGACGTTGACCCTGTGTGGTTTCGCTTGGGATTCGTGATAGGGCTCATCTTTTTTGCTTCAAGCATTTTGGTGTATTTGGTGCTGTGGATTATCATTCCAAAAGCTTTGAGTATGGAAGATAAAATGAATATGAAAGGTTCGCCGATGACTATTTCGGAGATAGAACACAACATCAAAAACGAATTTGAAGACCTAAAGACTCGTTTTCATACCATGAAGGGTAAAGCACGTCGTCATGGCAAGAAAGAGATACGGGATTTTAAACAAAAAATGAAAGAAGTGAAACAAGAAGCCAAATACTCCTGCTGTCAGAAAAAGCTAGCAGCCTCGGTGATGGGTTATCCACCCGATAGCCATCGTCGTCAAGGTGTTGGCAGTGTGTTTGGCGAAATCATCTATTATTTTCTGCGTGCGTTATTGATTTTCACAGGCATCGTTTTGCTCATCATTGCCATCGTGTTGACGGCTTCTTTAGTGCTGTCGCTTACGGCTTCCGATAGTTTCTTGTTTTTCACCAAATGGGGCATATCCTCGGTGTCGCTGCCTGCTTTGTCGAATATGTTTTTCGAAAACTCATGGCAACAACAACTTGCTGTTGTTTCCTTAATCCTATTGATTGGTGTTCCGCTTTTGATGCTTATTTTCAATAGCATCCGAATGATTATCGGATTCAGAACCAAAATACGTATTGTTTCTGTTACCGCTTCGCTGATATGGCTTACGGGTTTGATATTAGCCATATTTCTTACCATTAATATCATTGGAAACTTCAACGAAAAAAGTACCGTGAAACAGGAGGTGATGTTGCCGCAGCCTAAGGAAACCCTGACCATTGATGTGAAAGACAATTTGCCCAATCAAGTCACTACGCATTTTGTGGATGATGAGAACATTGATGTTGATATCAACAAGCATGAGCGTTTTGTGTTCAGCAACTTCTATTTGCTGAACAATGGGACACAATTCTGTGCGTATGGATTTCCTAAACTAAAGATCATTCCATCAGAAACGGATGCCTATAAACTCACTGTGGTTAAATTTTCAAGAGGCACCACCATAATGAATGCACGCAATAGGGCAGAAGTCATTAATATGAATGTCATTATAGCGGATTCAACGGTGAGTATCAGCAACTATTTTTTATTGCCTTATTTTGAAAAATGGCGTAATCAATCTGTAAAGCTTGTTTTGGAAGTGCCCGAAGGCAAAAGCATCTTTATGACCAAAAGAGTTGAGAACTTAATTTACGACCGTGATAATGTTGATGGCAGTTGGAATTTGGATATGATAGGTAAAAAGATGACGATGAAAGATGGCAAGCTGATTGAGAACTCAGAGATTCAAGCAACAGATACTATTCCTCAAAAACAAGAGAAGAAAGAGCTGAAAGTTGTTGTAAAGAAAGCTGTGAACTAAAGTTGCATCTTGCGCAACACGAAGTCACGATAGCACTAAAACACTAAGACACGAAGACACAAAGGCTCCCGACCTCCGGTACGGGACAGGACTAAGACACGAAGGCACGAAGAAATTCTTAAATTCTTTGTGTTTCTTGGAGTCTTAGTGCCTTTGTGGTTATTCTTATATTGAAACTTCTAGGTGGTTTAGAGATTATTTTGCAACACGTATTCTTGCATCCACAGCAACAACTTTCTCGGCATTGCCCAACAAAGGATTGAAATCCAATTCTTGTATTTCAGGTGCTGCTTCTAGCAGAGCTGAAAGACGCATAATAATCTCAATCAGCAGCTCTTGATTGATGCCTTTTTGTCCGCGTACGCCTTCAATGATTTTGTAGCTCTTTAAGCTTTTGATCATGGCGTCGGCTTCTTCTTTCCCAATAGGAGACAAGCCTGCAGAAACATCTTTCAATACTTCGATGAAAATGCCACCCAATCCAAACAAAATCATGTGCCCGAATTTGGGTTCGTATTTGGCACCCACAAACAGCTCCGTACCGCTCAACATCGGTTGTATCAAAATGGCTGTTGTATCTTTGATTTGAATCATACGTTCGAATTCCTTTTCAACCGTTTCAGCATTCTTCACATTCAACACTACACCGCCGACATCTGATTTATGAAGCGGACCAACGACTTTCATCACCACAGGGAAGCCTAAGCATTGTGCTTCTACTTTGGCACTGTCTTTGTCCGTAACAACTGCTTCTCCCGCACGTGGAATGCCTGCAGCATCCATCAACTGTTGAATCTCTTCGGGTGAAATATAACCATCAACAGTATTATCAATAATGGAACGGATTTTAGCCCTATCAACTTGTGGTAATTCAGGATTCAGGTCGTATGATTTGTGTGTATGATACACTTTGGTCAATGCTTTGCCCAATTCCACTTCATCGGGGAAGTTGATTCTGCCAAAGGAAATAAACTCTTTTAGTTCTTTTTCCACATTGATAATGGAAGGCAGCACGGTGAAAATAGGTTTCTTGCATGATTTTATTTTCTCATTTAACAAACGATACACGTCATACACTTCGAACAAACCCGGACTTCCAAAGATGACAATCATGGCATCAATTTCATCAAATTTGTTTTCGCAATAATCAATGATATCTCCTAATTGTTCAGCAGTGCCTGTAGCCAAAAAGTCAAAAGGATTGGAAACAGAAGAGCCCGGATATAATTTTGTCAAGAGTTCTTCTGCATCTTTTCCATGGATATGCGGAATTTCTAATCCACCATTTTCCAAAGTATCCGTAAGCATAACAGCAGGACCACCGGCATGCGTGATAATAGCAATTCTTTTTCCCGTTAGTTCTTTATGGTTGAATACCGAAGCCACCGTCGTAAATTCTTCGCGACCATAACATCTGACGATACCTGCTTTCCTGAACAAAGCATCCACAGCCACATCGGGACTTGCAAGAGCCCCTGTGTGGGAGGCTGCTGCTCTGCTTCCCGCTTGAGATGAACCGGACTTTATGGCTGCTATTCGGCAGCCTTTCGATACCAAAGATGAAGCATGTTTCAACAGCTTCGCAGGATTCTTAATGGTTTCGATATACATCAGTTTGACTTTTGAACTCGTCAAAGGGTCAAAGCTTTCATCAAAATATTGCAAGACTTCTTCAACACCCATCTGTGCCGAATTTCCTATGGAATACACACTTGAAAACTTCAATCCTTTGGGCATCCCTGCTTCAATAATAAAAACAGCCGTTGCCCCCGAACCCGAAATCATATCACAGCCATCTTGTCCAAGTTTGGGAATGGGAGTAGTGAAAACGCCATTATAATTGGGATTCATAAAGCCAATGCAGTTAGGTCCAATAAGGCAACCACCCACTTTATCCACGATGTTTACAATTTTGCGTTCCAACAAACCGCCTTCTTCATTTTCTTCGCTAAAGCCTGCTGACAGAATAATAAAAGCTTTGGTGTTTTTTTGTTTTGCAAGAAATGTGACAGTTTCCAAGCACAATTTTGATGGTATTGCAATGATAGCTAATTCGGTATCAGGCAAGTCAATCAAAGAAGGAGTCACGGGAATGCCTTGTGTGACGGTTTCTCTCGGATTAATCACAAAGAGCTTTCCTTTGTAATTTCCATCTAAAATGTTTTTCAAAACCTTGCCGCCCGGTTTCTTTATTTCGTTTGAACCGCCCACTATCACTATAGATTGAGGGTTCAACAGTTGTTGATTAATCATAAAATAAATTCAAAAAATGTTCGTATTAAAAATTGCGCTAAAGTATAAAAAACATTAATATCAATCGTAAATTTTTTAAGAAAAATAAAAATCATGCCTTCTATGAATAATCAAATGAGTAATTTTACGCCCTGAAATCAATTCATTACTACATGCCAACGAACAAAAAAAAGAAGAAAATAAAATTCAAAAAGTTTGAGTTTAAGCTTTCTGTAAATCAAAAAACACTCATAGATAAGTTCTGCAAAGCCAAAAAAGTGAGTCCAAACAAGATGATAAAATCGGCTATTAAAGATTATATTCGTAAATTTGCCGATTCGTTACCGGAAGAAGAATGCATCAGCGAAAACCAATTGCGTTTATTTGATGTGGAAGAAGATTTCGAAAATTACGAAATAAGCGAAAAGGAAGATTAGACGAATTTGCCATTATGCTGACAAAATGTCGCAAATGAATCCGTGGCAAATAATTTGTAATGCCATAATGCGTTTACATTTGATTAAAAATGAAATGTTGTGGGTCAGAAATCGGAAAAAATGACTGATGACTCCTATCATTCTATTTTGTATTTCAGAAGGCAAACAAAGAATCTAGTATGTATTGATGACTTTAAATAAAGAATTATGTTGAAGAGCAAAGACAAAAAGCATGACAAAAAACAAACAGAAGGCGCAGACCAAACAGCGGAAACCCCTGTAAACGCAGAAGTGCCTACAGATGACACGGACAAAGACAAAATTATTGTGGAACAAAAAGCAAGAATAGACGAACTCAATGACAAATTCCTGAGGCTATTTGCCGAATTTGATAATTATCGCAAGCGTACTTCTAAAGAACGCATCGAATTGTGCAAGACAGCTTCATCGGATGTAATCATCTCTATGTTGCCTGTTTTGGATGATTTTGAACGCGCTTTGGATGCAATACCAAATGATGAAGCGAATAAAGTCGTGAAAGATGGCATTGTGTTGATTTATAATAAATACAAAGCAGTATTGACCAAAGAAGGTTTGGAGGAAATGATATCCAAAGGCGAGGTGTTTAATGCTGATATACATGAAGCCATTGCCAATGTTGCCGCACCTAGCGAAGATATGAAAGGCAAGATTATTGACCAAGTGGAAAAAGGATATTACTTAAACGGTACCATCCTCCGTTTTGCTAAAGTTGTTGTGGCAAACTAAATTATAACTTAAGAACTAAAACAAATGACCAAACGTGATTACTACGAAATATTAGGCGTTTCAAAAGGGGCAGAAGAAGCAGAGATAAAGAAAGCCTATCGTCAGTTAGCATTAAAATACCATCCGGATAAGAACCCCGGCGACCATGCTTCTGAAGAGAAATTTAAAGAAGCAGCGGAAGCTTACGATGTGCTGAGCAACCCTGAGAAAAAGAGTCGCTATGACAGATATGGGCACCAAGGTGTTGGTAGTTCGCAAGGATTTAATGGTGGCGGTGGCATGAGTATGGACGACATATTCAGTCATTTTGGTGACATCTTTGGAGGTGCATTCGGCAACTTTGGAGGCGGAGGACAGTCTCAACGTAGGAAAGTGAACTACGGTAGCAACCTTAGGGTAAAGATGAAACTGACTTTAGAAGAAATTGCCCTAGGCGTAGAAAAGAAAATCAACGTCAACAAGTACGTGGGATGCAAACCTTGCAGTGGTACGGGTGCTAAAAATGGCAGTTCCTACAAGACCTGTACTACCTGCGGTGGAAGAGGACAGGTGAGTCGGGTTACGAATACATTTTTGGGACAGATGCAGACATCTTCTGTTTGTCCTTCTTGTGGCGGCGAAGGTCAATCTATCACAGAGAAATGCACGAGTTGTTTTGGCAATGGTATCATCAAAGGCGATGAAATCATCAGCATTAAGATTCCTGCAGGCGTTGCTGAAGGTATGCAGCTTTCCATGAGTGGCAAAGGCAATGCGGCTGCTCGTGGTGGACAACCCGGTGATTTGATTGTGTTGATTGAGGAAATAGACCATCCTGAATTGGTTCGCGATGGCAACAATTTGCTGTATAATCATTATATCAGTTATCCTGAAGCCGTGATAGGCACCACCGTGGAAGTGCCTACCTTAGAAGGGAAAGCGCGTGTGAAAATAGAAGCCGGCACCCAATCAGGCAAAATCCTAAAACTTAAAAATAAAGGCTTACCCTCATTGAACTCTTATGGTCGTGGTGACTTGTTGGTGGGCATCAATGTGTGGACACCCCAAGTACTTTCGAAAGAAGAAAAAGCGATGATCTACAAACTTATGGACTCTGAAAACATAAAACCACAACCCGGACTGAAAGATAGAGGCTTCTTTGAAAAGATGCGGGAGTTCTTTCAATAGAGAGGGTAGAGGGTAATTGGGTAAAGGGTAAATGGTAAGCAGGTAAATGGTATTGGGTAATCGGGTATATAGTTTCGGGCAATTGGTAATTGATACTCAGTAAATAATTATCAACGTTGATTCCTATTGTATTTGCACCTTACAATCTTTATGTATAAATCTAAATTCTAAAATCATAAATCTTAAATAAAAGAAATGGATATACTTGTAACCCACAACATCACCAAGCGATTTGCCAATCATGTTGCCTTGAATGGTGTTTCTATCAGTGTGCCGCAGCAAAGCATTTACGGTCTGTTAGGTCCGAATGGTGCGGGGAAAACCACTTTGATTCGTATCATCAACATGATTACGGGTCCCGATGAGGGCGAAGTTCTGCTGAATGGTGAAAAACTGCGTCAAAATCATATTGAACAAATAGGCTATCTTCCCGAAGAACGCGGTTTGTATAAAAAAATGAAAGTAGGCGAACAGGCATTGTATCTTGCGCAACTGAAAGGACTTTCGAGGGCTGATGCCATGAAGAAACTCAAATATTGGTTCGAGAAGTTTGAGATTGCGGGATGGTGGAATCGTAAGGTGGAAGAACTCTCGAAAGGGATGCAACAAAAGATTCAATTCATAGTTACGGTGTTGCACGAACCGAAATTACTTATCTTTGATGAGCCTTTTAGCGGATTCGACCCTATAAATGCCAACATCATTAAAGATGAAATTATTCGCCTAAAGGAAAACGGAGCGACGATTATCTTTTCCACGCACAATATGTCGTCGGTGGAAGAATTGTGCGACGACATCGCTTTGATAAACAAATCCAATAAGATATTGGAAGGTAAGGTGAAAGAGATTAAGGATACCTATAAAGACAATGTATATCAAGTGGAACTTACGGGTTATAATCATGAGTTGAAACATCAACTGAACGGTGATTTCATCATAGAGCAAGAAGCTCATGCTGATGATATTTTGACCGCGAACATCAAAATCAGGAATGGAAAAAGCACCAATGAAATGATACAAGCGTTGATGCAATTTGGTAATGTACATGCCATTCGCGAGATTATTCCGACCATGAACGATATTTTTATTGCCAAGGTGAACAACGATACGCTCAAATATAACTCGGCTACTAACCTAACAGAATAAACACGTATGAAAAAGACGCTCATTATTATTAAGCGCGAATATTTGTCGCGTGTGAAAAAACGTTCGTTTATAGTGATGACCATATTGGGTCCGATATTGATGGCTTCGCTGATGATAGTTCCGTTTTTTATTTCCAAATGGGGTGAGGATACCAAAAACATTGATGTGGTGGACGAAACAGGCATCTATGTAGATCATCTGACAAGCAACAAGTCGGTGCAATTCAATTATCTGCCCACCAATATCAAAACGGCTAAAGACAATCTGATAAAGTCGGGGAGCTATTGCCTGCTGTATATTCCCAAGCCTACCTTGACGGATTCGAATTCGGCTTTGCTTTATTATTCAAACAAACAACCCGGCATCAGTGTGACGAGCTATGTTCACGAAAAGATGAAATATGTATTGGAAAATAAGATGCTACACGATAAATATGGCTTGGATAAGAAGGATATTGAATCGGTGAAGACCACTATTGACCTGAAAATGGAGAATGTGCAAACGGGTGAAAATAGTTCGCCCGAGTTGACCATGATGATAGGTTTGTTTGCAGGAATTTTGATTTATATCTCCATATTTATGTTTGGTTCGCAGGTGATGCGCGGGGTGATAGAAGAGAAAACGAGTCGCATTATTGAGGTCATTGTATCTTCGGTGAAGCCTTTTCAGTTGTTGATGGGGAAGATTACGGGCATTGCCTTGGTGGGTTTGACACAGTTTATGCTGTGGATTGTATTGACCTTAGGCATTGTTACGGTTTTTCAAGCCTCGGTGTTTACGGCTACAAAGAAAAATGTGAGCACGGAGCAAAAGGGAATTAATGTGCAGCAGCATACCTTGATGACGAACACTATAGACAAAAGCACTCCCAAAGATGAAGATACCGAGATGATGAATTCGGTGATGCATTCGGTGGGGAGTTATAACTATGTGATGATTATTTTGATGTTTCTGTTTTTCTTCTTGTTTGGCTATTTGTTGTACGGTGCTTTGTTTGCGGCTATAGGTTCGGCGGTGGATAATGAGGCGGACACGCAACAGTTCATGTTGCCTATAACTATACCACTTATCTTGGCGTTTGTGCTTTCGCAAACCATCATCAACAATCCGCAAGGACCTTTGGCGTTTTGGTTCTCGATTATCCCGCTGACCTCGCCTATCGTGATGATGATACGTTTACCTTTTGGTGTGCCTACTTATGAGTTAATACTTTCTATGGGTTTGTTAGTACTAGGCTTTTTAGGTGCCACATGGTTTGCAGCGAAGATTTACCGCACCGGCATTTTGATGTATGGCAAAAAGGTTAGCTATAAGGAATTGTGGAAGTGGTTGAAGTATTAGGGGTTTAGGCTTTAGACTATTAGGGGTTTAGGCTGTAGGCTATTAGACTATTAGGGTCGAGACTATTTGGTTTTTAGGGATTGGGCTTTTAGTTGTGCACATATTCATCAGATGACTTGGAGTCATCCGATGAATATTACACGCTATACTTCTTTATTCTTTGATAAATTTCTGTCTATAACTGTTTTTATCCGTTACCACTTCTATAATATAAACTCCCGCCGCAAGCTTGGATATATCAACATTTGTATTGGCTTGTGATGTGGTGGTAGTGCTTTTCAGTTCACCAAGTAGGTTATAGACTTTGATAGTGGCATTGTCTTTTTGTGTTGAGGTGATTGTAACAAAATCAGTAGCGGGATTGGGAGCGAGAACGAAAGAATGCGTTGGTGAATAATCATCAGTTCCAACCGTAATAGGTTCAATCACATTTACAGTAACCATGGTGTTGTCTGTTTTTTGCAAATAATAGGAGTTGCAATACGTATTGGTGCAGCCAACAGCATCGGTAATAGTGAGACAAATGGCATAGAATCCTGCTGTGCTATACGAATGTGTTGGTAGTGCTAAGGTATCAGTGGTGCCATCGCCCCACTGCCATAAATAATGTAAAGGCAATATCCCGGATGCCATATTTACTGCGGTGTATTGATGCAGAACAAGGTTGTCGGGGTATAAATCAAAATGCGCTGAGCAATTGCCCATGGAGATAGTAACTACATGGCACACGGCACAGTTATACAAATCTGTTACACACACCTGATATGTGCCGGGTAATAGCCCTGTGGCTGTGCTGGTATTTTGCATTGGACTGGTGTACCATGTATAAGAATAGGGTGGAGAACCTCCGGAGCCATTTGCCCAAGCAGTTCCATCATTGCACGTGCCGCAGGTTGCATTGCCGGTTTGGGTGGTGGCAGTAAATCCTGCACAATTAGTGGAATCAACAAATATGGTATAATTACATGCAGAGCATCCATTGCCATCAACCACGCAAAGTGTGTAGGTCCCGGAAGCAAGATGTGTGGCAGTTTGAGTGGTTTGCAAGGGTGATGTGTACCAAGTATAAGTGTAGGGCGCCACACCATTTACTACATGCGCTGTGGCTGTACCTGTATGGCATGTATCACACAAAGCATTCGTAACCGAGGCTGTAATGATTAGATTGCATCCTGTTAAATAGCATTGCGAAGTATCGAGAGGCATAAAGTTGACAAGACCATAACTAACATTGTCATAGCCATCAATGATATACGATTCAATCATTGTTGAATCAATTGTGCACCAATAATTATTTGGATAAGAAATATTGTTTGTTCCGGCGTATGTAAAGCCACTTGTATAGCAATTACAAATCTTGTTGCAATACATAACACTTATAGATGTGGTTAACCAGACCCCAACAGAGTCATTTTCCAATACATTTTTACTTATGGTAGCATTTCCAGTAAATATCCCGATATCGTTGTTCGTAATAGAATTGCCAAATATTTTAGTAGAATAATCTAAACTACTATTTCCATTATTAGTCGAAATCCCATAATCGTTGTTTTCAATGTCATTATGCTCAATGATGGCTGACATGGCTTGAATACCTATATGATTATTTAATATTTGGCAATTATTGATAGAGTCATACTCCGATTTTATCCCATTAATGGAATTTGAATACACATAACAATTTGTAATAAGAGTGCGATATCCTTCTAATCCAATGTTATTTAATTCAACATGGCAATTGCTAACTAGTGCATTACTAACTCGCATACCGGTTTCGTTTGAAGTGAAATTACAATCAAGAACCTTACTATTTGTACTAATATTGCCAGCATCTATACCGTAATGATTATTATTAAAGTTACAATGATTCAGCATCATTAAACATCCAGTACCAGAGACTGACACCCCAATATCAACATGATGAGAAAAATTAGAGGAATCAATTGTAAGGCTTGCTAACCCGGAGCTAACTAAGCCATAATTATTTGAACTCAATGCGGAGCTAGACATTTGTACGGGTGTAGTGGAAGAAATGTTTATCCCATAGATAGCATATTTAATAGAGCAGTATTTGAATTTCGATAAAGAAGTGCCACCATTAATATAAATCTTATTCCATATCCCAACAGTAGGACTCGCAGAACTACTTGTAAACGTTATGGAATCGGCGCTTGTACCTAGTGCCATTAGTGATGCTTGTCGTATTTCCAACATCATAGCATTATCAAATTTAACCACAACCCCCGGCTCAATAGTCAACGTGACACCCGGAAACACCACAACATTTCCTGTAACAATATATGGGCTATTCGCCAAAGTCCACGTAGTGTTTGTATAAATTCCGCCACTAACAGGCGTTGTGGCTTGACTCGAAAATGAAATAACAGTTAAAAGGATAACTGCAAACACGATGATTTTTGTAAACTTTTTCATGGCTTTATTGTTTTTAGAAACTATACTTTTGATAATTTTCTTATTGTGTCTTTATTCTTTGATAAATTTCTGCCTATAACTACTTTTATCCGTAACCACTTCTATAATATAAACTCCCGCCGAAAGCTGTGAAATATCAATATCTGTTTTGGCTTGCGAGGTGTTGGTGGTGTT
This sequence comes from uncultured bacterium, assembly GCA_903862465.1. Classification (GTDB taxonomy): domain Bacteria; phylum Bacteroidota; class Bacteroidia; order Bacteroidales; family CAIWKO01; genus CAIWKO01. Next base: position 1,082 of record CAIOYH010000166.1, on the reverse strand, counting down.
TTTCAGTTCGCCAAGTAGGTTATAGACTTTGATGGTGGCAATGTTTATATCCTCAGCCAATCGTATAGTTACATAATCGGAAGCAGGGTTGGGATAGATGCGAAACGTATTTTTCTTTTCATTATCTGCAATACCTATTGAGCCGGGAGCAATTACATTCACTTGAACTATGGAGTTTTCGCTTTTAAATAAATATGTAGGAGGATTGCAGTATGTCTGAGTGCAACCTAATGCATCCGCAATGGTTAAGCAAATTGTATAATAACCCGGAGTTGCATATATATGAGTTGGATAAGCTTGATTCACTGTAACTGTACCATCTCCCCATAACCATTGATAAGAAAGTGGCGGTACACCTGTAGAAAAATTGACAGAATAGTATTGATGTGGAATAATAGCATCAGGATAAAAGCTAAAATAGGCAGAACATTGTGGATTCATATAACATTGGCTTGCATCAACAGGCATATAATGAACAAGTCCGTAGTTAATATTATCATATCCATCAAAAATCCTTGATTCGATAATACCTGAATCGGATGTGCACCAATAGTTATTTGAATAATCAACATCATACGATAGCATATAATATATATCATAACTGGTGTTGTTGCAAAAACTATTGCACGAAATGGTATCACCAATCATATTCACTTTGATTCCGATATTATTGTTTTCAATAACATTTTTTCTGATGCTTCCATAATAATTATTATGAAGAATGCCTGTTCCATTATATTTTATTTCATTTTGGAGCAATACCACAGAATTACAAGTAGTCAAATCACACCCTGTAAGCACATTTGAATCTATAACGCAGTTTGAAATTTTGGCATCTAAAGAGCTCAATAACATATTATCATTACCTATGCCTGTTTGATTATTTGTGATTGTACAATACGAAATATCAATTGTACCTGTAACATCCATACCTATAATATTATTTTTGACAATACAGTTGTTTATGGTTGTTCTTCCCCCAGTGGAGTATATTCCATTTTCATTTCCGTAAAACTTGCAATTATAAATCATGATATTTCCTTGAACAAAAATGAATCCTGTAGTAGTCACCCCATATTTAT
>CAIOYH010000165.1 GCA_903862465.1 uncultured bacterium | reverse complement strand
GCATTTTTATAAGAAATGTTTTGGTGGGTATGCAAAAAATAAATAATTTTGTGGCTTACTTATATTTATTAATCAAAAAACAAAATTAGTTATGACAGAAAGAAAAGAAGATAAGCCTTTGGTGGGCGATATTTTAAACGCGAATGGAACGCGTGATTTACCGGATTTTACTAACTATTCGGACAGATTTGATGAAGATTATTTTTTAGCACATAAGGCTAAGATAACGGAGGTGAGAAATTTGCCTAAGGTGGAGGTGAAGACCGGGCAGAATAAGAAGTTTACGGAGGATTTGTATAAGCAAGCGGATTCGTTAAGGGAACCAATGCGTTTTTTGGAAGGTTATGTGAAACATGCTGGAGAATTGTTGGATGTTCAGGTGAAGAGTTTTGGGATACATGAGGTTAGAGAGTGTTTGAAAGAGGGAGATTTGGAGGCTTTGAGTGGAGATTTGGCAGTTGTGAATGAGAATATTGAGAATAATAAGACTGTTTTGTTGAATGAAGGTTTGAAGCAAACGACTATTACGGCTTTGATTGATTTGAAGGCTGCGATAGATGAACAGAATGCGCAACAGGAGGTGAATAAAGAGGCAAGAAATTTGTTGGTGGAGGCGAATGATAAGGTTTATGCTGAGTTGGATGCTTTGAATGATGATATTTTGGATGTTGGAAAGCGGATTTATAAGGGGGTTAGTCAGGCGAAGTATGATGATTATGTTTTGACGAAGATTATGGCTCGGATAAGGCATACAGGGGGGGGTGGGGCACCGGATGTGCCGCCTGTTTCGTAAAGCCACTACGAACCCCGACACTATGTGTACGGGACAGGTTACGAATGGACGAATTACTAATGACGCTTTTGTGAGTTCGGGGAGGGAATGAAAAATGAAAAACCCCAAACCCCTTGAAAAGGGGCTATAATAGGGAAGGCTTGGACGGGGAGTTCGAGCCTTTTTTGTTTGATTGGGAAATATTCCATGTCAATTTGAACGCTGATAACGCTGATAAATATGATTAAATATGATTTAGGCGGAGCCTAAAAAGATATGAACGACTAAGGCATAGCCTTAGCCGAACGGGGAAATGGTGATTACATTTTTACAAATTTGACAAAGTTGGTTTGTTGGGAGGAATGTATTTTGAGGATGTATATTCCTTTTTTTAAGTTGGATACATTTAAAGTTGTTTTCTTATTAAGTATCATTTGGCTTAATAATATTCGTCCGCTAATATCCATTAAATCTATTTCAAGTTTTTGATGATTATCGAAAATACTTACTTCTATGTCTATATAATCAGAAGCAGGATTAGGTTTAATGGTAAAATTATTTATTAAGTTATTAGAAATACCGACTGCGACTTCTAAGGTATCTTGTTTGATATTTTTACAACCGTTAAGATAAGCATTTAGTGTAACAATATAAATTCCATTTTGTTCATAACAATGTAGTGGGTTTTCTGAAAGGCTAATAGAGTCATCGCCAAAATCCCATACCAAACTATCGTAATTAATACTCTGATTTGTAAATGCGAAACATCCCCACCAATTTGTTACCCATTTGAATTTTACTTTAGGTAAAGGCTTGACAGCAATAATGCCTCCTATATAAATGGTATCAGTTGCAGTAATAACTTTGTTTATCATTTGTCCGTAATAGGTTGAATCAATATTAGGAATAATAGGGTTTTGAACAAAAGAAGAATCCCCATTGGCAAAAACCCAAGTGTATTGTGCAGTTGGGTCATTAATTACAGATTGAAGGTAAACAGTGTCTTTTGCACATACATTTAAACTACCATAGTAGATATTTGAAGTATCACAATGAATAGCCCCTGTGGAATCGCTACTGTTAGTTTGAGCAATAGTCACATTAGTAGCAATATTGCTGTAGTTTGTAATTAATAGAATATAGAATGCGCCACTGTCAGCATTAGGAATTAGGCATAATTCATTGAACGAATTGCTATAGCTACAATCAATTATAAGACTAGTATCACTTATTTGAGAGGAACATGGAGTGAAAGGTTCAATGAAAGGTCCCCAACATATAAAGTCAATATCAGCTGTTCCACCATGGATAGATAAAGAAATAGCTCCTGATTTACTAGCTTGGAAAAAGAACCATATAGGGTTGTGCATATCATATAAGCATCCGTAGTTAGGTCCTGCTGAAGCTTCAATAGTATTTACGGCTGCCGGAAAAGAAATGGAATCATTATTTAAACAAAGTGGTATTGCCATCCTGCATAGATTAATTTGCGAAAAAGCTATATTGCAGAAATAAATTATGAATAAGAAAAGTACGAATCTTTTCATAGCTTATTACAATTTAATGAACTTAACAAAGCTGCTTTGTTCGGCAGATCTTACCTTTATTATATAAACTCCTTTTTTATAGTTAGAGACGTCTAATACTTTTCTGGAGCCGTTGCAAAGGGAGGTTTGTAGGAGGCGACCGTTGATGTCGAGGATGTCTAGGGTAAGTGTTGTGTTGGTTAGGTTGGTGGTGAAGGTTAGTTTGTCGGTGGTGGGGTTGGGATATACTGAGAATTGTGGCGTTGAGGCTGGGTTGTTTTTTTGTTGTTCATCAATGCCAAGAGCTAAGTCGTGACCATCTTGGGGATGGTGGGAGTTGAAATAATCGCGAATCAAGGGCACTACCTGAAACATGTTGTCGATATTAGGAAAGCCACCGCTTTTGGCAGCCCCGCTATCAACTGTTATATAAGCTATATCTAAAGAGATATATTGACCTAGCGATAGGGTATAAGGACCTGTAGTTCCCATTCCTCTTCTATCGTATGGAACGTTTGCTAACCCTGTTTCACTAAAAGCGGTGGAATCGCTAGGATAACCGGAATAAAGGAATGATGTGCAATAGGTGGTATCGGGTGGCTGCCATCCCCAGTAGTTTTGAGCGGTATCAATACAAAAAATATTATGCATTACATTGTAATATTCCGATGCAATTTGTGGGTCTGTTATTGCTTCAAGACCTCCTGGTGTATTATTAAATGATTTGAAATTACTCATGGTTTGGTTTAAAAATGTTATTGCCTGACAAGGTGGATTGTTGCCGTATCCTTTTGCTCCTTCTGCTGTTTCGTCAAAGTTATCACCATTATATCCAAAATAGGTTTGTAATGCTGTGTCGCATCCAACATAATCATCTTTGGGATAGCCAATATCTGTATCAGTAAACATCGTAATATATAATGAATCATAAACTCGGTTTGAACGATTATAGATAAGATAGTTCATAAAGACAGTTTTTTCAAGTAGCGGGTCGGTGTTATAGGCATACGCCATGGCATGAACTTCGACACCTAAACGCTTGCCCTTTGTTTCTGAATGCGGATAAACCGAATCGTTGAAAATATAGTAGAGAGCTTGGTCGCCTCTGATATCAGGGTAGTCACCATTTGCGGGATTATAGGAATTATCCCCATCAACATCTACAAAAGGAGCCATCCAATAATTGGCTCCGATGGCGGGATTGGACTCGACGGGCCATTGGCTGATGGAAGTAGGCATGACATAACCCGTATTGCTCCAATTAGCAATATGGTAATCAATATCTGATTTATTTATTTTCCATACTTTGTTCCAGTTAATCATTTCGCTTTCTGCAAGGACAGAGTCCATGACAGGTCCGGGATAATAATCACGACCATATTGATGGTATCTTTCACCAGCCAAATGTAGTTCGCCATTTTGTTTTGCTCCTATCCATAAGGCAGAGCAAAATATTGTATGTGTACCGCTGTCTATAGGATATTCGAAGGATGGATCTGAGTAAGTTGTATCAATAAAATTTATTCCTCCAGTATTTATTCTTGCTTTTATTCGGTTGATATCAAGTAGGGCGCTTCCTTCAAGGAATTTTGATGTAATAAAAATGTTGTCTATACCACATGTACCCGCTATATCAATTGTGCCATCGGTCGCACTTAGGTTTGAAATCATAACCCATCTTAAAAATACTAAAGGTTTATTATTGCAGTCGGCAGGCAATACTTTGTAATATACACCTCCTGTAGCCCAACTTATATAGGACACTTTTATAGTATCCGCAAAAACATCAGCCCATATTCCTGTTGCACCAACTTTATATTGGAATTTAAAATACCTTGGACCTGTGTTTGATGATTTCATACGACTAGAAATGTAAATATTCCCATAACCAATGGTAGAAAAGGAAATATAATAGCCTTTTGCAGAGTCGGCTCCATTTACCCAATTGTTTGAAGAAAGATGATAATCACCTGCACCTCCTAATCCAACAGGATAAGTGAATAATTGATTGTAAGAAGGCTCTCGTGAGATAATGTTATCAATGTTAAACGTGTTCCCGAAAGTTTGAGAACTATCGTTGGCTACTTTGAATTGGAATGTAAGTAAAGTGTCCTGTTGAGCAAAAAGCATGATGTTAACCAACATCATTATACTTAAAAAAAATAAGAATCTTTTCATACCACTTGTATTTAATAAATGTATTATTGATTTGAGAGTGTAAAGGTAATACATTTTAGTGAGATAAGGTGAAAAAAAAAGTTATCGGTAGGTTTACATCAGTTAACGGTAGGTTTTTGTGTAAAAAGGGGGTTTTGGTTGGATTTTTTTGTTGGGAAATCTAGGAAGGGAAGAAACCCCAACCCCTCCCGACACTCCCGACACTTTGTGTACGGGACAGGTCTGTGTGCGGGACAAGTTAAAAAGGGGCTATAATAGGGCGGGATATAATTGAACAGTTGGAGTGTTTTTTTTGCTTGGTGAATCTTTTTTTTATCTGCGTAGCTCAGTGTATGGGAGTTGTTACACGGAGATTCACAGAGCATAGGGAGATGCACGGAGGTTTTTGGGAATGAATAATAAATAATTAAAAATGAAAAATATTGGATTAAGAGATTAAATAAGTGTGTTATGAAAGAAATGGCGGAAAAACCTTCTTCAGTTTTTAACCTTAATAGCATGGAGGGATGGGCAGGGGTATTGACCTTCTGGCCTTATTAAGTTGTATCAAAAGAACGTTGATAGAAATAAAGTATTAAGGTTGGTTTCTGTGTTTGTTTAGCTTTTCTACTAAGGTTCAAAAGAAGGTCAGAAGGTTGGTGGGATTGGGGTTGTTTCGTTTGTAGTAAGGTTTGAAAATTTAAGAAGGTTTTTTTTGATTACGGTTGAAATTGATGATAGCATGTGATGATAGAAGTTTGATTAAAAGTCCTGAAGATAGCCGGTTGGCACGCGCGCCAGGGATTGTAGCGAAAAGCCCACAGCGCCGTTATTCAGGCGCGAGGACTTGTAGCGAAAAGCCCGACCCGCAGGGGGGCGCCCAAAAGAAAAAAGACCCAAGCTCCAAATACCAAGCTCCAAATTCCAAGGATGAAGACCCAAGCTTCAAAGCCCTTATCCCTTCACCCAAGCCGTCACCTCATCTATGGTAGGTGCTTTGATGTCGAGTTTCAGCTTTTTGCGCAAGCCGCAGATGTCGTTAAAGAGTTTGCTGGGCGTGGCGTTTTTGAGGGCTTCGATGGTGGTGAATCCCGATTTCATAATCAGGGGGGCATATTCGGCGGGGATGCCGCGTGCCACAAAATCGTCCACCGCACTCACCACGGCAGTGAGTTCGGGTTTCATCTGCGGGAAAAACAACACATCTTGAATGGAGTGCGAGTTGGTCATTATCATCGTCAGGCGGTCGATGCCGATGCCCAAACCTGCTGTTGGCGGCATGCCGAACTCTAGGGCGCGTAGGAAATCTTCGTCCAACACCATTGATTCTTCGTCGCCGCGTTTGCCGAGTTCCAGTTGGGCTTCGAAACGTTGGCGTTGGTCAATAGGGTCGTTCAGCTCCGAAAAGGCATTGCAAAGTTCTTTTCCGTTGACGATGGCTTCAAAACGTTCCACCAAACCTTCTTTGGTGCGATGTTTCTTCGCCAGAGGCGACATCTCCACGGGATAATCCGTGATGAAGGTGGGTTGAATGAGTTGCTGCTCGCAGGTTTCGCCAAAAATCTCATCTATCAGTTTGCCTTTGCCCATGCTGGCATCCACCGCAACGCCCAACTGGGTGGCTGTGGCGGTCAGTTGCGCTTCGTCCATAGCGGAAATGTCTATGCCGGTGTAATGCGCAATGGCTTCATACATGGTGAAACGTTTCCAAGGGCGTTTGAAATCAATGATGTTTTCGCCCACCTGAATCTGGGTGCTTCCGGTGGTGTTGATGGCAACATTTTCCACCATTTCTTCCACCAAATTCATCATCCATTCATAATCTTTATACGCCACATAGAGTTCCATCTGGGTGAATTCGGGGTTATGAAAACGATCCATGCCTTCGTTGCGGAAATCTTTGGCAAACTCAAAAACACCTTCGTAGCCGCCCACTATCAGGCGTTTCAGATATAGTTCGTTGGCGATACGCAGATAGAGCGCCGTGTTGAGCGCATTGTGATGCGTTTTGAACGGACGCGCTGCCGCACCGCCATACAAAGGCTGCAACACAGGGGTCTCCACTTCCAAATAGCCTTTCAGATTCAGAAACTGCCGCATGGAAGTCATGATAGCAGCGCGTTTGATGAAAGTTTGTTTCACCTCGGGATTCACAATCAAATCCACATAGCGTTGGCGATAGCGCTGTTCGGCATCGGTGAAAGCATCATACACCACGGCATCTTTCTCTTTCACGATGGGCAACGGGCGCAATGATTTGCTCAAGAGTTTAAACTCGCGCACATGGATGGTGGTTTCGCCCATTTGGGTCACAAACACAAAACCACTCACGCCAATGATGTCGCCAATGTCGAGCAAACGTTTGAAAACGGTGTTGTATAAAGTCTTATCTTCCTCGGGGCAAATGTCGTCGCGTTTAAAATACAGTTGCACCCTGCCTGTCATGTCTTGCAGCTCGATAAACGAAGCGGCGCCCATAATCCTGCGGCTCATGATGCGCCCGGCTATGGTGACATTTTGATACAAGCTAGTGTCGGCGGGAAAATTCTCAAGGATTTCTTTGGAAGTGACATTCACCTCAAACAATTCGGCGGGATAGGGATTGATTCCGAGTTTATAAAGTTCGTCCAACGACTGACGACGGATTTGTTCTTGTTCGCTAAGTTCGATATTCATGATAAAATTTTTCTGCAAAATTACTATTTTTGGCTATAATGAGATGGAATATCATAAAAAAACCTGTCTTTTAATGCAAAGACAGGTCTTTCGAGATGAGGATAGAAGAGTTTTATTTTATAACAACAAACTTTTGTGTGTCTTGAAGTTTATCGTTTTGAAACAATTTCACGATGTAGGTTCCATCCGAAAAGGCTGACAAATCAATGTCTTGTTTGTAATAATTGTTGGTCACTTCCGAATTTTGGGTGAACAACACATTGCCTAAAATGTCATATACTTCTAATTTGATGCTTGAATTTACATCGGCATAGAAATCAATGGTAATTTTGTTTTGCGCCGGAACAGGAAACATATACGAAATGCGGGTAGCATTTTCGTTATCTTGCACGCTGCTCGACGAACCGCAACCGGTGAAAATAGCATCAAAACCTGTAGCCGTAGGAGGATAATTCACATCCCAATGAACAGTTTTGTCAGGGCAAACAATAGAATAGGTGGGCCAACCCGACCATGTAAATAAACCTTGGCACATCGTTGTTACAGAATCTCCATTTCCGGCAGTACCGGCACATGGATTCGTAACTCCATAGGTAGTTTTGTAGGTATTGATGGCAGCATTGGCATCAATATAAGAAATTCCCCAAAACTTTGTGTTGCCTGTGCCCGAACCATGCGTGGTATAAGCTTGGTCAATGATAGGAGCATACTGCTGACAATAGCTGCATCCAACGAAAAAGAAATCTAACAAAACCGATTTGTTGGTACTTAACGTTTGATACAGATAAACTTTTGTGCCATCCGTAAACGTCAATGAGAAATTCGGCATGGTAGAAAGCACTTCAAACTTCGCTGAATTGTGATTTTGATTCCCATCAGGTAAACATTTTTTTGCATCCTGAGCTGATACACTTGCAATGAAAAACATTGCTAATAAAAGTAATAATGTTCTCTTCATAAATTTAGTTTTAATTTGTTTCAACAAAATTATACATTTTTCGTTTACTTGGTACAATAAATATTTTTTTTAACACCTATGACGCAAGTTTACTATAGAGATTTAGGCTTAATGGACTATAATCTAGCATGGCAACTCCAAGAAGAACTCTTCACCAATTTGATACGATATAAAACTACGGGGGAATATACGGGAGAAATTCCGCAGAATCAGCTATTGTTTTTCGAACATCCGCATGTTTTCACCCTTGGCAAAAGTGGTTCTATGGAAAATCTCTTGATAAATCAGGCACAATTAGCAGAGAAACATGCACAATTCTTGCGCATCAATCGCGGTGGCGACATCACCTATCATGGTCCCGGACAAATAGTGGGCTATCCCATCCTTGACTTGGAGCTTTTTCATTTGGGTATAAAAAAATATGTACATCAATTGGAAGAAGTCATCATAGAAACGCTTGCGCATTACGGCATACAAGCAGAACGTTTGGAAGGTGCTACAGGCGTTTGGTTAGATGCTCAAACGTCCAAGGCGCGAAAAATCTGCGCCATGGGCATACGTTCGAGCCGCTATGTAACCATGCATGGCTTTGCCTTAAACGTTAATACCGATTTGTCTTTCTTCTCGCATATAAACCCTTGCGGATTTACCGAAAAATCTGTCACCTCTCTCGCTAAAGAATTGAAGAAAGAAATCAACATTTTTGAAGTAAAAGATATTTTACGGGCGAAAATGGCATCAATTTTTGATATAGATTTCCTTTCTAGATATAAATAATGCTTCGAAATGCTGCAATTTTATTTATTTTTAATAAAACAACCTCTTGAAATACCGTTGACTAAAAAACTTTGAAAACTTTTTTTAATAAAAATGTTTCCGAAGTTTATTTTTTGTGTACCTTTGCAGCATGGAAGAAAAAGTAAAATCAATTCTAAAACAGGTCTCAGAACTGTATTTAAAATACGGAATCAAGAGCGTCACCATGGATGACGTTGCCCGTGAATTGGGTATTTCAAAGAAGACACTCTACGAGTTCTTTAAAGATAAGAATGATTTGGTGAAATGCTTTATAGAGTTCCACATGCATAAGATTCGTGTTGTATTTGAGGGCGAAAAAGATGATGGACAGAATGCCATTGACCATCTATTAAATATAAGTAAGATTATCACCACCTTTCTCACCGACTTCAACCAAGGAGTTCATTATGATTTGCAGAAATATTATCCCATCATCTTCAAATCCTTGTTCGATTACAAACGCATTTATATGTTCAACAGTGTAAAAGATAATGTGATACGCGGCATGAAAGAAGGATTGTATCGCGCAGAACTGAAACCGGAACTCATTGCCCAAATTTATGTTAGCCGCGTGGAAGCCTCCTTAGATGCCGACTTCTTAAAAGATAGAGACTACACTTCCACCGAACTTTTTACCGAGATGTTTACCTATCATATTCGCGGCATCGCGAGTAAAAAAGGTATAGAATACTTTGAAAAACAAATCTTTTTAAATAAATAATACATGAAAACGAACACTTTTAAAATCCGAATTTGTGTATTCCTCACGCTTTTTGCTACGACCTTTGCGTTTGCCCAAAAGCCAAATGGAATACAAAACTTCACACTAAAACAAGCCATTGATTATTCTGTAAATAATAGTTACAAAAATCGCGGAGCAGCCTTGGATGTTAAATCAACTATAGCACAGCGAAGAGGTTTTATTTCTATTGGATTGCCTCAAGTCAATGCTTCCGTGGGTTATCAAAACTTTTTATCATTGCCCACCCAAATCATTCCCAATTTTTTCGTCCCGAATGGTCCTGATTTAGCCTTGGTTTTTGGCAAATACAATACTATGACTGTAGGAGGCAATGCAAGCCAATTGATTTTCGATGGCACTTTCGTGGTTGGACTAAAAGCCGCCGCTATGATGGTTGACATGAGCAAACTAAGCATGGACAAATCTATTATCGAAACCAAAACCACCGTTGCTCAAGCTTACATTTTGGTGCTCATTGCTAGAGAGAATCTGCGTATATTAGATTCTACCTATATTAATATGAATGAGATTCTCGAACAAAATAAAAAGATACAAACCAATGGTTTTATGGATGAAACCGATATTGAGCAATTGACGCTAAATGTCTCTAATTTGAAAAGCAAAAGAGAAATGACCGAGCAAAACATCCTGTTGGTTACCGATTTGTTGAAATTTCAAATGGGCATCAACATCAACGACTCTATCATTTTGTCGGATAAGTTATCCTCCATCATTGACCAAGCTGTTGCAGCAAACCTCATTGATAAGAAATTTGATGTCAACATGCATTTCGATTACAAACTTGTAAAAACCGCCGAAATGCTGAAACAGCAAGAGGTGAAAGTGGATTATTCTCGTTACTATCCCTCAATGAATCTTATATTCTCGACCTCTTCGAATGCCCAAAGAAACAAGTTTAACTTCTTTGATAACGGCAAATGGTATAACACCACCCTTGTTGGTGTAAATCTTTCCGTCCCTATTTGGAGTTCCGGCATTCGGCATTATAAAATACAATCAGACAAATTTATGTTGGAGAAACAAAAAATAACTACCAAACAAGTGGAAGATGGTTTGCAAATTGATGTTCAGAATTCAAAACTCGCTTTAAAAATGTACACCGATCAATTCTATACCGACAAAATGAACCTCGAACTTTCAGGCAAAATTTATAGAAAAACCCTAGTAAAATATCGCGAAGGACTTTCTTCCTCCATGGATCTCAACCAAGCATACCTCCAAATGCTGACTCAAGAAGGCAACTATATCAACACCATGATGCAACTATTAAACAACTATACAAATTTAAGCAAAGCATTAAACACATTATAATTCAATAAAAAAACGTAATAAATAGAAACTAAAATGAAAAAAATACTAGTAATACTAAGCATTTTAACTGCTTTCACAGCATGCACAGGCAAATTGGATAAGAAAGCCGAACTCGACAAATTGGTTAAAGAACACGACAAAATTGCCGAGCAAATTAAAACTCTCGAAAAAGAACTTGCTTCAGAAACAGGTGGAAATAAAAAAATAGTAAACGTAGCCGTCAGCGATGTGCAGCCCGGTGTGTTCAAACATTATATCGAAGTGCAAGGCAAAGTGGATGGCGACGAAAATGTTGCTGTCAGTGCCCGTTCAGCAGGTGTGGTTCTCAGCGTCAATGTAGAAGTAGGTCAGAAGGTATCCAAGGGCGATTTGTTAGCCATTTTAGATGCTCAGGTGTTGTACGCCTCTCTTGCCGATTTAGAAAATCAATCGGTATTTATCACCGACATCTACAATCGTCAAAAGAATCTTTGGGATCAAAAAATTGGCTCCGAAGTTCAGTTTCTAACAGCTAAAAACAATAAAGAAAGCCTTGAAAACAAAATCAAGACCTTGAAAGACCAAATTGCCATGTCGCGCATAACCTCCCCCATCAACGGCACCGTGGAAGAAATATCGCTCAAGGTAGGACAATCTGTTGCTCCAGGCGTACCAACTTTCCGCGTGGTGAACTTCTCCAAAATAAAAGTGATGGCTGATGTGGCAGAAGCCTACTCCCCAAAAATTAAATCCAACGATAGTGTTTTGGTCTATTTCCCCGATTTCAATGAAGAAATTGCCACCCGTCTGAACTTCACCAGCAGATTTATCAGTGCCCTAAACCGTACATTTTCCATAGAAGCCAAACTAGGCAACATGAAACAAGAGGTGCGTGCCAATATGATAGCCGTGCTCAAGATTAACGACTACAAAGCAGCCAATGCCTTTACGGTGCCTGCCAATATTGTCCAAAAATCAATGAATGAATCTTTTGTTTATATTGCGGTTGAAGAGAATGGAAAAAAGGTCGCTAAAAAGCAAGTCATAACCTTAGGTATGAACTATAACGGTTTGATTGAAGTGCTCACCGGATTGAAGGCAGGCGATAAAATAATCACTACAGGCTATCAGGATTTGAATCAAAATGATTTGATTAACTTCTGATTCCCTTATCTTAAAAACATGAAATAATGAAAAAAGCTAAAGATAAAATCAAAGAATTCTTTGCGACCAGTTGGGCTATTGATAACAAAACGAGTATTTATGTTTTGGTTGTGCTCATAACGATACTCGGAATCAAGAGTTATATATCTATCCCAAAAGAGCAATTCCCCGAAATCATTGTCCCCACGGTGTTGGTCACAACGGTATATCCCGGAACATCCCCTGTGGATATCGAGAACCTCATCACACGTCCTATTGAAAAACAACTCAAATCCATTTCAGGCGTAAAGACAGTATCCAGCAATTCCGTTCAAGACTTTTGCAGCATCGTCGTTGAATTCAACACCAATGTGTCAGTAGGCGATGCCAAACAAAAGGTAAAGGATGCTATTGACAAAGCCAAAGCCCAATTGCCAAACGATTTGCCCAAAGACCCCGACGTAATGGAAATAGATTTCTCCGAAATCCCCATCATGTATCTTCAGATTTCCGGCAATTATGACTTAGAGAAACTCCGTAAATATGCTGAGGTCGCTCAAGACCGTATCGAATCCCTCAAAGAAATCACCCGGGTGGATATCGCTGGAGCCCTCGAACGCGAAATCCAAATAAACGTGGATATGTATAAGATGCAAGCTGCAGGTGTTGCCATGTCCGATGTAGAACGTGCCGTCGCCTCCGAAAACAGAACCGTTTCTGCAGGTGATATTTCTTCCTACGGCATGAAACGCACCATACGCGTCAGCGGCGAATTCAAAAGCGCCCGCGACTTAGACAACATTGTCCTCAAATCAACCACAGGCGCGATGGTATATCTCAAAGATGTAGCCCAACTCGTGGATGGTTTCAAAGAACAAGAAAGCTTCTCACGTTTAAATGGAGAGAATGTAATCACCTTAAATGTAATTAAACGCAGCGGGCAAAATCTGATTGAAGCTGCTGATCAAATTAAAGAAATCACACAGGATTTAAAAGAAAATACCTATCCCAACGATTTAAAAGTTACCGTAACGGGCGACCAATCCCGCTTCACCAAAAACACCCTTGAAGAACTCAACAACACCATCATCATCGGATTCATTCTCGTCATTCTCGTTTTAATGTTTTTCATGGGCTTCACCAATGCCTTCTTCGTTGGCTTATCCGTTCCTTTATCCATGTTTATAGCCTATATGATTATGCCGGGTTTAGGATTTTCCATGAATATGATTGTCATGTTTGGATTTATTTTTGCGTTGGGAATTGTAGTTGACGATGCCATTGTGGTCATCGAAAACACACACCGCATCCATCGAGGGGAGCCCGACATTGTCAAAGCAGCCAAATCCGCTGCCGGGGAAGTATTTGCCCCCATCCTCTCCGGAACCCTCACCACCCTGGCACCCTTCTTCCCCTTGGCATTTTGGCCCGGCATCGTCGGCAAGTTCATGTACTATATGCCCGTCACCTTAATCATAACCCTCTTCGCTTCCCTCTTTGTGGCTTACGTCATCAACCCTGTCTTTGCCGTGTCTTTTATGAAACATGAATTTGATGTAGAAGAAAAAGGAACTAAAGTAGAAGCCCGCAAACTCATCAAATGGTTAATTATCTTTGGTGGAATGGCACTCGTTTCCTATTTAATTGGATGGGTAGGCATAGGCAACTTCATGGTATTTTGCTATCTGATGATATTGTTCTACGATTTCGTTTTGCGTCATCTCATCACCATGTTCCAAGAAAAGTTCTGGCCCCGTATCATGCGTATGTACGAAAAATCCTTGCGCGTCGTCCTAGTTCGCAACAGACCGTGGGCATTCTTAGGTGGCATCGTCGGATTGTTTTTCCTAACGATGGTCATCGTCAGCATCAGCAAACCCGCAGTAGTGTTTTTTCCTGACAATGACCCCAACACCATCAATATTTTCGTGGCTTTGCCTGTTGGGACCGACCAACATATCACCGACTCGGTCACCAAAGTAGTTGAAGGCAAAATTGAGGCTACCATCGGCAAAAACAACCCCATCGTCGAATCTATCATCACCAATGTGGCAGCAGGTGCAGGCGAAGGAACCTTCTTCGACCGATCAGCCATGAGCCACAAAGGCAAAATCGCCATCAATTTCGTTGAATATAAATTCCGTAAAGGTGAAAAAACAAATCCCTACATGAAGAAGATACGCGACGCTGTCAAAAACATCCCCGGCGCACAAATCTCCGTACAGAAAAACAAAATGGGACCGCCCACCGGCAAACCCGTCAACATCGAAATCAGTGGTGAAGACATAGCTCCCCTTATGATAGCCGCCAACGGATTCAAAAAATATCTCGACTCATTGCAGATTCCGGGCATAGACGAACTCAAATCCGACTTCGTCGAAAACAAACCCGAAATACTCGTTGACGTTGACCGCATCCGCGCCAACCACGAAGGACTATCCACAGGACAAATCGGCATGGAACTCCGCAACGCCATCTTCGGAAAAGAAGTCTCCAAATTCAAAGAAAACGAAGACGAATTCCCCATCATGCTCCGCTACGCCGACCTACAACGCAAAAACATCAACCAAATAATGGACATGAAAATCACCTATCGCGACATGGCTAACGGACAAGTCCGACAAATCCCCCTATCCTCTGTCGCTAGAATGAAATATAGCAACACCTACGGCGGCATCAACCGCAAAAACTTCAAACGCGTCATCACCGTATCCTCCGAAGTCTTGCCCGGATTCAACACCAACGAAATCGTATCCCGCATCCGTAAAGAAGCCGCCACATTCCAAAAACCCAGCGGCGTAGAAATTGTGCTAACCGGTGAAGACGTCGAACAAAAAGACTCCATGAACTTCCTATCAACAGCCATGATCATCGCCCTTGGACTCATATTCTTCATCCTCATCACACAATTCAACTCCCTGTCCAAATCCATCATCATCCTGAGCGAAGTCATCTTCTCCATCATCGGAGTGCTGCTCGGCATCGTCATGTTCCACATGGACATATCCGTCATCATGACCGGTTTAGGTGTAGTAGCTCTTGGAGGCATCGTCGTCCGCAACGGAATACTCATTGTCGAATTCACCGACGTACTCAAAGCCAAAGGAATGAAAACCCGCGAAGCCATCGTTGAAGCCGGAAAAACACGTATCACCCCCGTCGTCCTAACCGCCACTGCCACCATCCTTGGCTTAGTACCGCTCGCCATAGGCATGAACATCAACTTCATCACCCTCTTCACCGAACTCAACCCCCACATCCACTTCGGCGGCGACAACGTCATGTTCTGGGGCTCCCTTTCCTGGACCATCATCTTCGGGCTTAGCTTCGCCACCTTCCTCACGCTACTCTTTGTCCCTGCCATGTACCTCATCGCCTATCGCATGAAAGTCCGCATGAAACGTCGCTCCTCCAACCGACAATACAGACGCAGCCTGCGAGCACAAAGAGCATAAGCATACCAACTCAACCTATAAACAAAAAGGGCTTACTTCCAATTGCGGTAAGCCTTTTTTTTGAACATTCCAACACTCTAACCCACGTATGACAATATTCGCTAGTGCAAAGCATATACTTGGAGACTACTTTGCCTTTCCTGACATTTGGCTGATATAGTAACCGACACTCGATTGCCTACCCCGCCCTTCGGCGGATATCATATAGCAGACTGCTAAGCCTACCCCGCCCTTCGGCGGATATCATATAGCAGACTGCTAAGCCTACCCCGCCCTTCGGCGGATACCATATAGCAGACTGCTAAGCCTACCCCGCCCTTCGGCGGATGCCATATAGCAGACTGCTAAACCTACCCCGCCCTTCGGCGGATACCATATAGCAAACTGCTAAGCCTACCCCGCCCTTCGGCGGATATCATATAGCAGACTGCTAAACCTACCCCGCCCTTCGGCGGATATAATATAGCAGACTGCTATGCATACCCCGCCACATGGCAAGGGTCATTCGTAATTCGAACATTCGTAATTCGTAGGGTAATATTCGTTGTGGCAAGCCTTGGTATTTGGTTTTTGGAGCTTGGAATTTGGAGCTTGTTTCACCACATATAAGGCTTCTCCTCCCCTAGCCTCACACATAATTCATTTATCTCCTGTTTCAGCTCTATCATCCTGTTTTCTCTATCAACAAAGAAACTGTTGAGTTGTTCTAGGCGTCTGTTGGTTTTGATGAGTTCTTGCTCTTCGCGTTTGTGTTGGGTGATGTCGCGCTGTATGGCTAAAAATCCGATGATGTTTTTCTGTTCATCATAGATGGCGCTAGCTGAGCCTTCAATATCAATCAAGCTGCCGTCCTTGCACTTATTTTGATATTCGTGACGAAGTTCTAGCCCTTTCAGCATTGCATTCCAATATGTGGTGTGCATTTCTTTTGTAGATTTACCACTATTGAGAATGCGTGGAGTTACTTTGCCAACCACTTCTTGTGCAGTGAAACCGTAAATCGCCGTAAAGCTTGAGTTGATGAAGGTGATGATACCTTCGGTATCGGTTATAAACACTATGTCGTGCGATTCTTCTATGGCTTTTTGTAGATTTCGCAATTGTGCTTCTCGCTGTTTGCGCTCGGTCACATCATAACTCATCACAACAATGGATGTAACCTTTCCATTGCTATCAAACACCGGCGAATAGTTTACATCTATCCATCGTCTGCCCGAAGCTACCATGAAAGTGTTTTCGTAGGAAGCTTTCTTGCCTGAGCGAACCATCTCTATATACTTTATAGCATACTTATAATTATCCTCTCCAATAACATCCCGAACATGACTACCAATAATCTTTTCGCGAGGCATCCCAAAACTATCCACAAACATTTTGTTCACAAACTCATACTTCAACGTATCAACATTCACATACGCGATAAAAGCGGAAACGTGGTCGGCAACCGATTGAAAACGTTCGTTGTTTGCATTAAATTCCAATTCCATTTGCTTGCGCTCGCTAATGTCTATGACCAAACCTGCCACCTTCAACGGCTTGCCTTCATCATCCCGTTGGGTTATCGAACCAATATCATGAAACCATTTATAGTCACCTACGTTAGTTCGAATACGATACTCTACTTCATATTTATCCATTGAACCATCAATATGATTATGCATAGCCTGCATCGCTTTTGACACGTCTTCGAGATGCACCAAAGCCATAAAATCTTTGAAATGCGTAAACTCAGCAGCATCATAGCCCAGCATTTCGGTCTTGTGTTTATCAAATACCACATTGCCTGTGCTTATGTCCATTTCCCACCAAGCCATGTGAGCGGCATTCATTGCCAAATTAAGGCGAGCATTACTTTCACGCAATATGTCATTAGTATTCTTATCCATATTCTATAAAGACATTTGTAAAACCATTCAATTATGTGGCTCAATGCCTTCAAAAACATCGAACTCAATTCGACAGCAAATTTAATCGAATTATCATTACGAAATACCTTTATGTGATAAATAAATAAAATATTTTACTTCAATTGTCATTATTTCTAAAAAATTATGTAGGTTTGCCGAAAATTTATTTATCAACATCAATCTATCATGAATTATATATCAAATAGGATAAACAACCTATCAGAATCAGAAACCATTGCCATGACTCAAAAGAGCCGTGAGCTTACTGCCGAAGGGCACAACGTTATCAACCTCAGCATCGGCGAACCCGATTTCAACACGCCCGACTTCATCAAAGTTGCCGCCAAGGATGCTATAGACAACAACTTCACGCATTATGCCCCCGTACCGGGTTATCCCGAACTGCGCAAAGCGATATGCGCCAAACTGAAACGCGACAACGATTTGGACTACACACCTGATCAAATCGTGGTTTCAACAGGTGCAAAACATTCCATCGCTAATGTGATGATGGCATTGGTGAACCCGGGCGACGAAGTGATAGTGCCTGCTCCGTATTGGGTTTCTTACAAGGAAATCGTGAAATTGGCAGAAGGCAATGCTGTTTTTATCCCAACCACCATCGCCACCAATTTCAAGATCACACCTGCTCAACTCGAAGCTGCTATCACGCCCAAAAGCAAGGTGTTTATCTTCAGCAGCCCCTGCAACCCTAGCGGCAGTGTTTATACGAAAGATGAATTGCAGGCTTTCGCCGAAATCTTTGATCGCCACAAAAATCTCTTTATTATTTCTGATGAGATATATGAATACATCAACTTCTCGGGCAAACATCAAAGCATCGCAAGTTTTGATTATTTGAAAGATAGAGTCATCGTGGTCAACGGCGTGTCCAAAGGCTATGCCATGACAGGTTGGCGCATCGGCTACATTGCCGCACCCAAACCCATTGCCAAAGCCTGCGACAAACTTCAAGGGCAAGTAACTTCAGGTGCATGTTCCATTGCTCAAAAGGCAGCCCTATCCGCCATGCTTATGGATCCGAAAGACTCTCCCGAATTCGAATGTATGTTGAATGCGTTCAAACTTCGTCGCGATTTGGTTTTAGATTTATTGAAAGACATCCCGGGCATCATCACCAATGTTCCCGATGGCGCATTTTATGTCTTTATGGATGTGAAATATTACTTTGGAAAAAGCGATGGAACCACCACTATCACCAATGCTGAGGAGTTGAGCATGTATCTGTTGAACACTATATTTGTGGCACTAGTCCCCGGCACTGCCTTCGGCGATAACGATTGCATGCGCTTTTCTTATGCCACTTCGAAAGAACAAATCATAGAAGCCATCAAACGGATAAAACAAGGCTTAGAAAAACTGAAGTAAAGAACCAAGCTCCAAATTCCAAGGCTTGACACTACGAATTACGAATATACGAATTACTAATGCCACAAAACACCATAAATAGAATAAGCAAAAATGAACTTCAAACCTGTAGCGATGATTCGTAATTCGTCAATTCGTAATTCGTAGAGGTTTAACCAAATTTGCAAATATTTTCAGATTCCTTGCTTATGTCACAAGATTTTTGTGTAATTTTGACTTTTTAATGGACTAATGTATAAATCTTCATAAAATGACATCCATATTTCCCATAATCCTTGTGTCCATCTTAGCATTGGCACTCATCAGTTTCGGGATGATATTATTCATTCTTGGGCTTATTTTGAAGAAACCCGGGCAATGGCTGCCGGGTATCATCATCACAGTCGTTTCTTTTCTTTTCGGAATATTCGTATTCATATATTTTGTAAAGAATAGCATTGATCGTGCCAAAACTGAAACACATTTTCAGTATGATGGTCCGCAAGATGATGGTTCTCAGAGCAACGAAAGCTATCAAGCACAGCCTGAAACTCCTGCTGAAATAGCTGAACCGCCTACCGAAGAGCAAGTGTCAGGCTTCATTCAGGATGCGGACAAGAGTTTGGTGTTCATAAAAATCACACCCGACGTGCTGTTGAGCGATTATGGCATTACCCTAGAAAAGATAGACACTTATGCCAAGTCTATGAAAAACAAGAAGACCATTTCCCTCTTGATGCACTTCACCACCAAATGCAAGGGCGATATGGTGCTGATTCTTTATTCTTCGGATGACGAAGAACTAGGGCGAAGCAAAATACAAGTGAACCAAGAGGGCAACACCTCTTTCACCATGAAATTTGTCTTCCCCGACGAAACCGATTTTCTGAGAGCCAACCATGCGCATTTAAAAATTAGTGACTAATGACAAATATGGATAAAAATACTATTGAAAAGCTATTCACTGACTTCACCAAACTCAAAGTGATGGTGATAGGTGATGTGATGATAGATTCTTATATCTATGGACGCGTTGACCGCATTTCTCCCGAAGCACCTGTGCCCATAGTGTTGGTTGATAGACGCGAAAATCGTCTCGGCGGGGCTGCCAATGTAGCGCTCAACTTGCAATCCTTAGGTGCCACCCCCATCCTATGTTCAGTGGTGGGCGACGACCTCAAAGGCGAAGAGTTCATTGAGCTATTAGCCGATAATGGCATTTCCTCTGTCGGCATTCTCCGAAGTTCAAAACGTATCACCACCACCAAATTCCGCATCATCGGCAATAACTATCAAATGCTGCGCGTGGATGAAGAACACGGACATGCTTTGTATGATAACGAAACCGAAGTGTTTATGAAACGCATCAAAAAGCTTATCAGCACCGAAAAACCAAACGTTATTATCTTCGAAGATTATGACAAAGGTGTCATCAACGAGAAACTCATTACTTGGACCATAGATTTAGCCAATGCCGAAAACATCCCCTTGGTTGTTGATCCGAAAAAGAAAAATTTCAAACATTATAAAAACATCACCCTCTTCAAACCCAACTTCAAAGAACTTTGCGAAGGACTAGAAATCGAATACGTTTCTAAAGACATTAAGAGCCTGACCAAAATCTGCAAGCCTTTTCAAAAACAACGCAACATCGCCATGATGCTGCTCACCATGTCGGAACATGGCGTATTTGTTTCTAAACAAGAAACAAACAATACGCTCACCACCGAAATCATACCCGCTCAAATTCGAAACATTGCTGATGTGTCGGGGGCAGGCGACACCGTCATCTCCATTGCTGCTTTATGTTTGGCGCTGAAACTGAGTGCTCACGATATTGCCTATATTTCTAATATCGGTGGGGGATTGGTATGCGAAACTGTTGGGGTTATTCCTATTGACAAAAACCGCCTGATGAACGAGCTCATCAACGCTAAATAATACTTCACCTACTAAAACCTCCTCATGGAAAACCTATTAGAGCAAAAGAAAAACGAAGATGTCAGCAAGTTGTTCGACGAAATATCTCCCAAATACGATTTTCTGAATCATTTTCTTTCCTTTGGCATAGATAAAATTTGGCGCAAGAAACTTATCAAACTCGTCCGCAATGAACACCCATCCCGTATCCTTGATGTTGCCACCGGCACTGCCGACCTTGCCATTTATGCTGCTCGCTATATCGAAAACGCTCATATCAGTGGCATAGATATCTCTAAAAAGATGCTCGAGGTTGGCGAGCAAAAAATCAAACATCTGAATCTGCACCCGCGTATCGAACTCATCCATGTGCCTGCTGAGAAAATCACTTTCCCTGATAATACTTTCGATGCTGCTATGGTAGCTTTTGGCGTTCGCAATTTCGAGAACCTCGAAGGCGGCATCAGCGAAATGCTCCGTGTTATCAGACCCGGCAAGCGCATCTTCATCCTTGAGTTTTCGAAACCCCGCGGCGTGATGAAACCTTTTTATATGTTCTATTTCAAAGTGATGTTACCCTTGTTTGGGCGTATCATCTCGCGTAACAAACTAGCATATTCCTATCTGCGCGACAGCGTCATCGAATTTCCCCACGACCAAGCCTTTCTTGATATTATGAAAAAATGCGGATGCACCAACACCTATCAAAGAAGACTTACGGGGGGAATCGCGACCATTTATGTCGGTCAGAAATAAAAAATCATGCTTTTGCACTAAACTTTGTTATACGTCGTTATAACTAAGTCGAAAAAATTGCCAACGTTGAAAACTGCACACAAATTAATTCTCTCTTTCATTTTAATCTTCTCATTAATAACCACCCTTTCCTTTGCTCAAAGCCATGAGGGGAAGCAAGAGAATTTGCCTAAATTTGACCGACGCATGTATCATTTTGGCTTCCTTTTAGGTGCTAACCAAATGAACTTCGCATTGCGTACGGTTGAGGATTTATCACAATTCGACTCGCTGAAATCCATCACCACCAAGCCCGATTTTGGTTTTGATATCGGCATCGTTTCGAGTCTCAAACTTACCAAATATCTTAGTCTTCGCTTTGTCCCTACGCTTTCCTTCGGCAGCCGAACTGTTGAATATACATTTCGTTACAAAGATTCTGTTGATATCATGCAAGCGAAAAAGGTTGAATCCACCTTTATGCACTTTCCCCTTTATGTTAAATATCAATCTAGGCGTTTGGGAAATTTCCGTGCTTATATCATCGGCGGATTCAAATATAGCATAGATATGGCATCCCAAGCCAACAAAAAAAGCAAAGATGGCGAAGCCCCCATCAAACTTCGCAAAAACGACTATACCATTGACGTGGGCACCGGAGTGGATTTCTTCCTCACCTATTTCAAATTCGGCATCGAACTCAAGATGTCTTACGGACTAAAAAACCTACTTTTCCCTGAGAATACTGACTACACCAACAGTGTGAAACGTCTCAACTCAAAAATATTCCAACTTTCGTTCACCTTCGAAGGATAAAACTATTCCGCTTCCTTCTCCTCCATCCCATAAAACCTATCCCCCTTTCTTAATTTCAATTGTATTATCAGCATTTTACTACTGTTGATTGCGCTTTTTGTATCTTCCATTTCTCTCCCAATTCTTGTCAATAATAATTTTCTTTTGATAAATAGGGTGTGCTATTAGTATTATTCGTAATTTTGTTCCTCATTTAATAACGCCATTATGAAAACAAAACTTTTAGTTCTTTTAAGTCTATTACTTCTTTTCTCAATACGGATCTCTGCTCAAAGCGAAAGCCGTTTGCTCCGTTTCCCAACCATCTCAGGCAATAAAATCGTCTTTTCCTATGCCGGCGATCTTTATACTGTGGACAAAAAAGGAGGCATTGCCCGCAAACTCACCACCGATGTTGGCTACGAAATGTTCGCCAAATTCTCTCCCGATGGGAAAAACATCGCCTTCACGGGGCAATATGACGGCAACACCGAAGTGTATGTGATTCCTGCCAATGGTGGTGTTCCGAAACGTTTGACCTTCACCCCCACCCTCGACCGTGACGACCTTTCTGACCGTATGGGTCCCAACAATATCGTGATGACATGGAAAGACAATCAAACCATTATCTTTCGCTCGCGCATGAAATCGTTCAATGCTTTCAAAGGACAGCTCTTTAGCGTTTCTATTGATGGCGGCATGATAGAAGAACTGCCCCTGCCCTGTGGCGGATTTTGCAGCTATTCTGCCGACAAAACGCAGCTTGCCTACAACAAAGTGTTTCGCGAATTCCGCACCTGGAAATATTATAAAGGTGGCATGGCTGACGACATTTGGATTTATGATTTCGCAACCAAGCAAACGCAACAAATCACCGACAATATCGCCCAAGATATTTTTCCCATGTGGAACGGTAGCACCCTTTATTTTTTATCCGACCGCGACCGCACCATGAATCTTTTCGGTTATAATCTCACCACTAAAGAAACGAAAAAGCTTACCGACTTCACCGAGTTCGACATCAAGTTCCCTTCCTTGGGCGATAGTAGTATTGTTTATGAAAATGGAGGTTACATCTATTATTATGATTTGAAATCGCAAAAGTCGCAAAAGGTGAGCATCCAAATTGCCGACGATTTGAACACCGGGCGCAGCGAAATGAAAGATGCTTCAAAAAACATCACCTCTTTTGATGTGGCTTCCGATGGCAAACGTATAGTTTTTAGTGGGCGCGGCGATATTTACACCGTTCCTGCTAAGACAGGCATCACCCGCAACCTGACGCAAACATCCGGCGTTCACGAACGCAGCGTTACATGGTCGCCCGATGGAAAGCTCATCGCCTTTATCTCAGATTCTACAGGCGAGGATGAAGTGTATATCGTTGCCCAAGATGGTTCGTCAAAAGCCATAAAACTCACTTCAAAAAGTGATACCTATAAATATCAGCCGCAATGGTCGCCCGATAGTAAGAAACTTTTGTGGGCAGATAAAAAACTGCGCTTGCAATATGTTGACATCGAAAGTAAACAAGTGACCCTTGTGGACGATTCGCCCGATTGGGAGTTCTCTGATTTCAGTTGGTCGCCGGACAGCAAATGGATAGCCTTTGCCCGCCCCGACAAGACTGCCGAAACCAAGATATATTTGTATGATGTGGCTGCCGCAAAAAAATATCCTGTTACGGATGGATGGTACAGTTCGAGCAATCCGACCTTTAGTGCTGATGGAAAATATTTGTTCATCACGTCCAATCGCGATTTCAATCCGACGTATAGTTGGACCGAATGGAATCATGCCTACACCAACATGACCAAAGTGTATCTAATCACCTTGGCAAAAGCCACTCCATCTCCGTTCAAACCTGTGGACGATGAGGTGAATTTGCCTGCAGAGACCAAAGAACCGGATACGAAAACGGTGGATGTGGTGGTTGACTTGGATGGCATCATGAATCGGATTGTTGCTTTTCCCATCGGTGCAGGTTCTTATTGGAATATCAGTTCTGCCGGCAACAGTGTTTTTTATTGCCGCACCACGGCTGAGGAACCTAAAACTGCTTTGATGCTTTATGATTTGAAAGATAAAAAAGAAACGAATCTCGGCGCTTATGGCAATTACGTTATTTCTGCCGATAGAAAGAAAATGTTGCTCGCCGACGGAAAATATGCCGTTATTGACCTCCCGAAAGCCAAGATAGAAGTGAAAGATTATGTGGATTTATCCAATATGAAAGTATGGGTAAATTTGAAAGAGGAATGGCGACAAATTTTCACCGAATCGTGGCGACAGATGCGCGATTTCTTTTACGATCCGGCTATGCACGGGGTGAATTGGACCGCCATCTATAAGAAATATGAACCGCTGTTGGCTTATGTCAATCACCGTGCCGATTTAACCTATATTATTGGTGAAATGATTGGCGAATTGAGCGTCGGTCATGCTTATACGGGTGGCGGCGACAAACCTCAGCCCGCACGCATCAAAATGGGTTTGTTGGGGGCTACTATCACCAAAGATGCTTCAGGATATTATAAAATTGGCAAGATTATGCAGGGCGAAAATTGGGGCGAAAGCACCCGTTCTCCTTTGACTGAGGTGGGCGTGGATGTGAAAGAAGGCGATTTTATTATTGCTGTGAATGGCAAATCGGTGCTCACCACCGCCAACATCAACGAGCTGTTGATTAACACCGCCGACAAACAAGTGGAACTCACTGTGAACAGCAGCGCATCTGCCGAAGGCGCACACAAAATTATCGTTGTTCCTGTTGACGATGAATCGGGTTTGTACTATTATAATTGGGTTCAGAACAACATCAAAAAAGTGAACGACGCCACCAACGGCAAGGTGGGCTACATCCACATTCCCAACATGGGCGCGGATGGATTAAACGAGTTTGTGAAACATTTTTATCCGCAATTGAGCAAAAGCGCCCTCATCATTGATGACCGCGGCAATGGCGGCGGCAATGTTTCTCCTATGATTATCGAACGTTTGAATCGCGAATTGGTTTATATGAAAGTGTCGCGCAATGCAAGCCCATCCACTGCGGGCATCGAGCAACAATATGGTCCGAAGATATGTTTGATTGACCAATATTCGGCTTCCGATGGCGATTTGTTTCCCTATCAATTCCGTGAGTTGAAAATTGGCAAGCTCGTTGGGCAACGCACTTGGGGCGGCGTGGTAGGCATCAGAGGTTCATTGCCTTTGATGGATGGCGGCTTCCTGAACAAACCCGAATTTGCACATTATGATGCCGAAGGCAAAAAATGGATTATCGAAGGGCATGGCGTTGACCCCGACGTGGTGGTGGTGAACGACCCCGCCAAAGAATATGCAGGCGAAGATGAGCAATTGAACAAAGCGATTGAGTTGATTTTGGAAGATTTAAAGAAGATAGACACCAAACCGCCTCCTGTGCCTCCTTATCCTGATAAATCGAAATAAAGGGTTCTATGTAAGAGGGCTATAGAATACATATTTGCAAGACAAAATCAAATTGCATTGGTGTAGCTTATGCAGATAAAGTCCTGTTTTTAGAAGCTTCAGCCCTATCTTTAGAAACAAAAAATAGCGCTAATTTTTTACGTTTACAGGCTTTTTTTCAAAAACACCCTCTTGGGTTTCACAAACACAAGCTCCGAGTTGATAACTCCGAGCTCCGAGTTGATAACTCCGAGCTCCGAGTTGACAAGTCCGAGCTCCGAGTTGACAAGTCCGAGCCCCGAGTTGACAAGTCCGAGCCCCGAGTTGACAAGTCCGAGCCCCGAGTTGGTAAGTCCGAGCCCCGAGTTGGTAAGTCCGAGCCCCGAGTTGGTAAGTCCGAGCTCCGAGTTGGCAAACCCAAGCACCTGTTTTGCCGAATATGCTAAGTTTTCACCTTCACACTTATTGCAAAAAAGGCTTGCCTCGGTTTAGGGGTAAGCCTTTTTACTTTTTATCTAATAACTTTAGGCACTTGAAGTACTTTAGGCACTTTAAGTACTCGCAAATAACTTCCACAAATTATTTTCCGGCACAGGAGCTTCAATCAGCATAGCTTGTTGGCTTACGGGGTGGGTAAACTCAAGGGTGCGTGCATGCAAACAGATGGAGCCATCGGGGTTGCTGCGTTGCGAACCGTATTTAATATCGCCCTGAATCGGGCAGTTGATGGAAGCCAATTGGGCGCGGATTTGGTGGTGGCGTCCCGTCATCAAATCAATCTCCAACAAATAATAGCGTTCGCTGCTGCCAATGAGTTTATAGGTGAGCTCTGCCAACAAAGCATCCTTGACAGGCATGTTATACACTTGACTTTTGTTTTGTTTGGAGTTGCGCAAAATATACTGCGACAACAAAGCTGACTGTTGCGGGGGTTGGTTTTTTACAATAGCCCAATAGGTTTTCTTGAGTTGGTGTTGTTTCAACATTTCATTCAGACGCACCAATGCCTTGCTCGTTTTGGCAAACACTACGGCGCCGCTCACAGGTCTATCAATACGATGAGCCACGCCCAAAAACGCATCGCCGGGTTTGTTATACCTATATTTAATGTATAGTTTTATCTGTTCTTCCAAAGAATCATCGCCCGTAGTGTCGGGTTGAACCAATTGTCCGGGCAATTTATTTATGACAATAAGATGATTGTCTTCAAACAATATTTGCTTTGGAATATCGAAGCCCATCCTTAGTATTGCTCTTTTTCATTCGGAAAATCATTCGCCTTCACATCATGTATGTATGAAATTACGGCTTTGCTCACTTCTTCATGAAGATTGTGATAACGACGCAAAAAGCGAGGCGAAAAGTCGGTATTAATCCCCAACATATCGTGCAACACCAATACCTGTCCGTCCGTTCCACCACCGGCACCGATGCCAATAGTGATTGCTTTCACTTCCTTGGTGACTTCTGTGGCTAACTTAGCAGGAATTTTTTCCAACACGATGCCGAAACAGCCCGCTTCATCTAACAAACGTGCATCTTCAACCAATTTCAGGGCTTCTTTTTCTTCAGTAGCTCTCACCACGTAGGTTCCAAACTTATGGATAGATTGCGGCGTAAGCCCCAAATGTCCCATCACAGGAATTCCTGCGGATAAAATACGGTCAACCGACTCGAGTATCTCCCGTCCACCTTCCATTTTAATGGCGTCCGCACCTGATTCTTTCATAATACGAATGGCAGAAAACAAAGCATTCTTCGAATTGCCTTGATACGTGCCGAAAGGCATATCCACCACCACCAAAGCGCGACTAACGCCCCGCATCACCGAAGTGGCATGATAAATCATCTGATTGAGCGTAATCGGCAAGGTAGAAGTATGCCCCGCCATCACGTTGGAAGCAGAATCGCCTACCAAAATCACGTCAATTTCGGCAGCATCCAAAATCTTTGCAAAGGAGTAATCATAAGCCGTTAGCATGGCAATTTTTCTACCGCGATGTTTCATTTCATGCAACACATGCGTAGTAATTTTCGATATTTTTCCAGGTTCAGAAATCATGACATTATAATTTTTTGCGCAAAGGTATCAAATCAAACAATAAATCATGACATTTTTAGTTTTTTTTTGAAGAATTTTTAATTGAATGAATTTTTGTATGGATGTAAAATATATTTCATACTTTTGTGGCATCTAAAATAATATAATGAAATCGTTTCTTTTTTCTACCATTTTAATAAGCCTTTTAGCATGCGTGGGCTGTACCACCAAGTTTGACATCAATGCTCCTGCCAAAGACATCGCCGTGGTGTATGGCTTGCTCAATCAGGCAGATTCCACGCAATATGTCAAGATAACAAAAGCCTTTTTAGGCGAAAGCAGCGCTTACGACATGGCGCAAGACCCGTCATTAAGTTCGTGGGGCGATGATATAAGCGTTACTGTTGAAGAACGAAACTCCAATGGAATCCTTTCTAGAACTTTTGTCCTTCAAAAAACGTATGTTTCCAATAAAGATAGTGGCATCTTTTATTCCCCCAATCAGGAAATATATATGTTTAAACCTGTGCCGCTTCTCAATTCAAAGAATACCTATAAAATAAATATTACAAATAATAACACAGGGGTAAAAACTAATGCAACCACAGCCATGGTGTATGATTTTACCGTTAAAGATCCTACTTATAACCCTCTTAACCCACAAATAGGATTTGTATCACCAAATGGAGTCTATAACACCACGGGAGAAGCAAAATGGATATCGAGCAAAAACTCTAAAATATTTGAACCGCTATTTCGCTTTCATTATAGAGAAGTGGATAAAGCTACACTTGACACAACGGCAGATAAATATATAGATTGGAATTTGAATTCCGTAAAAGCTTCCACATCTGAGGGCGGTGAAGAACTCATAGCAAGTTATAATGGGGAAAGCTTTTTCAGAACCATACAATCAAAAATTGCAGTGAACCCCGCTGTAGATAGAATTATCGGCAATGTTGACTTCATGATTTCTGCCGGTGGCGATGATTTGAGTATTTATATTGATTTGAATTCAGCCTCCGGATCTATAATTCAGGAACGTCCTTCATATACGAATGTAACAAATGGTATCGGAATTTTCTCCTGCCGATACACAAAAAAATACTCCTATAGATTATCGTCCTATTCTGTCACCAAGCTTATCAATGGAGAATATACGTCCCTATTAGGGTTCAAGTAAGAACAAAAAAAAACTTTTTTTTTATAAAAATGCGGAATATTAAAAATTATTAGTACTTTTGCACTCCATTTTAACAAAGATGTAATTATGTATTTAACCAGTGAAGTAAAAAAAGACATTTTCAAAGAGTACGGAAAATCCGAATTTGATACAGGTTCCTCAGAAGGACAAATCTCCTTATTTACCTTTAGAATTCAGCATCTAACAGGTCATTTGAAGGCAAATAAGAAAGACAGTTTTACCCGCAGATCTTTAGTAAGATTAGTTGGTAAAAGAAGACGTTTGCTCGATTATTTGAAAGAACGAGACATCGAACGTTACAGAAATATTATTAAGAAACTCAATCTTAGAAAGTAATTTTTCTCGAAAATACTATAAAGGAGGCAATGCGAATTGCCTTTTTTTATTTAAAATCGAATTAATAAAGAGGTATATAAAAAAAATAAAAAGAACATTATGGAAGGTATTAAAAAATCATTCGACATTGGCGATGGAAGAATAATTGAAATTGAAACAGGAAAACTCGCCAAACAAGCAGATGGTTCTGTAGTAGTAAAAATGGGCGATACTATGCTTTTAGCAACCGTAGTATCCCGAAAAGAGGCAGGAGAAAACGTTGACTTCATGCCATTATCAGTAGATTATCAAGAAAAATATGCAGCCTTAGGTCGTTTCCCGGGCGGTTTTTTTAAACGTGAAGCAAGAGCATCAGAGTATGAAATTTTAATCTCTCGATTAATTGACCGCGCTTTGCGTCCACTATTTCCGGATGATTATCATGCCGAAACTCAAGTTTTAGTGACATTAATTTCGGGCGACAAAGAATGTATGCCTGACGCATTAGCAGGATTAGCTGCTTCGGCCGCATTAACTGTTTCAGATATTCCTTTCAATGGACCTATTTCCGAAGTAAGAGTAGGCAGAATTGATGGAAAATTTGTCGTAAATCCAAGTACAACTGACATCCAAAGTTCTGATATTGATATTATCGTTGCTGCTTCAATGGACAATATTATGATGGTGGAAGGCGAACTGAAAGAAGTTTCAGAAAATGATTTAGCTGAAGCCTTAAAGTTTGCTCATGAAACTATCCGCATCCAATGCCGTGCACAACTCGAATTGGCTGATATGGTTGAAAAATCAAAAATCAAACGTACTTATTGTCACGAAGTGAATGATGATACCGTAAAAGAAAATCTTAGAGAATTTGCTTACCAAAAAATATATGATATTGCATGTGCTGCTTCTGCAAAACATGAACGCATGAATGCTCTTGATAAAATCAAAGAAGACTTCATCAACACATTGCCCGAAGAAGAACGTGCAGAAAAAAAATCGATGATTAATCGTTATTTCTTTCAGGTTGAAAAAGAAGCCATACGAAAAGTGATTGTAAATGACAGAATCCGTTTAGATGGACGTAAATTGGATGAAATCAGACCTATTTGGAGTGAAGTTAATTATTTGCCTTCAGCTCACGGTTCTGCTATTTTTACTCGTGGAGAAACACAATCGCTTACCACAGTTACCCTCGGAACCAAAATGGACACTCAAATTATTGATGGTGTTATCTTCGAAGGAAAGAACAAGTTTTTACTACATTATAATTTCCCTCCTTTTTCAACGGGTGAAGCAAAAATGATGCGCGGCACAGGTCGTAGAGAAGTAGGACATGGAAATTTGGCTCATAGGTCTTTAAAGAACATGATTCCTTGGGGAGAAGAAAATCCTTACACCGTTCGTATTGTTTCTGATATTCTTGAATCTAACGGTTCATCATCTATGGCAACAGTATGTGCAGGAACCCTTGCCCTTATGGATGCCGGCGTTAAATTGAAAAAACCTGTTTCTGGAATTGCTATGGGATTGATTACCGATAAAGGTGGCAAATACGCTATTTTATCTGACATTTTAGGCGATGAAGATCATTTAGGTGATATGGATTTTAAAGTGACCGGTACGAGAGATGGAATTACGGCATGCCAAATGGATATAAAAGTTGATGGTCTTTCGTATGAAATTTTATCCGAAGCTTTAAATCAAGCTCGTCTTGGTCGTTTACATATATTAAATGAAATAGAAAAAACTATTTCTACACCTAGAGAAGATTACAAACCTCATGTTCCAAGAATTGTGAAGATAACAATTCCTAAAGAATTTATTGGAGCTGTTATCGGACCTGGTGGAAAAATCATTCAAGAAATCCAAAACTCAACAGGGTCAACCATTATAATTGAAGAACAAGGCGAATTTGGTATTATTGATATTTCTTCAAGTAATAAAGAATCTATTGATAAAGCTTTAAATTGGATTAAAAAGATAGTTGCCGTTCCTGAAGTTGGAGAAGTATATACAGGTAAAGTGCGCAACATTCAACCTTTTGGTGCTTTTATCGAAATTCTACCGGGCAAAGACGGCTTACTGCACATCTCTGAAATTGATTGGGTAAGAACCGATGATGTTGAAAAAGTATTTAAAATCGGCGATGAAGTTCAAGTTAAGCTTATTGAAGTTGATAAAAAAACCGGAAAATTAAAATTATCTCGTAGAGTTCTTTTACCCAAACCTACTCAAAGTTAAATTTAGTTTTATCTCAAAGCAACCTTTTTTAGGTAAAAAGTGTCTTATTATTCCCGTAAGGCACTTTTTTATTTTAAAGAAATAATAGTTATGAGACAGCTAAAGATTGCCAAGCAAGTAACGAACCGAGAAACAGAATCGTTAGACAAGTATCTTCAGGAAATTGGTAAAGTAAATCTTATCAGTCCTGACGAAGAAGTAATTTTAGCACAACGCATACGTCAAGGAGACCAAGCAGCCTTAGACAAATTGACAAAGGCAAATTTGCGTTTCGTGGTTTCTGTTGCAAAACAATACCAGAACCAAGGTTTGAGCTTACCCGATTTAATTAATGAAGGAAATATGGGTTTGATTAAAGCTGCTCAAAGATTTGACGAAACTAAAGGATTTAAATTTATTTCCTATGCTGTTTGGTGGATTCGGCAATCTATATTGCAAGCGATAGCTGAACAAGCTCGCATTGTGCGGTTGCCATTGAACAAAATCGGCACACTTAATCGTATTAATAAGGCATATAATACTTTTGAGCAAATACATCAGCGAGACCCTAATCCTGATGAAATTGCGAACATACTGCATGTTTCTATTACAGAAGTAAATGATTCCTTAAAGAATTCAGGAAAACATGTTTCTATGGATGCTCCTATTATTCCTGATGAAGAAATTACAATGTATGATATGCTCATTAGTGAACAAAACGATGATCCTGAAACAGGATTACTTTTAGATTCTCTACGTTTTGATATTGAAAGAGTCATTACTACTTTGCCAGTCCGTGAAGCGGAAATTATCAGATTCTTTTATGGATTAAGTGGCAAACCCATATGCACACTCGACGAAATCGCATCTAAATTTGATTTAACACGTGAACGTGTTCGACAAATAAAAGACAGATCTATTCGTCGATTAAAACAATCCTCTAGAACTAAAAACCTAAAATATTATCTAGGATAAAAAAAGCTTTACTATCTTTGTAAAAATTATAGATTCAACATGGCTCATTTTATTTCTCCATCAATACTCTCTGCCGATTTTGGCAGATTAAAAGAACAAATAGAATTACTTAATGAAAGTAAAGCAGATTTTATTCATGTTGATGTCATGGATGGCGTTTTCGTCCCCAATATTTCCTTTGGATTTACCATCATTGACTCTTTAGTAAAATATGCAAAAAAACCACTTGATATTCACCTAATGATTGTTGATCCTGACAAATTTATAGAGCGTTTTGCTTCCTACAAACCAAGCTATATTAGTGTACATATTGAGTCGTGTTTACATTTAAATCGCACCATAAATCTTATTAAAGATTTCGGTGTAAAGGCGGGTGTTGCTGTAAATCCGCACACATCAATAAGTTTGTTAGATGAAATAGTTTCCGATTCCGATATGATTTTAGTGATGTCTGTTAATCCTGGTTTTGGTGGTCAGAAATTCATACAAAATTCATTGCTTCGAATTCAAAAAACTAAAGAACTTATTACATCTAAGTGTTCAAATGCGCTTATAGAAGTTGATGGAGGCATAGATAATGACAATATTTATGCTATTTTAGAAGCGGGTGCGGATATAATTGTAGCAGGAAATGCCATTTTTAAAAATTCGGATATTATTGCATCTGTTAATAATTTTAGAGAAAATTTTAATTAACTTTGCTATCAACTCGTATTTTTTTGTAATTTTGTGTCGTCCTTTTATAAATAATTAAAATGAAAATGTATTTATTTGATAAAATATTTGTCCTGTGTCTCTCTATTATTCTATTCACCTTGCATTGTGCTAATGGGCAGAATGTTGTAAACAATGGTGGCAAGATAATAGTTAGTGAAGGAGCTAATGTAGTTATAGGGGGAAACTATATTAATAAAAACGACGGGGTTACTGATGGAACTGTAAATCTAGATGGAAATATTATTGTAAGGCGAAATTGGGTAAATGTTGCAAACAACGAAGTCTTAGTTTCTGTTGGAGCAGGTCTTGTTGGAAATGTTATAATGGATGGTCTATTAAATCAGTACATCGAAGGAACACATCCTACTTTATTTGAAAACCTGATTATAAAGAATTCGAAAAAGACTTTAAATGTTACCGGCTGCAAGGTAAATGATACACTTTTTGTTAATGCTGTCTTAGACTTGAATACCCACCGAATCAAAATTTTGAATCCAAATCCTATAGGAATAAACCATATAAGCGCTTATATTTTCGGCGAAACAAATACATATGAAGGTTTGGGCGAAGTTGATTGGCAAATTGGATCAAACTTAAATTCATATACAGTACCATTTGGGAGTGGCAATTCAAATTCTGACGATCTTGCTGTAACGGTTGAAACAAAAACTTCGGCTGCTCCTCCAACTGGTTCTATTCGATTCGCAACATATCCAACTGGATGTCAAAACAATCCTGTTCCTCCTGATGTAATTAAATTGGATAGAGGTTATGAGTTTGTGGCTGATCGGTTTTGGAATATTGATCCTATTTATAATACAAAACCTGAAGTTAATATTCAATTACACTATTTGCAACAAGATTTAAATCCATCCTGCAACAATGGATTGCATGAGGTTGATATGAAAGCTATTCGGTATAACACCCTACAACAAACATGGGGCGATTTAAAACCTGTTGGGACTTCCTATCCGACTGAAAAAGTTTTTAAGATAGATAATGTGGCTCCAAGTGATTTCTATGCACCTTGGTGTTTGGTTGGAGAAGTTATTGATTGGGAAATTTTCTTCCCAAATGCATTTACACCCAATGTTGATGGACATAACGAGACTTTTGCTCCAATAGGCTATAATCTTGACAAATTAAATTTTACAATGTATATTTATAATCGCTGGGGACAATTAATTTACGTTTTAGATGATATTAACAAACCTTGGAATGGTTCTTTTGGAAACTCTGGAAAAATCTGCCCACAAGGTGTTTATACGTGGATTATGTTTTTAAAAGATGGTAATGGGATGCAACATAAGTATAATGGAATCGTTACTTTAATTCAATAATGACAATTTTAGATGAAGGGAAATAAATTTATATTAATAGTATTCTTACTTGTTTTGCTTTGTAAAAGCAATTTTGCTCAGAACAACGTTGGGATCAATGCTACAGGGGCAAACCCGAATCCCTCTGCAGCACTCGATGTTGATGCAAATGATAAAGGAGTATTAATTCCTCGGCTTAAAACTGCCCAACGTTTAGCCATAATAAATCCGGCTAATGGTTTGTTGGTATATGATACCGACTTAAAATGTGTGTTTTTCTATGAGATAAGTACATTAACATGGATTTCTCTTTGCGATGTTGGTGGAACGGTTGGACCAATTGGTCCTGCTGGTCCTGTTGGACCACAAGGACCTGCCGGTGCTAACGGAATTAATGGAATAAATGGTGCTATAGGCCCACAAGGACCAATAGGACCTGCTGGAGCAAATGGAATAGATGGTATAGATGGTTCTATAGGTCCGCAAGGTCCAATAGGATTAACAGGTGCACAAGGTCCGATAGGATTGACTGGTCCGCAGGGACCAACAGGCCCAATAGGATTAACGGGACCACAAGGTCCTTTAGGATTAACAGGCGCGCAAGGTCCGATAGGATTGATTGGTCCGCAGGGACCAACAGGCCCAATAGGATTGACAGGTCCGCAAGGTCCTATAGGATTAACGGGTCCTGCTGGTCCGCAAGGCATTCAAGGGGCAGTAGGTCCCGCAGGAGCAAATGGAATTGATGGAATAGATGGCGCAGTAGGTCCACAAGGTCCAATAGGATTAACGGGTCCTGCCGGTCCACAAGGTATTCAAGGGGCTATAGGGCCCGCAGGAGCAAATGGAATTGATGGAATAGATGGCGCAGTAGGTCCACAAGGTCCAATAGGATTAACGGGTCCTGCCGGTCCACAAGGTATTCAAGGGGCTATAGGGCCCGCCGGAGCAAATGGAATTGATGGAAT
>CAIOYH010000164.1 GCA_903862465.1 uncultured bacterium | reverse complement strand
TGTCGTTGCGATTATAATTGCTGTCGTTGCGATTATAATTGCTGTCGTTGCGATTATAATTGCTGTCGTTGCGATTATAATTGCTGTCGTTGCGATTATAATTGCTGTCGTTGCGATTACAATTGCTGTCGTTGCGATTACAATTGCTGTCGTTGCGATTATAATTGCTGTCGTTGCGATTATAATTGCTGTCGTTGCGATTATAATTGCTGTCGTTGGAGTTATAACTTCTGTAGTTGAAGTTGTGATAGCAACGACAGTGCTATAATTTCAAAACGTTTAAGACTGATTTTTAAAGAACCACAAAATTAGCGCCCGTGTGGCGGGTTCTTCCACATTGGTGGAATTGGGTCCACTATCTCCCGTTTGGCGACAGGCTCTACCTCTATCGCCTTTATCCTTTAAGTCTCTGTCTAAAACCATATTTTATCTTACAAATCTGCGTCATCCGCGTTCTGTTTATCCGCTTCATTCCACGTCGCCGCTAGCCTCCTCCTCCTTCGCTCCTATCCTTTTAGGCTCTAGCCTATCATCATTATTAAACTATCTATTATTAGATTTTAATTTCTTATAGATGAAAAAAAAATTTGTACCTTTGTACAAAATATGAGGTATTACATTGAACCTAAAATAAAATTAAACATGAAAAGACTTATTGTGATATTGTGTGCCCTAGTTTTTGTTTCCTTCGCTATGAAGGGCAAAGAAAAACATAGGGTGGTGGGCGATGCCTATAATGCGGTGTATGAAACTACGGATGGTAGATTGAATGGCGCTTATGTTTCGTATTATAAAAATGGACAGAAGAAGGCGGAAGGCAGTTTTGAGAATAACTATCGCAAAGGCACGTGGAAGATGTGGGATACAACAGGCACCCTTCGCGTGGAGCGAGATTATGAAAATCCCTTTGTTTTCAAAAGTGTTATGCCACCGGTTGCCAACAAAAAATATGCGCAGCAGGCTTCCAATCAG
This sequence comes from uncultured bacterium, assembly GCA_903862465.1. Taxonomy (GTDB): domain Bacteria; phylum Bacteroidota; class Bacteroidia; order Bacteroidales; family CAIWKO01; genus CAIWKO01. The sequence continues at coordinate 17,462 of CAIOYH010000164.1, read as the reverse complement.
CCTTATGCTTTACATTATTCTAAGGATGGATATATGGAATACTTTAAATTGGAAGAAAAAATGGTGGTGTGGTCAAAACGTCTTTGGCGTACAATTACAGCAAAAAATAACCCACTACTTTTTGATGACAATCTCTTTTTCAATATCCTATATAAAAATTTGACAGCAGGCAAGATTACTCCCTACGATGTCCATGATGAAGAGTTTCAACAAGCGTTGGCAGTTAGTAAAATTGACACATCTTCGTTCAAAGTTATAGGCTACAAAATTAAAGAAGATTGTTTTTTTGATAACGTCAGATATGTATCAGAAACGAGAATCATTGGTTTCTGTCCTGTCGTAGTCACGAAACAAAAGCAAGATACCGTAAACTTATGTTGGTTTTATTTCCCTGAAATGCGGAAATGTTTGGCACAAGAGCCCCTCAAACAATCCAATCTCCCCACCTACATCAAAACCTACGATGATTTATTTTTCTTCCGCTACTTCTATGGACAAATCTACAAAGAATCAAACGTATTGGATCGCCCCATTTCAACTTATACATCAGGTAATGATATAGAAAAAGAAGCCGAAAGAATCGAAATCACTATGATTGAAAGCGAGCATGATTTTTGGATGGATTATGCGAAATAGTAAGGTTGCCGTATCAGCGATGTGCAATTCGTAATTTTGCATTTTATTATGTAGCCTAAAATAAACTTAGTGTATCTTAGTGTTCTCCGTGCCTCCGTGGTTTTTCTAGCTAGTTACACAGAGATACACCAAGATACAGAGTTACACAGAGACATTAGCGAAATTCGTAATTCGAATATTCGTAATTCGTAGGGAGCTAACCTTGGAATTTGGATCTTGGAATTTGGGATTTGGGTCTTCAACCGCCTACTCCACGCTCCAACTCACCCCTTCCTTCGTATCTTTAATGGTGATATTTAACTTCTGCAGCTCGTTGCGTATTTTGTCCGAAGTCGCAAAATCCTTATTCGTTTTGGCTTCTTGGCGTATGGCTAAAATCAAATTCATCAAACCTTCCGTCGTTTGGGTGTTTTCCCCTGAAGCTTCGTTGGTCAATCCCAAAATATCGAACATAAAAGTGCTGAATGTTTGCGTAAATGTTTCCAAATCCGCTTTGCTGATGTTGAACTTCTTCTCGTTCAAACCATGTATCCATCGTGTTGAATCAAACAAATTAGCAATCACCAAGGGGCTGTTGAAATCGTCGTTCATCGCTTCGTAACATTTTGCAGAAAAAGAAGGGATAAATGCTGCCAAGTCCGCATCGGTTTGTTCAGCGGGAACAATTTTCTCCAATAAAGAATATGCAATCAACAAACGTTTCAAGGCTTTTTCGGCAGCTTGCAGCCCATCGTTCGAAAAATCCAACGTACTACGATAGTGTGCCTGCAATATGAAAAAGCGTATGGTCATCGCCGTGTAAGCCTGCTCCAACAGGGGATGGCTTCCGTTGAAAAACTGTTCTAGGTTGATAAAATTGTTCAGCGATTTGCCCATCTTTTGCCCGTTCACGGTAATCATATTATTATGAACCCAATACTTACAAGGCTCCACCTTGTTTGCCGCCACCGATTGCGCAATCTCCGACTCATGATGGGGAAACAACAAATCCATGCCGCCGCCATGTATGTCAAAATGTTCGCCCAAATATTTCGCACTCATCGCAGAACATTCCAAATGCCAACCCGGGAAACCATCGCTCCAAGGCGAACTCCACCGCATGATATGTTCGGGAGATGCTTTCTTCCATAAAGCAAAATCGTAAGGATTCTGTTTCTCATCCTGACCATCCAAGGCGCGGGTGTTGGAATACAAATCTTCCAAAACTCTGCCCGACAGCTTGCCATACTTATGATGTTCGTTATATTTCTTCACATCAAAATACACCGAACCATTAGAGATATACGCCAAACCTGCATCCAAAATCTTCTGAACCATATCCATCTGCTCGATGATATGCCCCGATGCTTTGGGTTCAATACTTGGAGGTAACATATTGAGCAAGCGCATGGCATCGTGATACCGATTGGTGTAGTATTGCGCCACTTCCATCGGCTCGAGCTTTTCCAAACGTGCTTTCTTTGCTATTTTATCTTCGCCTGCATCGGCATCATTCTCCAAATGCCCTACATCGGTGATGTTGCGCACATAGCGAACCTTATAGCCCACATGTTGCAGATAGCGAAAAATCAAATCAAAGGTGATAGCGGGGCGCGTATGTCCTAAATGCGGATCGCCATACACCGTAGGTCCACACACATACATGCCTGCAAAAAGAGGATTTATCGGCTCGAAATTCTCTTTCTTGCGCGACAAAGTATTATAGATTGAAATTTTTTGATTCATGATAATTTGGTTTTGGGTGCAAAAATAACGAATATTTCTGAAATTGATGAAGATGAATTTTATTTTGATACATTACAAGATAGGATGCAAAGCGAATGAAACGTCCTGATGAATGCCACAGATTCATGGATTTATCAACAAAGAAACAAGCACAAATTGAGAATAATAAATAATTGAAAATCGTTTAATCTGTAATTCTATGGCACAATATGGATAAAATCCTTTACTTTTGTCAAACAAATTTCAGCCCATTATGATAGACTATTCTCAATTCATGCTCGAAAACGGTTTGCAAGTGATCGTAAGCACCGATACTGCCACGCCTATGGTGGCACTCAACATTCTCTACAACGTTGGTGCTAAGGATGAACACCCCGACAAGACAGGCTTTGCCCATCTGTTCGAGCATTTGATGTTTGGCGGCTCGGTCAACATACCGTCGTATGATGAACCCCTTCAAAAAGCAGGTGGCGAAAACAATGCCTTCACCAACAATGATTTCACCAATTATTATATGAGCATACCCCGCCAAAATCTCGACACAGCTTTTTGGCTCGAATCCGACCGTATGCTCGATTTGGCTTTCTCCGAAAAGAGCCTCGATGTGCAGCGCCAAGTGGTGATTGAAGAATTCAAACAGCGCTATTTGAATCAACCGTATGGTGATTTTTGGATGTTGATGCGCCCTTTTGTTTATAAAGCTCACCCCTATCAATGGTCCACTATCGGCAAAGATATCAGCCATATTGAGAATGCTACCATGGACGATGTGCGCACCTTTTATCACAAGTTTTATCACCCAAAGAATGCCATAGTTTCTGTCGTAGGAAACATCACGGAGGCAGAAGTGCGCAATTTATGCGACACATGGTTTGCTCCCATTAGCAAAGGCGAACGATATATGCGTAATATCCCCAAAGAACCCATGCAGCACGAAAGGAGAAACCTCAGCGTAGAGCGGGATGTTCCTTTTGATATGATTTGTAAAGCCTTTCACATGTGTGCCCGCATGGACAAAGACTATTACGCAACGGATATGCTTTCCGACATCCTTTCCAACGGCAATTCATCGCGTCTGTATAACACCTTGGTGAAAGAGAAAAAACTCTTCAGTGAGGTGGATGCTCATATCAGCGGCGACATTGAAGAGGGGTTGTTTATCTTTTCAGGAAAACTTATCAAGGGTATCACCATGGAGCAAGCCGAAGCAGCTATTGATGAAGAGATTGAACGCATCAAAAACATTCCCATTCCCGAACACGAACTCAACAAAATAAAGAACAAAATAGAGTCGAATATGATTTTCTCCAACGAAAGCATCTTGAATCGTGCGTTGAAATTGGCGATATCCACTTTGTTAGGCGATACCGAAATGGTCAACACCGAAACTGAGAAGTATTTACAAGTGACTGCTGCTGAAATTCAACAGATGGCAAACAACATCTTGATTGATTCCAATTGTTCCGCACTTTATTATCATGCTAAAAAATAATCCACTAAAGCCACATACGCTATGATTGACAGAACCCAAGCCCCCGACCTTCACCTGATTGACCGTCTTGAAATTGCTTCGCCCGAAATTGCGTATCTCGACAATGGCATTCCTGTTTATATGTTTAATTCAGGCAAACTCGACATTGCAAAGATAGATTTTCTTTTCGATGCAGGCAGTCGTTATCAAAAGCATCCACTGACGGCACGTTTTGCCAATAAAATGCTCTCGGAAGGCACCCAAAGCTATAGCGCCTTCCAAATTGCCGAACACATGGATTATTATGGCGCTTATCTTGGCAAAATGGCATTTAAGGACACGAGCGTTGTTTCTATTTCTTTGTTGAATAAACATTTGGAACAAGTGCTACCCGTCCTTGCGGAGATAATTAATCAGCCCATCTTTCCCGAAAAAGAATTGCTGAACCTTGCCAAAAGAGGCAAACAAGCATTTATTGATGATCAACAAAAAGTGAGTGAATTGGCAGCCATGCATTTCAACCAACAAGTCTTCGGCAAGAACCATTCCTATGGAAAATTGATTGAAGCCAATGATTTTGACCACCTCAACACCGAATATTTGCGTGACTTTCATCAACAATATTACCTGCCCGATACCTGCAAGATAGTCGTATCAGGTAAACTTCCTGAAACACTCTTACCTTTGTTAAATCAACATTTTGGCACAAACAAGAGCACCCCGAAGTCAAATTCATCCTTTGGCAACTTCTCTTTAGACTCAGGAAGCAAAAAAGAATTTATTTCGATGCCAAAGTCCGTGCAATCAGCAATCCGTATTGGTGGCATCAGCATTTCGAAAAGCCATGCTGATTATCACAAACTCTTTATTTTGAATGCTATTTTGGGGGGATATTTTGGTTCGCGCCTCATGAAAAACATCCGCGAAGATAAAGGCTTCACCTATGGGATTTATTCAGCTTTGGTGTCTTTCCAACAATCGGGCATGTTTTTTATTATCACAGAAGTAGGTTCGGATGTATGCCATAAAGCGATTGATGAGATTTATGGGGAACTCAAAAAACTTCGAGAAGAGCCTGTTTCTTTGCATGAAATAGATTTAGTGCGGAAGTATCTATCAGGTGGCATCCTTCGCTCCTTCGACGGACCTTTTCAAACATCCGAACGCTTTAAAAATCTGTTGGAACTCAACATTGATTTCAAAAACTATTATGCCAATCTGATAAACACCCTGAACACTATCACTCCCGAACAATTGTTAGAAACCGCCCAAAACTATTTGGTTGAAGACACTATGTTTGAATTGGTTGTTGGCAAAAAGATGGAGTCATAACCCATCGCAAATCAAACTAAGAAATTATTTTTCTATAAGAACTATTTTTAGAGAACAAGCACGAATGAAGCATGAAAAAATGGCACATATTCAATTTCTTCCTGATATGCTCGATACTGTTGAGTGCCTGCCATCGCGACCTTTCCGACCCCTTTGTTCCAAAAGACAGAACATTCAAAACGCAGTTCAAATACAGTAGCTCTCGAAACCGTACCGTCGAAAAACATTCGGGCTTTGCTCGTAAAAGAGGCAAATTCTCCGACACCTTTGGGGTGAGAAATAAAAGTGGAGGCAGAAATCATCAACAGTCAAAAGACTCCTATTCTTCAAGCAGCAAGAAAGCACATTCCGGCAATCGTTTCAGCAAATCAAGAAACCGAGTGGTCAACAACGGCTCATTTTTATCCCCACATAGACGTGAACATGATTCCTTTAGCGCAAAATCCGGCAAGAGACATAATCACAAAGGTCAATCCAATCACGATTCCTTTTCAACGCGTTCGAAGAAAGCCAATTCCAAAGACAATTTGGCTTCCAAAAAACGAATGCGTGAAAGTGGTGTGTTCAATGTGAAACGCCACAACATGTCAGGTCAATATGACTATAGCGGCAGGAAAAGACAATCCTTCAAAAGCAGTAACGAATCGAGTCTTCATAAACGCCCCCGAAATAGCAGCGAAAGTTATGGGGCGAGAAGCAAACAGAAAAGCGGGGAGTTTTCTTACAATCAGAAACACAAACGTGTGGGCAAGAAAATCATTTTGTTTAAATCAAAAGATACGAATCCCGGGACGTTTGGCGGAAAGATAAAAACAAAGACCAATTCAAAACAATCATCATTCAACGACAAAACCAAGCGTATTAAACATCGCGAAGGAAGCTTTTGGGATTTTTTCAGAGGACAACGCTATAGAAACCATAAGAAGAAAGACAGAGAATTAGAGCTGTTCGACCCGAAAATAAAACATCGTTTGAAGCTTGGTACGTGATTTTTTTGTATTTTCGCACCAAATTACAATAGACTTACAAACAAAAAATATAGTGTAGATGTTAAAACCTTGGCTCCATAAAACCACCATAGAAGCAGGCTGCGATGAAGCCGGGCGCGGATGTTTGGCAGGACCGGTATGTGCCGCTGCGGTTATTTTGCCCAAAAAATTTAGAAACGAGATATTGAACGATTCGAAACAATTGACCGAAAAGCAACGCAATCAATTACGAATCATTATTGAAAATGAAGCAGTAGCATGGGCTGTTACAATGCTCGACAATACCATCATTGACGAAATAAACATCCTTAACGCTTCCATCCGTGCGATGCAAGAATCTGTTGGCAAACTAAGCATCAAACCCGAATTGTTGCTGATTGATGGCAATCGCTTCAAACCTTATGAAAACATCCCATACGAATGTATCATCAAAGGCGATGAGAAATTTATGTCAATAGCAGCAGCATCCATACTTGCAAAGACACATCGTGATGAATATATGACCAACCTTCATGCTACATTTCCTGTTTATAATTGGGCACAAAACAAAGGCTATCCCACACGAGAGCATAAAAATGCCATTTATCGTTACGGCATAACGGATTATCATCGCATAAGCTTTAATATTGGTGAGCAATTGAGGATTGAATTTTAATGTCTTAGAAAAATAACAAGGTCAATAATTCAAAATAAAATTTATTTAAAAAAAACAACTGAAATATTTCACCTATAATTCTTACTTTTGCAGCGCAGTTGCAACCATTTTTTAATATTTGTTGTCAGTATAATAAAAATAAATTTACAATTATACCAATTGTTTGTATAAAAAGGGAGTTATATATAAATTATATGGACAATTACTTTTTTTAATGACACTTATACCTTTTCTGAAATTCAATATTAATAATTCCCCTGAAATAAAACATCATCATATGAAAAAACTAATACTCACCTTAATCGTTTTGTTTGCCGTAGTTTTTGCCAATGCTCAAGGTCCTGATTGTGGTGGAGCGGATCCGTTTTGCACGGGTCAGACGTATCAATATCCTGCAAGTGTAAACGTTCCAAATTTAGGTGCTGTCGGTTGTTTGGGTTCATCTCCCAATCCTGCTTGGTATTGGATGCAAGTGGGCACGGCTGGCAATATTGATATTCATATGGCAAGTAACAGTGGATATGACATTGATTTTATTTGTTGGGGACCTTTCACATCGCTAAGTGCGGGATGTGCCACCAATCTAATGACTAGTAATTCCTACGTGGATTGCAGTTATTCAACTGCAGGGCAAGAGGATTGTAATATTCCAAATGCTCAAGTAGGACAGGTTTATATCTTACTTATTACGAATTATTCAAATGCACAGTCCGATTTTATTTTTTCTCAAACGGGAGGTTCCGGAGCCACAGACTGCGGAATTATGGCTCCACCAATTACGGGGGATGTGGTCTGTGTTGGGCAAACTATACAATTAACCGTCAACAATCCTACTGCTGGTGCCACCTATAATTGGACCGGTCCCGGGGGTTGGACGTCCAATGTGATGAATGCCACAAGACCTGGGGCGACTCCTGCTATGGCAGGAACTTATACTTTGACAATAACCGTTGGGGGGCAGACAAGCCCGCCCGCAACTTGCACCGTCACGGTCAATCCAAATCCCACTATCACTATCACGCCCGCCAATCCAACCACTTGCCCGGGTGCGCCAATTACCTTAACGGGAAATTGTAGTACAGGCACAGCCACTTATAATTGGAGCAATAGCACAACAGGAGCAACGACGACAGTCTACCCGACAGTTCCCACTACCTATACCGTCACAGGAACCGATGCCAATGGATGTTCAGGTACAGGTTCTATTCTCGTCAATATTAGTCCGAACTTAAATATTACCGTGAATCCTTCAATAGCATCTATCTGCACGGGCGGTTCCGTAAGTTTAACTGCGAGTGGAGGCACTACCTATGCTTGGACTCCAAGTACTACGCTTTCTTCCGGAACGGGAGCCACTGTCACGGCTTCGCCTACAGTCCAAACAACTTATACTGTTACCGGTTCATCAACAGGTTGTACAGGTAGCACAACTGTAACCGTCTCCATAAATTCAAATTTACCCATTAGTGTGACTCCTGCTAACCCTACTACCTGTCCCGGTGCTCCTATAAATCTAACAGCTGTCGGCGCCACTACGTATGTTTGGAGTCCAACGGCAACCCTTTCAGCAGGAACAGGAACAACTGTTTCTGCTTCGCCCACTGTTCAAACAACCTATACTGTTGTGGGCACCGGTATTGGAGGATGTACCGGTAGCACCACAGTTACCGTTGGCATCAGTCCTAATATTCCTATCACAGTTTCGCCTGCCAATCCTACAACCTGCCCGGGCATGCCCGTTTCTTTGACTGCAGGTGGTGGGGACACTTATGTTTGGACCCCAACTGCAACCCTTTCAGCAGGAACGGGAACAACGGTTTCTGCTACCCCCCTTGTTCAAACGACCTATACCGTGGTAGGCACAGCCCTAAGTGGTTGCACAGGTAGCACTACTGTTACCGTTGCAATAAGCGCTAATATACCCATTTCGGTAAGCCCTGCCAATCCAACTACCTGCCCCGGCGCTCCAATTGCTCTTACTGCTAGCGGTGCAGCTACCTACGTTTGGAGTCCCACAGCAACCCTTTCTGCAAGTACCGGAGCTACTGTCACTGCATCGCCTCCTGCTCAAACGACCTATACCGTTGTTGGAACAGATTTAAGCGGCTGTATGGGAAGCACCACTGTTACTGTTATGATGAATCCAAATTTGCAATTATTTGCAACCCCTATAAGCATTTGCACAGGCACTTCCGGTACAATAAGCGCTTCGGGTGCTGACACCTATTTATGGAGTCCGGCTGCAACTCTTTCATCTGACACAGGTTCAAGTGTTATTGCTTCTCCGTTAGTTACAACCACCTACACGGTTGCAGGAAATGCTAATGGTTGTACAGGCATCACTTTTGTCACTGTTACCCTTGTCACAGGTCCACAGATGTCTATTACGGCATCTCCACCGGCAATTTGCCCCGGAGACACAAGTACACTTACGGCTATTTTGGCTACCGGAACAGCACAAACATTTACTTGGACACCCAACACTTCACTCACATCCGCTAGCGGACAAATAACACATGCATTCCCCAATACAACTACTACTTATACCGTGGTGGCAGACAATAACGGTTGTATCAGTACTGCGGAATATACTCTTGTATTTAGCCCATTACCTACCGTTGATTTCACGGCTGACATCCGTGAAGGCTGCCAAGGACTTGAGGTGCACTTTACTGACCTCACTACGCCCGCTGTCAACCAATGGTATTGGACGTTCGGCAATAATATTACTTATGGCTCTTACTCTTATCTTCAAAATCCTATTCATTATTTTGGAAATGCCGGTGTCTATGATGTCACCTTATCAGTCATAAGTCCGAATGGCTGCCAAACATCACTCACTTACCCTGACTATATTGTAACACATGCCATTCCATCAGCTGACTTCTCTGCCACACCTAATATTGTGAACGAATTAGAAGGTTTGATATGGTTCACAGATCAATCAGTGGGCGCTACAGCATGGAATTGGAATTTTGATGATCATAATTTGATTGGCAATACTTCGTCCTTGCAAAACCCAACACATATCTATGCTGACACAGGAAGCTACAATCCTATTTTGATAGTATTTTCCGATTATGGATGTTCCGACACAGCCACTCGTAACGTATATATCGAACCGAATTTTGCTTTCTACGTTCCCAATGCTTTTACACCCAATGAGGATGGGAAAAACCAAGTTTTCGCACCCAAAGGAGAAGGCATCAGGCATGAATCCTTTCAGATGCATATCTATGACCGTTGGGGCAAGCAAGTTTTCAACACCACAGACATGGAAACCGGATGGAATGGAAAGGTGGGTGGCAAAGCGCCTGTTCAAGGAGTTTACTCATGGCTAATATCTTTCTATGATATCAATCGTAAGTTTCATGCTTACAAAGGCAGTGTCGTTATAGTAAAATAGTTCACATCGCTCGTATGGCAATGTGAACTATTCAACAAATTTAAAAACTAACGAATGTTAATCTCAAAGCTTTGAGATTAGAACTTATATAAGCCTTCCATCAAAAGTTGTTCTTTCTCCGGTTTGCTTAGACTTTCGTACGCTTCTTTTTCTTTCAAGTATTTCTGATGTTTTTCATCTTCGATGCGATGAATTTCATCTAAATATTTATTGACAACTTTGTTTTTAAGATATTCACTAGCCACCGCTGGAAACAATTCTAGTAACAACTCTTCTTTAGCATTCTGAGCCAATTTCACATCTCCATATTCATGAAATGTCGGGTTATCTTGCTTTTTATATGTGCCCGTATCATAAGGTGTTTCCTTACGCACACCTGTGATTTTATAGCGAAACTCTTCATCAATAGGTATGGGTGTGTGACCATATTGCCCTTTCACCAAATTGACGAATTGTATGCTTTTAGTGGTATAAAATGATTGATTTTTATTTTCATCTATCACGCAATTCACAGCTTGAACGCCTACAATTTGACTTGTAGGTGTAACCAAAGGAGGACATCCTGAAGCAAGCCTTACGCTTGGTATGATTTCGAGAACACGAGGCAAAAGTTTTTCCAATTTTAATCCTTTCAGTTGTGATAGCATATTGGTGTACATGCCCCCTGGAATCTCGGCAAACTTCACTTCTTCATCAGGTTCGGGAAAATTAAAATAACGCTCAATCTTCTGACATGCGCTAATCAAATCATCTTGTTTACCATTTTGAGCAAACACTATAGCCCTATCAAATAGAGCTTCAATATCTTTCGGCAACTTATCTTTAGTGATATCAAATTCGCGTGGAAACATCTTATAGCTGTCCACCTCAGCCAATTCCTGACGAATATCTTTCAAATGATTATTGATTTGTACCACGGTATCGAGATTCACACCCGTTTCAATATTCAGTTTGTTGCAAAATATTTGAATCAATTCAAAGGATGGCGCGGCAGGTCCACCGGCAAAATTCATGATAGCTGTATCAATAATATCCACGCCATGCATGATAGCCATCAAGGAAGAAGCCAAACCGTATCCCGGTGTGCAATGCGTATGGAAATCAACAGGAATTCTTAAATTCTTTTTGAATAAACTTATAATACGTCCTGCACGAATAGGCGGAATCAATCCTGCCATATCTTTCAGCGTAATCATATCTGCTCCTAAAGCTTCCATTTCTATCGCTTTGTTCACAAAATATTCATCAGTAAAAATATGATACGGCAACAGTTTCGCATGCAATAGTGCAATGATGCGCTCCTTTGTATGAAAATGAGGATCCACCGTATAACAAACCGTAGCATCAGCGATGCCACCATTTTCCTTCACATATTTAATGCTTGATTTCACATTGTCAACATCGTTCAAGGCATCAAAAATACGCATTATGCCTATCCCCGATTGAATAGCATAGCGATTAAACCCTTCAATAACCTCTTCGGGATAAGGATTATAGCCAAATAGATTCCGTCCACGCGAAAGCGCTGTGAGTTTGGAAGCATCACCAATAACGGCTTTAATACTTTCCAATCGTTCCCATGGATTTTCGTCCAAAAAGCGCATAATAGAATCGGGAACGGCACCGCCCCATACTTCCATAGCATAAAAATTAGCCTCCTTAAACAAAGGAAGCACCCGCTCCACTTGGGGTTGTGTCATACGTGTTGCAAACAAAGATTGTTGCCCATCGCGCAACGTTACATCTCTTATCAATAATTTACGTTTCATATCGTTTTGAATTATAGTTAGTTTAAATAAATAGTTGTCAAAAAATAATCGGCACAAAGATATTGAAGTTTTTTTAAAACAATGACATTTATCAAAAATATTTTTGCAAAATGTCATCATTCTTGTTTTTCTTTCGGAAATACAGAAAACTAAAAGCAGAGAAAATAAATTTCGTTACATAAAAAAGGTATTGTACTTTTGCAAAAAAAAATCTCTATGGATATATTTCTGCACGGCGAAACGTGGATTGCGCTATTAACGCTAACTTTTCTTGAAATTGTTTTGGGTATTGACAACATCATATTCATTTCGATAGTCACCGGAAAACTACCTGAAGATAAGCAACGCACTAGCCGCAACACAGGCTTGGCACTAGCTATGGTTTTTAGGGTGGGACTTTTATTATTGATTACCCATATTATTGGTCTATCTCAACCTTTGTTTTCGCTGCAAAATGCAGGAATCAATTTCCCTGTCAGCGTTCGTGATTTGATTTTATTGGCAGGCGGTATCTTTTTGATTGCCAAAAGTACTTCCGAAATGCATCAAAAGATTGAAGGCATCGAACATCATAAAAAAGAAAGTCGGACCAACAAATTATCGGCTGCCATATTGCAAATCGTGGTGTTGGATATTATTTTTTCTTTCGATTCTATCCTCACAGCCATTGGACTGACTAAAAATGTTGTGCTTATGATTGTTGCCGTCATCATTTCGATGTTCATCATGATGTTTTTTTCGGGAGTCATCAGTCGTTTCATCAACAAACATCCAACCTTGCAGGTGTTGGCATTATCATTTTTAATCCTCATTGGCTTTATGCTCATTATGGACGCCATGCATTATGATGTGCCAAAAGGATACATCTATTTTGCTGTTTTGTTTTCGCTTTTGGTGGAGATGCTCAATATGCGCATGCGGAAACGTGACAAAAAAAAACATACTACATAGCTATTCTCAATTAAAATGACTATCTTTGCGATTATTTTCAAACTAAAAACTGTATTTATGAAAAAGTATTTCCTCTTTTTAAGTCTATTTTTGTGCCTAACAAGCCTTGCGTGGAGCCAAACTGCCACTTCCGTTGCCAATGGAAATTGGTATAATCCTACCACATGGAATTGCACATGCATCCCCACTGCCGCATACACAATTACGATAAATCACAATGTGGTTCTCGATAATGATTTCGCATTAAACGGCGGTTCTATCACTATCGGTCCGAATGGCGTTTTGAGAGAAAGCGTCGCAGGCAGAAAATTAGCCATGAATAGTGGAACGGTTACTAATAATGGTAAGATGAAAATCAGTCGCGTTGGATTTTTTGGTGGCGATTTCACCAACAATGATTCGTGCTTGATTTATTCGGCATTTTACAGTGGTTCTTATACTTGGAACTCCGGCAGCATAACACAAGTGGATAGTTTGTTTATCCAATCGTATTTTTATAATGATGTTCCGGGAAGCGTGGATGCCTTAGCTGTCAGTGTGAACGACACTTTGGAGAATGATGGCATTTTTAACGCTACCGATTTGTTGAACTTGGATGTCTTTTATAACAACAACTCCGCCACATTCCATAATTTCTATTCCGACTTCCTGACAGAAAATTATAATTCTATCACCTTTACAGATTTTACCAACGTTGGTGAATTTTATAATTATGGTTTTATGGTGGGTGCTGCGGATGCTACCAATAAAGGTTATTATTACAATGACACCATAGGTACATTAAATACGGACAACGATTTTTCCAATGTGGATAGCACGAATCATGTAGCCTATTTCGAAAACGAAGGTTCGGTTTATATTCATGGAAATTTCTATAATAGAGATACTATTGAAGGCTATAACGGAAATTTTTGCGTGGGACAAGCATCCACCAATGCAGGAGTTTTGTTGGGGACTTTTAATTTCTATGACATATCCAATGGCGGACCCTTCAATTTAAACACAGGCACCATTAGCAATGGTATCACCTATATAGTTTATCCTTGTACGCCCGGAGGTACGAATATAGAAAACTCAATTTCCTTGCTTTCCGTTTATCCCAATCCAACAAGCAATGATGTGAATTTTGAATTTCGCGAAGCACCCGCCAACGCCATGATATGCATCAGCGATGTGTTGGGCAATATCGTTTGGAAACAATCTGTCCTGAATTCCAAACTCCTTACTTTTAGCAAAGGCAATTTACCTTCAGGGTTGTATATCTATCAGATACAAACGGAATCGGAACATATTAGCGGGAAAATAATCGTGGAATAAAAATAAAAAAAATAAGACGGTTCATAATTTAAGTAAGAGGCTTCCTATTTTTGGTAAGAGGCTTCCTATTTTTAGTAAGAGGCTTCCTATTTTTGGTAAGAGCCTTCCTATTTTTAGTAAGAGCCTTCTTATTTTTAGTAAGACGCCTCTTATTTTTAGTAAGAGGCTTCCTATTTTTAGTAAGAGGCTTCCTATTTTTAGTAAGAGCCTTCCTATTTTTAGTAAGAGCCTTCCTATTTTTGGTAAGAGGCTTCCTATTTTTAGTAAGAGCCTTCCTAATTTTTTTAAGACACTTCTTGCCGCTATCAGACCATATTTTATGTTTTTAATACTTTGATTATCATTACATTTTATTTGACTTTCAATATTTAATTTTCATTTGTTTTCATGATAGTTATGCCTTATTTCAATTTTCTACTTGAATGCCTTTCGATTATTTCACATCCATAACTTCTTGTGGTCTGCTTTTTCGAACAAAATTGTTGAATTTATAGGTGAGATTGATTTGCACTATGGGCGATTGATAGTCGCCGCTCAAGGTGGAAATATAGTTTGGAGTTTTGGTTATGATGCTATATTTCATGGAGTTTAAAATATCTTGAACATTGAGGGTAATGGCAAACCGCTGTTTGAAGAATTCTTGCTTGATGGTGAAATTCAAACCATAGAAACTTGTCATATTTCCTTGAGTGGTGGCAGAAGGTCCGTTATAAATAAAGTTCAATTGCAAGCGGGTGGTTTTATGCAATCTGAAGGTGGGCGTAACCCGAAAATCATAATTGTTGCTAGAATTCGAAAAATTCTTTTCAGCAATCATGCCTCTAAGATTATAATAATAAAAACTTCCTCCAAGGTTAATTGACAACCATTTTACAGGCGTAATATTCATATCTGCCTCTGCCCCTATCATCCTACTTTGATTCATATTCTCAAAGGTGATGATAGTTTTGTTGTTTTCATCGGTTTTCCATACCTGATCCATCACGCCTCTAGTATCCCTATAGAAAGTGCAGATAGTCATGGAGCCTATCTTAAATATCTTCAGATAATTCAATTCGAAGGCATTGGCATATTCAGGTTTGAGATAGGGATTGCCCGTTCCATACGCATAATTGTTGGTAAAAATCGGATAGGGATTGATTGCCCATTCCTGAGGGTGGTTGATTCGGCGGCTATAGCTAAACTGCAATTGATGATTATTTTTAAATTCACGAGAAATGAAAAAACTTGGGAAATAATCCAATTGCTTAAACTCAAAGGATTTGTTCTTTGTAATTTGATTCAACATCCTATCAGTATATTCCAAACGCAAACCCACTTTCAGGTCGAAGCCCCACAAACGGTCGCTGTAGGTTGCATAAGCCGCATAGTTGTTGTTGTGGAAGTTATATTCATTTGAATAGCTGCTGTCGTAGATCCATAATTGCGATGAAAGGTCAAAGACCTCGTACAAAGCTCGGGTGGCTATAGGTCGCACTTTGGCTTGTATGCCTGCTTCCAACACGCGTTTCTCTGTAAATGCATTCACGTAATCCGCGCTCACCTGATACAGACTTGCGCTACTTTTGGCATTATTATGCTCGAGAGAGGTGGCTCCAAAATTTTCCCAAATGGCGGAACTTGCATAAGCATCGGCGGATGATTTGTTGTTACCATCACGGTTGGTATATTGCAATGATACGGACATCGTATGGTTGTCGCCCTTAAATTTATGCGTATAATCTAAAGTACTCACCAAATAATCGCGTGTAATATCCACACGTTGATAATCCCATGAATATATTTCTAAGCCCGACATAGCAGCAAAATACTTATTATCTTCAGCTTTCTGCCAACAAAAGCGCCCGTATTCGGCATAAAACGAAAGGGAGTTCTTTGCATTGGGCGTATAATCTATCCCACCTTTGCCGCTATAGTTCTGAACCGTTTGGGTGGAAGGTCCATAACCATGAACATAATAGGTCGTGTCGCTAGTTAGATTCGACTGTTGGTAGTCTTCCATTGACGTGAAAGGGTCGTGGCGCGCCACAGCGCCTATATAGAAATTGAATTTCTTACGTTTAATATTAAATTGCGCATCGCCTGTATATTTCTTCCATGTCCCGATGCCGCCATTTAGCAGACCATTGAAACCATCAGCAGTTTGCTTTTTCAGAATTATATTGATGATACCAACCGTGCCTTCCGCATCATACTTAGCTGAGGGGTTGGTAATAATTTCGATATTTTTGATGGAACTTGACGGAATTTGTTTCAATAAATCTGCGCCACCCATGGGTTTGGGTTTGCCGTCAATCAAAACAGTGTAGTTCGCACTGCCTCGCAAAAACACATTGCCTTCGGCATCCACGGTGACCCCGGGAGAATTTTGCAACACATCCACCGCCGTGCCACTCGCAGCATGAATCTGCTGATCCACATTGATAACTTTCTTATCCACCTTAAATTCAATGGGAGTTTTTTCTGCATTAATCGTGACAGCATTCAGCTCGGCAGCCGTCAGTTCGAGTTTGATGGTTGGAAGCGTTTTTGTCGGAACCCCCTTCGTTAATTCAATGTTTGAAAGAGTTTGATTCTTATACCCCATAAATTTGAATACCATATAATAATTGCCTGCTTTTACTTTCTCGAAACTAAAAAATCCATTAGAATCGGAAATAGTTCCTCCCACAAACGAACTATCTGCATGGCTATACAACAGCACATTGGTGTAAGCCACGGCTTGGTTGGTTACGGCATCCACCACCCTGCCTGTGATAGCGTTTTTTATTGGGTTTTCTGATGCATTCGCTATATTGCTTTGAACAAAGAACAAAAGCAATACATAAATTCCTGTGTTTTTTAAAATACTTTTCATGATACTATAAGTTTTACGTGTGAAACATTTATGATTGAGACAAAGAGTTTGTTTTGTTGACATATTTTGTCGCATGGATTCCCTTGCACTTTCAGGCTACCCAAAGCAATTGTCTTGCTGCCTTTCGATGCAGGCAATTGTACAGCAGTTTGTAAACTTTTTTTTGGAAGCAATGATTGCTCGCACATGCTAGATTGACTTTGCACATCCCAAATCGTCAGCAGCAGCAAAGACGCCACCAATAGGGTGATACCTATGATTAGATTGTTTTTTTCGAAGAGTGATTTCATCGCATTTTTAATTTAGGATACAAATATCCGACGAATAGGACACTCAAACCAAAAATACTATATC
>CAIOYH010000163.1 GCA_903862465.1 uncultured bacterium | reverse complement strand
ATGAAATTAAATTGATTTATTCCCCAATACAAAAAAATAATTCAAAATAAATAATTTTATTTTCAAGCCAATTTATAGCCTAAAGGACTACAATGTTGCACTATGTGAAAATTTAATTTATTTTTAGTAAAATAAAATAAAAATATTATTTGCAAAGTGAATATAATTAATTACCTTTGAACGTTTTGAAAATATCATCAAACGCATCGTAATTATTAACCAATACTAAAAAATAAAAAAGCTTATGGAATTTTACAACAGACCTACTGCCGTTTTAGACGAACCTAGACCGGTACCCAAGTTCATCGAATTCACAAATACTATCTATGGCTCTATGCATGCTAGTAGTTTTTTTAGTACGCTCACCACCGAGCTTGCTGCCTTTTTGTTAACTATAACAGGATTAACTACAGTTCAAAATGCATTTAAAACTGTTCCTCCTACCAAAACAAAAGCAAATCGTGATTATGCTTTTAATGTTTCAAGAATCTCTGTCAGAGGTATCCGCGGTAAAGTTCAGGATATAGCCGATGCCGACCCTTCTCATGCCGTAGAAATTATTGTTGCTGCCGGTATGCGCGTAAAAATCGTTGTCACACGTGTGCCTCAAGTGGCAGGCGCGTATTTAGGTGTTCTTCCGCTTACCATTCTTTTATTGGGTGATGGAGGTGGAAATCACAATTTTCGCATGAGCACTGATGGCGAAACTTGGACCAATTTAGAAAATAATGGCAAATCACATTTTTTAGTTTCTGATTTGACTAACGACACACTGTATTATTTTCAAAGCCGTCCGGTTCTTACAAAAAATAGAGTGGCTCCTTGGAGCACTATTTTTTCTTTAAAAGCACGTGATTAATACGTTGCTTACTTACATTGTAGATTTATTAATTCATATAATTTAAAACGATAGCCGCAAGCTATCGTTTTTTTTATGTGGATGTTTTTCAAGCATATATAAAACGTTTTTATTGTAAATAGTGGTTGTAGGCACAACTTTTTATTGGTTGCTTCCACAAATTGGGTTGTTGGTTCCACAAATCTTATGGTTGCATCCAACCACTGAGTTGTTGCTTCCACAAATGCCATCGTTGCTTCCACAAATGAAGTTGTTGCTTCCGTAAATGGAATGGATGCTTCCATCCATAGTACGGTTGCTTCAATCAATGGTATGGTTGCTTCCATCCATGGTGTTGTTGCTTCCATCCATGGTGTTGTTGCTTTCATCCATGGTGTTGTTGCTTCCATCCATGGTGTTGTTGGTTCCACAAATTGTGTTGTTGCTTCCACAAATACAAAAGATGGCTACGTAAAATGTTAATTTCTCTATTTCGTTATTTTATTTGATTGTTTTACAGGTGTTTATAAAATATAATCCCAAGTCATAATCATCCTGAATAAAAAACTCCTTGGGCTAAATTTAAGATTTGGCGCTACGTGTTTCTTAGTGCTCTTAGTGTCTTTGTGGTTTCAAGAGTAACACTGAGATATACCGAGAAAATGAGTTACACAGAGAATTAGCAAAATTATTAATGAGCAGATTCGTAATCCTGTATTAACCCCTAAAAGCCTAAAAGTCTGTCTTTCCACCTACCTTTATATCTTAAAAAATCATAAAAACCACCCAATTATGAATAGATTACCTATCTTTGTAGAAAAATATGCCATGAAGAAATCCATACTTATAATTTTTCTTTCGTTATCTGCACTTGCGGTTCAATCGCAAACCACCATCAACAACTCCAATATGCCCGCTGCGGGCAACATCATCCCGTTGCGCACCGCTGCCGGTGTCAATGGCATAGCTTACACCGCCACGGGAGCCGATTTCGTTTGGGATTTCACCACATTGACCTCCAATGGCAATGTGCAAGACACCTTCTTGAGTGTTTTTTCCACGCCTTTAACCTACAATATCGCTTATAGCAACCCCTTCGACCAAGCTCATTTAGCCACTGTCGCCACCAAACAAAGCATGGCGGCGATTCCTTTGTTGCAAATCTCCGACTCCTATTCGTTTCTAAAAAACTCAAGTGCTCAATTTGCAGAAGTTGGCGTGGGGCTTACTATCAGTGGCGTCGGTTTGCCTCTCACCCTCAATAATCCCGACATACGCTATAAATTCCCCATCACCTATGGCACTGTGGATTCCTGCGATTCAAAATATGGTGCTGCTATTCCCGGCGTGGGCTATTATGGTGAAAAACGTCATCGCGTCAACTATGTGGACGGATGGGGAACGCTCTATTTGCCTCATGATACCTTCAATGTGATGCGCGTCAAATCTATCGTTGACTATGTTGACACGGTTTATTTGGATACGCTTAGCTTTGGCTTCCCCATTTCGCGCACCGAAACCGAATATAAATGGTTGGCACAAGAGTTGAACGTGCCTGTATTGCAAATCACCAACATTTTAGGTGTGTTGACCATCCGTTATCACGACCAAACCCCGGCAGACTTCTCCGTTCAAAGTAATGAAAACGCTTTGACACTCAATCTCTATCCCAATCCTGCAAGCGAAATGCTGACCATTGATTTACCTCAAAAAGATGCTGCTACGCGTATCCTGATTCGTGACATCTTAGGCAGAGAAGTTTATCGGAAGGACTTTATAGGGGTGAACAAGGCGGTGATATCCCTGCACGACATGGCGCAAGGAGTCTATAGCGTAGAAGCTATTTCGGGCGGACACAGCTATAAAGCCAAACTGATTAGAGAATAGCCAAGGGGCTTTCCTCAAGCAGTTTGTAGTGCTACAAGGCTCATCCTTTTACAGATATACGTATCGAAAATCATGAGGCTTATAGAGGTAACTCAATAAAAATTTTATTTTTGAATATTTTTTTTGCTTACGTATCAAATTATTCATTAATTTTGAAGAAAAAAACACATGAAATTCAATATAGGCGACAAGGTCAAGTTTCTAAACGAAAAAGGTGGCGGCATAATAAGTAAAATTTTGAGCAATACGATGGTGCATGTGGCTGTTGACGATGGTTTCGACATGCCCGTTATGGTAAAAGACCTCGTGTTGATATCCAATAACTCAGTGGGTGAACGTTATTTCGCCGAACATTATGAAGTGGAGAACCATAAACAAGCCATTCAAGAAGCTGCGGCTGCTAATCAAAAAACGACGGAGAACAAGAATAACCAACCTTTCGATATACCCGAAGGGATCTACATTGCTTTTGTCCCCGACGATCAAAAGAACCTCATCATCGGCAATGTGGAAGTCTATTTGTTGAACAATACGGGCTACGACCTCATCTATTCCCTTTTTGTGAGAGATAAACTGAAATATTTCGGCATTGACTATGGCAATATTGAAAAGTATTCCGAAAAAAGCATCGAAGTGTTCAATCGCGAAGAGTTGGAATATTTTAACAGCGGCGCCATGCAGATTCTATTCTTCAAGGATTCCCTTGCGGAGATGATTCCTCCGATTAATACGGATTACAAGATAAAGATGTTGAAGCTCTTGAAGGAAGATAACTTTTGTGTCAACAACATATTTAGTAGTCGTGCTTACATACAGAAGCTTTTTGATGCGCCTGTTATTTTTGTGAAAGATGCTGAACCGACACCAACGCCAACAAAGGCTTCCGAAGTTCAAATTAAAGCCGAACCTCTCATCCGCAAACACAAAGTGGAAGATGATTTTGCGGAAGTTGACCTGCATATCGAAGCCTTATGCGAACATCCCGAAACCATGGGGAATCATGAGAAGTTGCAGCTTCAGTTGGATTATTTCACCCGTTGTTTAGAGAGTGCCATAGCCGAAAACCTTCAAAGAGTGGTTTTCATTCATGGCGTTGGAGCAGGTATCCTAAAGATAGAATTGAAAAAGATATTCGAACATTACACCATGTTGGAATATTTTGATGCATCCATAGCCAAATACGGCATCGGAGCCACCGAAGTCTTGATACACGGGAAACGCTAAGGAAGCCTCAAGCTTAATGCCCTTCGAAAACCACAAAGAAAAGAAATGCCACGAAGGCACAAAGACACTAAGGCACAAAGTGTCACAAATGAGTGTAATTTCGAACAACCAACTCATAAAAACTTTGTGTTTCTTAGAGTCTTCGTGCCTTTGTGGTAGAATAAGGACTTGTCGAATAGGCTTCTTTTTGATTCGTGCCCCTGAATGTGAGTCTTGGGTCTTGGAATTTGAGTCTTGGAATTTCGGATATTAGTAATTCGTCAATTCGTAATTCGTAGTACTTCTTGGTTTTTGGTATTTGGACCTTGGTATTTGGATCTTTAAAAGTATAAGGTATGGAACTTGAATTGTCCTTTAGAATTATATTCCAAGGTTGGCAATGGCAATTTCAAGCCATTCAAAGCCCATAAAAAGAAACGCAACAGGCGTGATTTGGTTTTTATATTCGTGAAATCAACATCCAACGAAAGAAAATATCTTCTGTATCTATCAAAGGAAGGCAAGGCTTCACCTTTTTTGTTATGGGTAGGATTACTGTAGGCATCCAACATACCATTTGCTCCATAACCTAGGGAAACACAAATCCATCGAGGAAATGTTGATTTCTTCTTCACAAACAAAGAAGAGCCGAAGGAAAGCCAATAGGTTTGACCATTATAATCTTTATAAAAACGTCCCATATTGCTTTTGCCTAATTCTTCAGGTGCATAACGTGCTAGGGGTGTTGGATGATAGGATAATTTGATTTTGATATACGATTGCCGCCAAAGCAACTGCTGAGTCAAATAGAAAGATGTGCCGGCAACATTAGCTAAAATATCAGGTGCCGAAAAGCCCAAACCTGAACGATATCCATTTAATACTTCAAGCGTGGTGGTATAACCCAATCCGACTGCGCAACCTATAAACAATGCCTTTCGATGTCTCATACCCGACCATCGTAAGGAGTAATAACAATAACTACTAATAGAGGTAGTGGTGACAGCTCGACCAATTTTATCCAATTGCATCCATTCTTGACCATCATTAACAACATGAAATTTTGAGCGATCAAACTTGTCATACCACCAATCGTTTAAACCTTTAAATGAAAATGCTATTAAGGCGCCTTCAATGCTTGCAGATGCAGCGAGTCGTTTTGGTTTAAATTGATGGGGATATCTAATAACATTCATGGATTCATCGTCATCGTCTGCAAAACTAGTAGTATTTATTTTAATAGTTTTTGAATCTTTTCCGACAATAGCGTTTCCAATGGATTGTTCAGTAGGGATATGTAGGGTCGTATCCGTTTGCGAATACGAAAAGAAAGATATACCTATTATTATTAGGGTATAAAAAACTTTGAGAAAGATAGTTTTTGGCAAAATCAAGAGTTTAAAAATGGTTGTAGAATCTCATGAGCCTTCTCGATGATAGTTGAAAGCTGATTTTCGCTATTTGCTTCGGCAATAAATCGTAAATAAGGTTCCGTATTGGAAGGGCGCACATTGAACCACCAATGCTCGAAGTCAAGTCGATAACCATCAAAATCCATAGTGGATGTAGGTTTTTCTTTTGACGAAAAATAATGCACCAATGCATCCATAGCTTGTTGTTTCTTGTCAGAAGTATAATTCAACTCGCCCGAACTGAAATAAGGCGAAATATCTCGGATTAAAGCAGAAAAAGAAATACCTTTCTTCTTCATCTTTGCTGACACATCTAGCACCATCAAACAAGCCAAAATACCCGAATCGGAATAAAAAAAGTCTTTAAAATAATAATGTCCGGCATATTCGCCGCCAAACAAACCTCCAATTTCCTTTAACTTTGGAGCTGCATAAGCTCTGCCCACTCGCCATGTGTTGATGTTGTAATGAAATCGTTGCATATATTCTCCAACGGCTTTCGAACTTCTAATGTCTTGAAGTACTTCAGCATCTTCAAAACCCTTATCATGAAAATAATGTGCCAACACAGCAATAATCAAATCGGGAGAAATAAAGCGAGCGTTTTCATCCAAAAACATAACGCGGTCGGCATCGCCATCAAATATAATTCCTAAGTCGGAATTGTTTTCTAACACATGTGCTTTTAGGGCTGTCAAATTTGCTTCCACCAAGGGATTGGCTTCATGGTTGGGAAATGTACCATCGAGTTCAAAAAACAGATAAGAGGGATGTTCCCCCAACAACTGTTTGATAAATAAAGAAACCATTCCGTTCGAACAGTCAAGACTTACTTTCAGGTTGCTGAAATCGGGGGTGTATGTTTTAAGGAAAGCAATGTATTCGTTTTGTTTGTCAAATGCATGAATCTTTCCTTTGCTTTGAACAGGGATAGGCGTGTCGGATTTTATGCGTTGTTCTACCAAATGCAATCCATTGTCGTAACCAACAGGAATAGCATTACTGCGAGAAATTTTCATCCCATTGTATTGTTTTGCATTGTGGGAAGCTGTAGTCTGCACTGAAGCATCAAAGTTGTATTTTGCGGTTGCCCAATACACATAAGGGGTGGTTGCCAATCCTAAATCAAACACATCTGCCCCGGCATCGGTAATACCCATGGTGATATATTCGTAAATCTCAGGGGAAGAAGTTCGGACATCTCTACCTACCAACACTTTTGATGTGTTCAATAATTCCGGTAGGAAGAACCCAATCTTATAGGCATCTTCTTTCGTGAAATCTATGTTGTAAACTCCCCTTATATCATAGGCTTTAAATGCTCCCATCAAAAAAAACTATTGCGGGTCTTTCAAAAAATCACGAATGTTTTCGAAATATTTGTTCTTGTCTTTTGTAAAAGTATCTCCAGAACTAGCTCCTTTAATAATAATGGTTTGAGAACGATTCTTTTGCAATTTACTCAATTCTTTTATAATGGCAGGGGAATAGACTGTTTCGAGTTCGCCAGCAATCAACAGTACATTATATATGGCAGTTCCTTTTGATTCTAAAGCAAAATAAGGTTCTAACATATATTTGTTATAGCCTAGAGGCAGCATCACATCCTTACCACCAAAATCTTTAAAGATTTTCTTGATGCCTTCAAGCGTTGAATAAGGAGAATCCGCAATCACCTGAAAAATTTCTTTACGATTACAAGCCACGCTTATGGAAAGTCCTGCACCAACTTCTTTTCCCCAAAGGTCAACAGTTTTCATTTTCGAATGATACTTTCTAACATAATCAATCGCTCCATTCAAATCTTTCTCAAATTGAGCATAAATAAAGAAGTTATTATTGATGTTGAAGTCTTCACTTTCGCCATAACCACGATAATCATACGTGAGTACATTATATCCAAGTGTAACAAAGTTACTAGCTATTTCAATTAAATCTGCCATATTACCATCGCCACTACCACTTAAAATAATCATTTTGAGTGTCGGTTGTTGTGGTTTATAAAGCCAACCTTTTAAATTGAGGTTGTCAGAAGTCTGTATGGTAACTTCTTCATAATCTAATCCGAAATCACTTGGTTTGGCAGCATATTTGCGCGAAGGATTTAATGAAAATGCTGAAGCAAAGCATAACAAAAACAAGGTACTAAACAATAATCTTTTCATCTACGTAATTTTTTTTAAATTTTAGTTGGTTAATAATAGGATTTTTTTTGGCGTGTAAAATTAATCATTTTTTTAAAAGTGCTATTTTTTTATTTTCAATTTATTTAAGGCGTTGTGATATTTCTGTGCATTTTGAGCATGTTGAGCTCCGGTTTTAGCAAAATTATGATAGCCGGATAAATCTTCTTTAGCACAAAAGAACAGATAGTCATGCTTCTCATAATCCAACACTTTGTCAATAACAACAGCCTCAGGAAGACAAATAGGACCCGGAGGCAAGCCTGTATGCATGTAAGTATTATAGGGCGATTCAAATCGTGTCTGTTCTGTCAACACTCTTTTGATAGAAAAATCACCTATTGCATATATAACTGTTGGATCAGCCTGTAACGGAATCCCTTTATGGATACGGTTTATATAAACACCCGCAACCCGCGACATTTCATCTTTCTTTTTGGTTTCCTGATACACGATGGAAGCCAAAATAATAACATCTGTAGGTTTCATACCTATGGTTTCTGCCTGCTGCTTTCGATTTGGATTCCAAAATTTCTTGTACTCATCAAACATCCTTTTGAAGAATTTCTCGGCAGGCATATCCCAATATAATTTATAGGTATTGGGAATAAAAATACACATAACATTGTCTGAATTCAAGTCATACTTTTTCAAGAAATCATTATTATTCAACAAGGCTAATAATGCGACAGAATCAGCTTCAATAATTTTGCAAACTTTCGAAACCAATTGTTCTTTTGTTCGAATATTATTGAAGGTAAGCTTCACAGCTTCTTGCTTTCCCGAACGGAGTAGGTTGATTAATTCGTTGTTGTTTATATGGTTTTTTATCAGATAACGCCCGGATTTCACATTCACATTATATCCTTTTTTCTCACACAACCATTCGAAAGAGCCCTTGTCTATGATGATAGCATCTTTATATAAGATTCGCTTCACATCTTTGAAAGTTGAGTTTGAAGGTATATAAAGATACATAGTTTCTTTATTGCCCAAATCAACATTCTCGAGATAGATAAGCTTATAATATTTTGAGCCAATAATTCCTGCACCAATCAATAAGATACCTAACAGCACCATGAGACCGATAAGAAAACCTTTACGAGAGTTCTGTTTCTTCTTTGGATTTTTGGTAGCAGTTTTTTTCTTTTTAGGAACTTTGGGCATAGATTATTTATTGATAAGTTGGAAAATAAGTTCGTCTTGCCATGAATTATTAATGAAAGTCCATTCTTTCTTTACCCCACAGTTTATAAACCCCATTTTTTCAAATAGATGAATACTACCATGGTTCTCGGCTAATATATTGCAGTAAATTTGGTGCAAGCCCAAAGTCTTGAAACAATATTCTACAACTAATTTCAGCGCTTCTAAAGCATAGCCTTTGCGTTGTTGTTCTTCAATAATGATTACACCTAAGCCTGCTCTTTTGTGCAAAGGATCAAAATCAAAGATATCAATTGTGCCAATTCGATTTGAAGGAGACACATCTGCTGATTCAATTATAAGACGAAGCTGCCTCAGGGTAAAAATATCTTGATCGGAATTTAATACATACTGTTCTATCGCATAGCGTGAATAAGGTGCAATTGTATTACTTACATACCAAACCGAAGTGTCGTTTTCGAGTTGAAATATAAAATCAATGTCAGAGGGTTCAACGGCTCTCAATAAAACTCTTTCGTTCTTCATAATTAAATTTTAATTTTGCCTGAAAAAACAAAGGTTGCAGGACCTTCAAGCCAAATATGGGTAAAGGATGATTCGGCTTTTTGAAAGGAAACATTCAAATTACCCCCTCGAGTGATAATATCAAAATCGTTTAAATCCTCAGTAAAAGAAGCTGCAATGGCTGAAGCAGTGACTCCCGTTCCACATGATAGCGTCTCATCTTCAACGCCTCTTTCATACGTTCTAACATATAACTTGCCTTCTCGCTTTTCAACGAAGTTAACATTGGTGCCCGAAGGGGCATATTCCGAACTAAACCTTATTTGTTTTCCAAAAGTCACAACGTCAGTTTCGTCTGCATTATCTACAAATGCTACCACATGTGGCGAACCGGTATTTAAGAAAAAATCATTTGTATGGGATTTCACATTATCCACATCTTGCATCAAAAGTTTCACAAGAAAATTATTGACATTGTCTTTCATTAATATTTCTGAGTGATGTGCACCATCTATAGCATAAAAGCGAAGTTTCTTTTGTGGAGCAATATTCTTGTTGTAAAATGCAGAAATACATCTACCACCATTGCCGCACATGCTTCCTTCGTAGCCGTCAGAGTTATAATACCGCATAGAAAAATCATAACCCTCTTTGGTTTCAAGCAGCATTAATCCATCAGCACCAATGCCCAATCTTCTATTACATAAAAAACTTACCACCTCAGAGCTCGGGGAAAAGATATGCAAACGATTGTCTATAACAATGAAATCATTTCCGGTTCCATGATATTTTTCAAAAGGAAGCATCATAAGGAACGGAGTGCTTTTAAAAGCGAAGCATCTTTTATCGGTAACAAAGATTTGAAATCATCAGTGTTTTCAATTCGATAGAAATCTGCATTATACTTCACAAACAACTGCTCGCCTTTTCCCAATAGTGTAACGTCATCAAATTCAAGCAATCCGAAAAGTACCAATTTGGTATCATCAAATTTGTAGCCTCTATAATTGATTGGAGAACGCCAAAACTCAACTTTCATCATATTTTTAGCCTTTTTTGAAGTGTTCCTCTGATCTGTAAGAATAGAATCCAATTCATAGGAATCATTCGATTGGTAATTCCCTTTGATTCCCATCACCTTCGAAAACAATAGTTCATCTTTAGAGATAACAATGTTCTCATTGTATTGATCGCTAGAGGAATGATTGGTATCAATATGCTCTTCCTTTGAATACAATTCAATCAATTGCTCCAAAGTAAGAGTCGTTGAATCCATTTTCAAACTATCAATAAAAGTATCAGGGATTTTATACTTTTTAAGCTGTGATTTGTATTTTGTTTTAAAATCAAGCTTCGACGCCTTCATGTGGTTTTCTTTATAAACCTTCTCATTAGGAGCCTCTTTATTGTTCTTTGCAAAAGGGTTTTCCTTCTGTAATTGCCACCAAATGATCCCGCCCCCGACAAAGAATCCCAGTACAAGTCCGAGGAGTAGATAAATTATTTTGTTTACTTTGTAACTCATCTTAGATATAATACGTTAAACTGCTAAAATATTTTGCAAAGATAATATATTTTACGCAAATTGCGATTAACATTTTTTAACTCGAATAGGTGTAATATTAATAATTAGGAGACGTTTCTAATCAAACTCAATAACATAGGAGTTCAGTTAAATAATTAATTACAAAACTTATAAAAGAATTTATTTTATGAAACGATTTTTTTTAACAGTTAGTGTTGCAGCAATCACAAGCTTACTTACAGTTTTTGCTTTTAGGCATTTTGATAAAAAGAACAATGATGTACAAACTTATTTTAATAATCAAATTCCTGTTCAAAAGGCTTCTCTAAATTCGTATGCCTTTTCTACAGGACCTGACTTTAATCAGGCTGCCGAAAAAACTATTCATGCCGTGGTTCATATAAAAACACAATATACTTACAAAAATTCTTATTACGACCAATTCTTTGGTTATGATCCTTTTTTTAATTTTTTCAACCAACATCCTTATGGCAATAGTGTATTAAGCGCTAGCGGTTCGGGGGTTTTAATCTCAGAGAATGGTTATATTGTAACTAATAATCACGTGGTGAGCGATGCAACTCAAATTGAGGTAACGCTTAATGACAAACGCACCTACACAGCCACACTTGTCGGTACCGACAAAGGAACAGATCTCGCTTTGATTAAAATTGACGAATCAAATCTTCCTTTTATTTCTTATGGAAACTCCGATGGGTTAAAAATTGGCGAATGGGTGTTGGCTGTTGGCAATCCTTTTAATTTAACTTCAACAGTTACGGCAGGCATTGTAAGCGCCAAGGCTAGAGATATAAATATTTTAGGTGACAACACTTCCGTCGAATCTTTTATCCAAACGGATGCAGCAGTAAATCCGGGAAACAGTGGAGGTGCTTTGGTAAATGTAAATGGAGAATTAATCGGTATTAATGCTGCCATCGCTACTAATACGGGTTCTTTTGCAGGTTATTCATTTGCAATTCCATCAAATATTGTCCGCAAAGTAATTGCAGATATTATGGAATTTGGTCAAGTGCAACGCGCATTTATGGGAATCAATTTCTCAGATATTGATAGCAAACTTGCAAAAACCATGGGATTGAAAGATTTAAAAGGTGTTTATGTGGTTTCCGTTTACGAAAATGGAGCTTCCTTTAAAGCAGGTATCAGACAAGGAGATATTATTACAAAAATCAATGATATGCCCATTAATAGTCAATCCGAGCTTAAGGAGATGCTTATCAGACAACGACCCGGTGATAAAGTTGATGTGAGTATTATTCATGATAATGAAGAGAAAACCATGACTGTCGTTTTAGAAAATCGCGAAGGCACTACAACTATAATTACTCCCGGAAGCAGTACCGATAAAAAAGCTTTAGGCGCAACGTTTAAAGAAATCACCAAAGACGAAAAGTACAAACTTGGCATTGATTATGGTGTAAAAATCACAAAGCTTGAAAAGGGCAAATTATGGTCTGCCGGCATTAAAGAGAATTTTATTATTACTAGCATAGACAATAACCCAGTGAAAAACATAGATGATATTGATAAATTCCTCGGCAACAAACAAGGAGGAACATTGATTGAAGGAATTTACACAAACGGAATGCAAGCTTATTATGCTTTTGGCATGTAATTAAACTAAAAACAAAGAAAATACGTTCATTAAAACCTAATAAACAAAATATATAAATCACCAACAATCCATATCGTTATAAATTAAATAAAGTATATAAATATATTTTGCCATGTGCGAAAAAAGAAGTATCTTTGTACCCCTTTTTGATTATAAACTTTAATTTGTTGAATTTCAATTAATTATTACAAAAAACGTTAATATGAGGCAGTTAAAAATTACAAAATCTATAACTAACAGAGAAACAGCGTCATTAGATAAATACTTACAAGAAATTGGACGCGAAGGCCTCATTACTGCTGACGAAGAAGTAAAACTTGCGCAACAAATTAAAGCAGGTAGTCAGGTAGCTCTTGAAAAACTTACACGGGCAAACTTACGTTTCGTGGTTTCTGTTGCTAAACAGTATCAAAACCAAGGACTAAGTCTTCCAGATCTTATTAACGAAGGTAACTTAGGACTTATTAAAGCAGCAAAACGTTTTGATGAAACACGCGGTTTTAAATTTATCTCTTATGCTGTATGGTGGATTCGTCAATCTATTTTACAAGCTTTGGCTGAACAATCACGTATTGTACGTTTACCATTGAATCAAGTAGGTTCATTAAACCGTATTTCTAAGGAGCTTTCGCGTTTGGAACAAAAATTAGAACGTCCTCCTTTGCCGGATGAGTTAGCGGAATCGCTTGATATTCCTCAAGAAAAGATTAATGCTGTGATGAAGATTTCCACCCGTCACGTATCTATGGATGCACCTCTTGCGGTGGACGAAGAAACCAAATTCATTGATGTGTATATGAATGAAGATGGTCCAAACACAGACAACAATTTGATGTATGAATCCTTATCAAAAGAAATTCAACGTTCGTTATCTACACTTACCGACAAAGAACGTGATGTGATTAATCTCTACTTCGGTTTGGGGATGAATCATGGGCTTACTTTGGAAGAAATCGCGACAAAATTCGATTTGACACGTGAACGCGTTCGTCAGATTAAAGAAAAAGCAATTCGCAGATTGAAACATACATCGCGCAGCAAATTACTCAAAGCATATTTAGGACAATAAATATAGATTGGTTTATATAAAAAAAACCTTCCGACTGTCGGAAGGTTTTTTTTTGAAATCTCATAAGAAAATAATATTCTATAGATTTTTCGCAGCGTTCAAAGCTAAATCATAATCAGGATGTGTCGTAATTTCTTTTACGTACTCCACATAACTTACCATACCGCTTTTGTCAACGATAACGATTCCTCTAGATAATAAACGTAACTCATCAATCAAGAAACCGTACTTGATTCCGAACTCAGTTTCTTTATGATCTGATAGAGTAATCACCTTATCAATGCCTTCTGTAGCACAAAAACGACCAAGCGCAAATGGCAGGTCGCAGGAGATGGTGAGAATAACCACATCATCCAATTTTGCAGCCTCAACATTAAAACGACGCGTTTGTGCAGCACAAACTCCGGTATCGATTGAAGGGACTACAGAAATAATTTTAATTTTTCCATCGTACTCACTTAATTTGTGAGGAGATAAATCGTTGGCTAAAACTGTGAAGTCCTTAGCTTTATCGCCAACCTTAACCATTTCGCCAACCAAAGTCAATGGGTTGCCGCCAAAAGTAATCATGCCAATATGTTTTTCCATGTTTAATATTTTTTAAATTTGCACAAAATTACTTTTTCTTTTCATACCAACATAAACTTTTATAAAATATTTTTTCATGGCATTTAAAAATTTGAACGATTTTATTGAAAAACTTGATGAACATGGCGAACTGATTCGCATTACAGAATTCGTTTCGCCCGAGTTGGAAATAGCAGAAATCACCGACCGCATATCCAAACAAAATGGTCCCGCATTGTTGTTCGAGAACACGGGGACTGAATTCCCCTTGCTGATAAACGCATTTGGTTCGGAGAAGAGGATGTGTTTGGCTTTGGGCGTTGAGAGTTTGGATGATGTTCAGGAGACTATTGAAGACTTGTTCAAGAAATTTGCAAGTCCAAAGGAATCCTTGTTCGATAAATTGAAGATGTTGCCTATGTTAAAAGACTTGGCAGGATGGATGCCCAAAAGCATAGTGCGCAGAGGTAAGTGTCAAGAGGTGGTCATGCAAGGAACGGATATGGGAAAATTGCCTGTGCTCAAGTGTTGGCAACATGACGGTGGGGCGTTTGTGACGCTACCCGTTGTCCATACAAAAAGTCCCGTCAACGGTAGCCGAAATGTGGGTATGTATCGCATGCAAGTGTTCGAAAAAGATATGACAGGGATGCATTGGCATCTGCATAAGAATTCCGCACGCCATTATCAGGAATGTAAACGCTTGGGACAACGTATGCCCGTGAGCGTTACCCTCGGAGGCGACCCCGTTTATACCTACGCAGCAACGGCGCCTTTGCCCGATAACTTCGATGAATACATTCTTGCAGGTTTTTTGCGAAAGAAACAAGTGAAGATGGTGATGTGTTTAACCAACAATCTTGAAGTGCCCGATGATGTTGACTTCGTGATTGAAGGATACGTGGACCCTACAGAGGAGTTGATTCTCGAAGGTCCCTTTGGCGACCATACGGGTTTTTATTCTTTGGCAGATATGTATCCGCGGTTTCATATCACATGCATCACACATCGCAAGAATGCAATCTATCCGGCGACGATAGTAGGGATTCCTCCCCAAGAAGATGCATGGATAGGCAAAGCAACGGAGCGCATTTTCTTAGGTCCGATTCGGTTGACGATGCACCCCGATATTGTGGATATTCACATGCCCGTGGCAGGAGTGTTCCACAATTTGGTGTTTTTCAAAACCAATCCGCAGTTCGATGGGCAGGCGTTGAAGATTATCAACGGTTTGTGGGGCGCAGGGCAAATGATGTTCACCAAAGTCCTGATTGCGGTGGATACACCCGACGCTTTGACCGATTATTTTGCTATGGCGAAGTATATTTCCAAGCACGTGAATGTGAACGAAGATATTATTTTCACCAAAGGACCTAGTGATGTGTTGGATCATGCCTCAGCCAAGTTTGCCTTTGGCGGCAAGATTGGAATGGATGCCTGCCGGAAGGCGCAAACTCAGGAAAGCATTCCGTTGATAAACAAAACCGATATATTCAGTAGGTTCTCAGAGGTGAAAAAGATTAATGATTTGTTTTTGAAGCATGATATTTCGTTGGTCATTATAAGTGTGGAGAAAAATAGATTGAATCATGTGAGGGATTTGGGCAAGTTTTTGTTGTCAAACAAGTGCGTTTCGGGAATCAAGTTTTTGGTTTTTGTGGATAGTCATAGCGATGGGGTGGACGTGAAGGATATCGCGTGGTTGGTGTTGAATAATATTGACCCCGCACGCGATATTTTTGTGATTGACGATACGCTTATCATAGACGGGACCATAAAAACAAAGCAGTTTGATAATTTCCTGCGTCCTTGGCCCAATGTCATTGTGGCGGATGATAAAACCATCGAATCGGTGGACGCAAAATGGTCGTCCTTGGGTTTGGGTGAGTTTATTGAGTCGCCTTCGCTGAAATATAGGAAGCTTTTGGGCAAGGGTGGGGCTGTTAGGGAGGAGGAGTGATTTTGGATTTTTGATTTTAGATTTAGGGGAAAAACCACGGAGACACTAAGAGCACTAAGATACACTAAGAATTTTAGATTTGAGATTTTAGATTTATTATTTAGGAGGAAGACACCACTGAGGCACTAAGAGCACTAAGAAACACTAAGGATTGCCATTTTTCATTTTTCATTATTAGTTTTTCATTTCTATTTAATGACGACTAGCTTCCCCTTGCCTATGCTTTTTTGTGCTTGGGTGGCGCGATAATAATACACGCCGCCGGGGAGGGATGGTGCGTTTAGGGTGACGGATGTGGCATCGGAGGGCAGGGGCTGGGTATAGACTTTTCTGCCAAAGACATCATAGAGCACGATTTCGCATTTATCTGTGCCGAGGAATTTGTATTGAATGGTGATATCGCCATCACTTGGGTTGGGATAGACCTTCACCCATTGGTTGGTGTTTTGATATTCATCCACGCCAACGCCCGAAACCGTAACCGTGATGGTGTCGTGCGACACATTGCCGCAAATGGTTTGTTCTAAAATGTAGGTGGTGGTGCTATCGGGTTTCACCCATAAGCCTGCAATGGTATCTATGGGCATGCCATCCACAAACCAAATGCAATCTTCATCAAGCCCTACTTCTGAAGGACGACCAATAAAAACACTATCACCGGGATTATGAACTAGTGTATCATTTCCGGCATAAGCAGACAAATTAATTTCAACAACACTGACATCATCAATATAATAATATGAAGTCCAATAAGTAGGTGAGCCAATTACTCCTATTCCTGAAAGGTTATCTGTAAAAAAATTACCAATGGTGAGATATTCTTCTGTACCATTTGCAGTGAATGAACCTTCTATTTTCATCCAATTAATTGAATCCATTAAAGGTTGAGTGATATTATATATTTGTGGCATAACAGAAGCTATACCATGTGGTTGAGGTGCTGATACATTACCATTATCCAAATAAGCTCCTAAAGTAGTAATATAAGCAGAACTAATTTCAGCCAAACTAACATAAAATGTTACACAATAAATATGGTTGGCAGTAAGCTTCTTTTGAAGTTTAGTTTGAATATATTCTCGCCAATTATCAAGTTCGGTACTTCTTGCAACATCCATTCCTGAATATCCGTTGCCTGAATGAGGATATTGAGATGAATGAATCATTGTTTGTGTTGGAACTCCACATACAGATGGAAAAGTACAACAAATATTAAATATATCAGGAGTCCCCCCACCCCCGGCTAATAATTTATGCCATCCATCTGCAGAATCTAATTGATTTGCACTATTTGGGCAAGCTATTAATATTTCAAAGCTCGGATTCACCACAAGATTCACCTGCGCCTGCGCATAAAAAGCAAGCGAAAAGAGGAAGGCGATGAAAAGGGAAAGAGGTTTCATGCATCAAAAGTAAATAAAATTTGTTGAATAAAGGGTTTTTTTGAGATATTTATTTTTTAGGAGGGAGGAGAAAACCACTGAGACACTAAGGGCACTAAGAGACACTAAGAAATTTCGTCCTGTTTTTTTTTTGAATCATACATGAAACAATGTTGATAAAAAATAAATAAAAATAAATTTGGTCAATTCGAAAAATAGTTGTTACTTTACACCC
Source organism: uncultured bacterium (assembly GCA_903862465.1). Classification (GTDB taxonomy): domain Bacteria; phylum Bacteroidota; class Bacteroidia; order Bacteroidales; family CAIWKO01; genus CAIWKO01. Next base: position 73,346 of record CAIOYH010000163.1, on the reverse strand, counting down.
TGAAAAAAAACAAACAATGAACCACTTGCCAATATATAACAAAAGCTCTGAAACCCCTGTTTTTCTTGAGATAGTTGGGCATGAAATTTTCAGTGATTCTTCTTCAGGAGCCTCGACTTCGGAAACCGGAACGTACAATTCCTTAACCGAAGCGTACATTTCCCCATTGCAAGCGCACAATGCCCCATTGCATGTGTACAATGCCCCATTGCATGTGTACAATACCCCATTGCAAGCGTACAATGCCGCATTGCAAACGTACAATGCCGCATTGCAAGCGTACAATTCCATTTTGCAAGCGTACAATTCCATTTTGCAAGCGTACATTTCCGAAATCGGAGCATGCAAAATGGAAACAGTGATTCACTTTGCTTTTTCAATTACAAACAAATATTTTTCATTCATCAACAAAAAACAGTCTTTAGTATTCATTTAAAAAAACAAAAAAACAATGAGAATAGTAATTATTAATTATGACCACTTACCGCAAGCAGATTGGATAGAATTTTTGGTGTTTATCATCGCTTGTGGAACCGGAAATTTAAACTTTCCCGATTTTCCGTTCACCATGGTAGAGCTTGCTGCGAAAAAAACAGCTTACGACGCAAAACTCGTTTTATCCAAACAAGGCAACCATGTGGCTACCCAACAAGCTTTAGAAATTCGGGTAGAAACTTCGGACATGGTGAAATCAAATGGCAAATATATCAATGAAACCGCTCAGGGCAACGTTGCCAAGCTGGAATCAAGTGGGTATAAACTTGCGAAAGAATATCACTCGCCCGGACACCACGGATATGATTTTTCTGAAGGCGACACCCGCGATTCCGCTAAAATAGTGGTTCCGGTGATTGAAGGTGCTGTTACGTATTTAGGCTTTGTTTGCGAAGATCCTTTGGCAGATAATATTGAAGATTCGGATTGGGTACGTCTGAAAATGTCAACAAGCACAACGATGGTTGCAACCGGCTTGAAAGTTCGGGTATTATATCACTTCCGTTATTGTGCTTCTACGGTGGATGGCGAAACGCTTTACACCGATCCGGTAACGTTCAGCATAAAATAAAAATGTAAGAGCTTCGCTTTTTGGGTGAAGCTCTTTTTTATTTATAAATCAAATTAGTTTTAAACAATAAACAATCAAACTATGAAATCTTTAAAAAAACTTTTACTTCTGTTGGCATGTTCAATCATGCTGTTTGTTTCTTGTAAAAAAGATAGTAAAACTGACCCGCCTGCTTCCCTGGCAATTGGCGACACCTATCAAGGGGGCATTATCTTCAGTGTTTCTGGCACAGCCCCAAATCAACACGGACTTATCGTTTCACCTTCCGATCTGGCATCTGGAGCTACTTGGTGGAATGGTAGTAATATTACAACAAACGCTACTAGTTCTGCGGATGGTTCTATGAACACCAATGATATTATTACTGCTCAAGGAAACACAGGCACTTATGCAGCTAAAATTTGCAAAGATTATAATGGAGGAGGTTACTTAGATTGGTATTTACCTGCAAAAGATCAATTTGTAACGTTGGCTCAAAATTCATCAGTTGTTGGTAATCTTTCAACTGGCTTTTATTGGACATCTACGGAGGATCCTTGGGCAGCGAACACTTATGCTTATTCATATTCATCGGGTTCAGGGAGTATGTCAAAATTAAAAAGTGTTGCCTTGCGTGTACGTGCAATCCGTGCTTTTTAAAATAAACTAGAAATAATAAAACAAAAGGCTTGTCCCACATCGAGGCAAGCCTTTTCAATTTAAAAAACCTTAGTAGAAATGAATAACATAATAACACCCTGACCTTCTTACCTTATTAAATTCAATCAAAAAACGTTGATAGGGAAATAAGGTAATAAGGTTGGTTTTTGGGTGGGTTTGGGTTTTCTACTAAGGTTTGGGAGGAGGGGAAGAAGGTTTTTTGGGGTTCAAAATATTTCGCCCCTAAAGGGGCTTAAGTGTGTATGGCGTTGACATTTTTACCCCGACCTGACAGTCGGGGCTATTAATATTGAACCCTTTCAGGGTTTTAGGATGTCGGAAAATACAATCGGGGCAAAAGGCAATCGGTGCAGAAGATTTTCTGCCCCTACATGGCATGGAAATTATTGGGGGGATGAATGGTATAGTTGATTAAAAGTCCAAAAGATAGCCCGTTGGCACGCGCGCCAAGGATGGGAGCGGATAGCCCACAGGGGCGTTATTCAGCCCCGAGGACTATGAGCGGACAGCCTGACCCGATAGGGGGGCGCCCAAATTTTTAAGATCCAAGTTCCAAGATCCAAGATCCAAATTCCAAGGATTGCACTCTACGAACCCCGACATTTCATGTACGGGACAGGTTACGAATGGGCGAATCCCGACATTTCATGTACGGGACAGGTTACGAATATGGGGGCGGGTTTTAATTTTTGGTATTTGGTATTTGGGTTTTGGTATTTGGGTTTTGGAATTTGGAATTTGGTTCTTGGTATTTGGGATTTAGCATAAGAAAACGTCGTATATCTCCCCAAGGTTGTTTATCTTTGCCAAAAAAATATTTATGCGGTTGAAAAAAACGATTTTCCTTGCTGTGTTGTGGGGATTGATGACGGGGAGCGCTTGGGGGCAAACCTATATGGAGAGTTTCAAGATGGGTTTGGATAAGTATAAAAATGGGTATTTTGTGGATGCGATTCTGGATTTCGACAAGACGATAGGGCAGAAAAAGGATTTCGCGGATGCGTATTTCTACAAGGCTTTGTCGTATAATGCCATCGGGAACTTCGGCGAGGCGCTGAAATTTTTCAATACGGCGATAGAGTTTAACAATAAGGAGACGGAGTTTTATACGAACCGCGGCATCACCTATACGAACCTGAACAAAAACAGGGAAGCGTTGGCAGATTGCGACACCGCCATCCGCCTGTCGAACAAAAATGAACGGGCGTATTTCACGAGGGGCTATCTTAAGTATTTGGCGAAGGACAATGCGGGCGCCGTGGATGATTATACGCACGCGATAGCGCTGAAAAAGAATTATAATGATGCGTATTATAACCGCGGGATGGCGTATGGCATTTTGGGTAATTATGAGGATGCGATAGGGGATTTCAACCGCGTGATTGAAAATGCGCCGAAGGACTATCGCGCGTATATCAGCCGCGGGATGGCGCAGAGTCATCTGAAGAAATATAAGGAGGCGTTGCAGGATTATGATAGCGCCATAGCGATTAAACCTTCGTATGTGGAAAGCTATTACAACAAAGCGTTCACGGAGTTTGAAATGAAGGATTTTGTGAGCGCCGAGGCGGATTACACGACGGTTATCACGAAACAAAAAGATTATGTGGATGCGTATTACAATAGAGGTTTGACGCGTTATGAGATGAAGAAATTTGAGGATGCGGAGAGCGACTACACGATATTTTTGTTGAAGCATTCGGGAGATTCGAAAGCGTATTTCAATCGTGCTTTGTGTAAGGAACAAGGGGGTAAAACGGCGGGGGCGTTGGAGGATTTCACGAAAGCGATAGAGCTAAATCCGAGCTATGTGAGCGCCTACACGAAACGTGCGGATGTGAAATATACGGCGAAAGACCTCCCCGGAGCCTGCGCCGATTGGAAAAAAGCGGCGGAGTTGGGCAGCAAATTTGCGGAAGCGAAACTGAAGCAATATTGTAAATAATGGGGAAAAAGAAAGATTTTGTGTTAAACTACAGGGGAGTTTCATTTAAAAATCTTATTTTTGTAAAAAAGTAAATCATCGAAATATGCACATAGCAATAGCAGGTAACATCGGCTCGGGGAAAACCACCCTGACAGGCATCTTAGCCAAGCATTTCAATTGGGAACCACATTATGAAGACGTGGAAACCAATCCGTATTTGAACAGTTTTTATGAGGATATGCAGCGTTGGTCGTTCAATTTGCAGATCTATTTTCTGAACAGTCGTTTTCGTCAAATCATCAACATACGCGAAAGCGGGAAAACGGTGATTCAAGACCGCACGATTTATGAAGATGCGCATATCTTTGCACCCAACCTACATGCGATGGGACTGATGACTACGCGCGATTTCGACAATTATAAATCCTTGTTTGATTTGATGAACTCGTTTATCAAACCGCCGGATTTGTTGGTGTATCTGAGAGCCGAAGTGCCCACCTTGGTGCGCCAAATTCAGAAACGCGGCAGGGAGTATGAAAACTCTATCCGCATAGATTATCTGACGCGTTTGAACGAACGTTATGAGGCATGGATTTCGACTTACGAGAGCGGCAAACTGTTGATAGTGGATGTGGATGATAAAGATTTTGCGAGCAACTCGAGCGATTTGGAGCAGTTTATAGAAAATATCAATGCCGAACTTTTCGGATTGTTTAAATAATTCCTACTGAATGAATATCATCGGTATCATACCTGCACGTTATGCTTCGTCGCGTTTTCCGGGGAAACCCTTGGTGGAGATTCATGGCAAAACGATGATACAACGCGTGTATGAACAAGCGAAAAAAGCGACGCGTTTAGCCGATGTGATAGTGGCTTCGGATGATAAGAGGATACTCAAACATGTGTTGTCCTTCGGAGGCAAAGCGCTGATGACCTCGGATAAACATCCAACGGGAACGGATAGATGTCATGAGATTGTGGCGATGTTGGCTGAGGATGATCAACACTATGATGTAGCTATCAACATCCAAGGCGATGAGCCCTACATCAATCCCGAACAGATAGATTTGTTGGCGGGGAGCTTCGAGAATCCGCAGATACATATAGCCACCTTGGTGAAAGCTTTGACCGATGTGGAAGAATTATTCAGTGCGAACATCATAAAAGTAATCAAAGATAGTTCAAACAGAGCTATTTATTTTTCGCGCACGGCGATTCCTTACCAAAGAGATACAATTCGTGAAACCTGGTTGCAGTTTCATACGTACTACAAACACATTGGAATTTATGCGTATCGCACCAACACCCTGAAAGAAATCACGCAATTGCCTGCGGGAAGTCTTGAACGTGCCGAATCGCTTGAACAACTCAGATGGCTCGAAAATGGATATGCGATTTTTGTGAAGGAAACTTCGTTCGAAAGTCATAGTGTTGATGTGCCCGAAGATTTAATGAAATTTAATGTACAGGATTAACTATTTTTATGTAATTTTACACTTTGAAAAAAGCCGACTCTAACTGATATTATGCAAGTACTTCAATATATAAGCGAACTCCTGCTGCGCAACGATTGTGTGATTGTTCCGGGCTTTGGAGGTTTCATTGCCAACCATGTGCCTGCGAAGATACATCCCGTGGTGAATAGCTTTTCGCCGCCCGCTAAAGAGATTATTTTTAATGCAAGCCTGAAACATAATGATGGTTTGTTGGCGAATCATATTGCGCAACGCGAAAAAATCCCCTACAACCAAGCTACTGAAAAGATAGCCGCTTTTGTGGAAGAAAGCCAAGCTGCTTTGTTGAACGATAAAAAAGTGTTTGTCGAAAAGGTGGGCGTTATTTTGTTGGATGATTATAACAACTATCAATTTGAATCGGATGGCAATGTGAACTATCTGTTGAGTTCGTATGGATTGACGGAGTTTGTGTCGCCTGCCATTCGTCGCGAAGGTATTGAGCAGCGTATCGAAAGAGCCTTGGTCGAAAAGAAAGTGTTCCGCTCGGAACGCAAAGCGAAGAACACCTTTGCTAAAATTGCGATCATCTCCGTGCCTGCTGCTGCCATTTTTGTTTGGGGATTTTTTCATATTGGTTTGATAGAAGATGTTTCCACCAATTATTCTACGGTTTTGGATGTGTTCTCCACCAAGTCCACCAAAGAAACTGCCGCCAACATCACGGCTCCCGAAAAGGAATTCGATGCTTCCTACACATGGCAAACGCCTTATGATTCCTTGGGTAGCTTGGCAACAAAATTAGACACCACTGCCTATCCTATCTTTGTGGAAGAGGCAAAAACCGCAGAAGTGGCGACTACCACAGAAGAAACCTCCGCCCCTCCTACTCCAAGCATTTCGGGCTGTAAATTTTATATTATTGGCAGTTGCAACAAGAATAAAGACTTGGCAGAAAACTATAAAAGCAAATTGATAGCAAAGGGCTTCACGAATGCCAACATCATTGAACCTGCTGAAGGCGGACTGTATAAAGTATTTATTGATTGTTTCGATTCGGAAGAATCGGCACGTTCGGGTTTGAGCTCGGTGCAACACGATGAGAACCCCAATGCGTGGTTGTTAAAAATGTAATCCTAAATATTTGTGGCAAAACATAAACTTCAACGATTTGCAGAAACTGCAGCTTTTCCTAATTTCGTTCAACCTCCCGCTTACCATTATATCGAAGACTATGCTCTGAAAGGCAAATGGAGTCAGGATTTCTTTAAAAATAATCATCCCATCATCTTGGAATTGGGTTGCGGCAAAGGTGAATATACCGTAGGTTTGGCACGCAACAACCCGCAGCAGAATTATATCGGCATAGATATCAAAGGCGCTCGCATGTGGCGTGGAGCCAAAACAGCCATGGAAGAAAACCGCACGAATGTTGGTTTCTTGCGAACACATATCGGTCAAATTGAGCAGTTTTTTGCTAAAGAGGAAGTCAGTGAGATTTGGATAACCTTTCCCGACCCGCAGCCACAGAAACCGCGCACCAACAAAAGACTGACCTGTCAACGTTTCTTGATGCGCTACAAAAATATCCTAAAACCGAATGCCCTCATCCATCTGAAAACAGACAACGCTCCTTTCTTTGATTTCACTTTGGAAACTATTCAAGAAAACGGACATCTGCTGCATTTCGAAACGCATGATTTGTACCATTCGGGAATTGATAATGAGTTGACGCAGATTCAAACGCATTACGAATCTATCTTTCGGGCTGAAGGACACCCTATCTGTTATCTGAACTTTTCCTTACACGTTTAAAGTGAAAGCAAATTCTGAAAACGAAGACTCTTTCTTTGCAAAGGTGTATGCTGTTGCACGTTTGATTCCTTACGGACGGGTGACTTCGTATGGTGCCATTGCTGAATATTTGGGCACAAAAGGCTCGGCACGTATGGTAGGATGGGCAATGAACAGTTCGCACTCACAGAAACTTCAAGTTCCGGCGCATCGGGTCGTGAACCGAACAGGTTTGCTCAGTGGCAAGCATCATTTTGGCGGCAGCAATTTGATGCAAGAACTGTTAGAAAGCGAAGGCATAAAAATAGAAGACGACCAAATACAGAACTTCGATGCTGTATTTTGGGATCCAATGAAAGAGCTTTATTGAGCGGGATGACGTCGGCTGAATTCTTCGGAACCTGCTTTCAGGAAGTTTACAAAATGTTCCACATTCAAATCATAGGCTTTGGTGTTGGTCAATTTTGCCTTATCCACAACAGATTTATCTTTCAACTCAACAAAAGGATCTAACAAAACATAAAAAGGCTGCGCATTTGCATTAAAAAAGTACGCCTGAAAATCAGCAAACTTGGCGCCCAAGGTCTTCTTCAATCCGCCATCATATTTCGAGAGCACCCATTCTTCTTTAGGCAATTCCTTTTTATCATCTACGTATAAGGTGATGATTACATAGTCCTTTCTGAGGATATTCAACACTTTGGGGTCTGACCAAACATTGGCTTCCATTTCGCGACAATTGACGCAACCATGCCCTGTGAAATCAATAAAAACAGGTTTATTCTGACTGCGAGCACAGGCAACGCCTTGCTCAAAATCAAAATAGCCTTTCAATCCATGAGGCAAATCTAAGAAATCACTGTATTTGGATTCTTCGCACACTTCGGTGGCGATAGTGTTGGCTGTGGAGTTTTCGCGAACGATTTTATTGATATCAAAATCTAAGGATTGTTGTGGTGGAATATAGCCCGACAACACCTTTAAAGGTGCGCCAAACATTCCGGGTATCATATAGATTACAAAAGAAAAGGTGATGATGACTAAGGCTAATCGCCCAACGCCCACATGTTTCACTTCGCTGTCGTGCACAAATTTTATCTTTCCCAACAAATAGAATCCCATCAAGGTGAATATTACTATCCAAAGTGCCAAATATACTTCGCGATCGAGGATGCCCCAATGATAGGTTTGGTCGGCGATGCTCAGGAATTTCAAACCTAAAGCCAACTCCAAAAAACCAAGCACCACTTTCACCGCATTGAGCCAACCACCCGATTTCGGCAGACGATTTAACCACGAAGGGAAAAATGCAAACAAGGTGAAGGGCAACGCAAAGGCAATTGAAAAGCCCAACATGCCAATGATAGGCTCGAGCACTTGTCCGCTTGCTGATTTCACCAATATATAACTCACCACAGGACCCGTGCAGGAAAAAGAAACCAACACCAAGGTGAATGCCATGAAAAACGAACCTAATATGCCGCCTTTATCCACTTGTTTATCGGCTTTGTTTATTGCCCAACTCGGCATGGTGATTTCGAACATCCCAAAAAAGGAAGCAGCAAACACCACAAAAATAAGAAAGAAGAATATATTGGGAAACCAATGCGTACTCAAGAAGTTTGCAAAGTTAACGCCCAAAGTAACGGCAACTACTGTCCCTATCAACGTATATATTAAGATGATTGAAAATCCGAAAACCAAGGCTTTGAAGATAGATTTTCCGCGCGATTCGCCTTCGTGCATAAAAAAGGAAACCGTCATGGGTATCATTGGGAAAACACACGGAGTGACCAGAGCAGTCAAGCCTGCCAAGAAGGCAAAAAAGAATAAACCCCACAAACCCATCTTGTCAAAGTCGGATGTATCGGTTGCGATACTTTCTGCGGAAATGGAATCTTTTTTAGGTGTAATCACGGTCGCATTGACCTTCTTTGCGCCGGTGTCGGCGGCAAGGGAGTCGGATGTTTTTGTGGATTCAACGCTACCCGTGCTATTGTCAATTTTAATGGTAAAAGGCACATCCTTTGGAGGCAAACAACTCACATCATTGCAACACATGAAATTCAAACTTCCTTTGATGGAGAAATCTTTGTCGGTCAACAGCTTTATTTTCTGTGTGAAAACAGCCTTCGTGGCAAAGAATTTCAATACCATATCAAAATTCGGATCGTTTTCTACGATGGGTTTCGGTTCGAGAATTTTGCCTGTCAGTTGATAGTTTTTGTTTTTCTCTATGGTAAAGGTGGTCGGAATGGGACCGTTTTCCGGAATATGTTGCGAATACAAATGCCATCCTTTGTCAATCTTTGCCGTGAAATAGATTTCTGCTTCAGTCTCCGAGATTTTCTTTGACGAAAATGACCACTTCACGGGGTCGAAGATTTGCGCATTCAGGCTCGAGATGCAAACAAAAAGAAGTAATGTCAGCGTTATGTTTTTTATAGACTTCATTTTTTATAATTAATAGATTATAATGGATTTCATGGGGTGTTTATTGTGGTCAGCATTTTGAATTAGACAACATGTTTTGCTTCAACAAGGACTTAATCGAAAGCGTTGGTATCAATGGTGATTTGGTAGCTGGTGCCATTCTGTAAACGGAAATACCACACTTTGCCGTTTCCTTCATCTACGGTTACCTTGAAATATGAATTGTTGTTGTTATAGTCTTTCACTTCATAAACAAATGGGATTTCAGAAGAATAGGTTTCGCTGTTATCATCATAGGTGATAGTCACTTTTGCACCTTCGGGCTGTGTCATTTTTATGATAGGCTGCGGCATATTTCCGGGTGTTCTACCTTTGTGAAACCAAAATCTGCGTGCATCGCCTATCGAAATCATATTGTCGGTGATGGTGGCTTTGATGGGACCTGAAGGTGCCGCAGTTGATTGCGTGGTGGTGGTTATTCCTGCAGCTTCCTGCGGACTTGTTGGTGCTGTTGTTGTCGTGGTGGTTTGCGCATTGGCGAAAGCGCCCACACAACTTTTTGTTTTCACTACATATTCTCCTTTTTTGTTCTTTTGAATGGAAAAGAAACAATCAATCCCGCCACGCATGATGGTTTTTTTTATTTCTGGGATGGCTGTGTTTTCAAAAACAATCTTCACTCCAATGAATGCATCTGCAAGTGCTTCCACTTTCACACTGGGTGCAGGTTTTGCATTTTGAATTGCGTTATTGATATAAAGCGTAAAATTTTCTCCCTCTTCGGTCACAAAAGTGGCAGAACCGAAGTAAGCTGATTTTTGGGCAAAGATTGCCGTGGCAGAAACCAAAATAAGAGCAAGCGTAATAAATGTTTTTTTCATAACTGTTTGTTTTTTAAAATAGATTTAGGAACTAAGCTTATATAATAGATTTGTGAGGTGAAATCAGTCTGCTAAAGTAACTAAAATTTTTTACATAAATTATTTTTCAATAAAAAAATGCGTAAAAATTTTTTATGCGCTCTTATAAAATTATGGTGCAATAAATAAAAAAATCGTAATTTTGCATTGCAAACAACTTAAGTAAACAAACTTACTATGGGAAAAACAAAAGGGAAAAAAGATACAAATATTAGAATTCAAGCGACTAAACAATTTCAGAAATCCAAAAAGCTTTCGAATGCAAATAACTATTTTAATTTGCTTGGATTAGCGGTCATTACCGTATTGGGGATTCTTATTTATTCCAACTCTTTTAACTGCCCTTTTGAATTGGACGATTTGCAAAACATCATGAACAACACAAGCATTCGGAATTTGTCGGATGTGCATGCTTGGTGGAATTTTTATCCTATGCGCCCTTTGGGCGTATTGTCTTTCGCCATAAATTATCATTTCAACCAATTGGATGTGTGGTATTATCATTTGGTCAATCTCATTATTCATCTTATCAATGCGTGTTTGGTTTGGTGGCTCACCTTACAACTATTTTCGAGCCCCACCTTAGCCAACAATCCTATCATCAAACATAAAAAAGAAATAGCGCTGATAGCGGCTTTATTGTTCGTTTCCCATCCCTTGGCAACCCAAAGTGTTACTTATATCGTTCAAAGGATGGCATCTATGGCAGCCATGTTTTATTTAATTTCCGTTGCTTTGTATCTGAAATTCCGAATACCAACTTTCAACAAAAAAAATAAATACTTCCTCTTAGCGGGTTCTATTCTTTCGGCAGTAGCTGCCATGCTCAGCAAGGAAAATGCATTCACACTGCCGTTTGTGATTATTTTGCTCGAGATATTTTTTCTGCAAACAAAAAAACTACATATAAATTTAAAAGATTATCGTCTTTTATTATCCATAACAGCATTGATAGGTTTTATCGTCTTCGTTCTTTTCAATTTCTCCTTTAGCATCTTTAAACCCATACCTCCTTCGAATGGCTATACCTATAGCCTAACTTCATTGAATTATCTTTTCACAGAGTTTGGCGTTATCCTGAAATATATCCAACTTTTGTTTCTACCCATCAATCAAAACTTAGATCATGATTTCCCCATCGCCTATCATTTCTTCGAGATAAGGACCATCCTTAGTTTGTTGTTTCTTTTGGCGTTAATTGCAGTTGGGATTCTATCCTTTAAAAAATACAGAATACTTTCCTTTGGATTCTTTTGGTTTTTTATCACCATATCCATTGAATCGAGTATCATTCCTTTGCAGGATGTGATGTTCGAACATCGCACCTATTTGCCATCCTTTGGGTTTTTTCTTATCATTACTTCAGGGCTTTACATTTTACTTTGGAAAAAATTCAAATACGTTGCTATCGCTATTTTTGCCATCATCGTAGTTTCCAATTCGTATTTAACATTTGCAAGAAACGCCGTTTGGAAAGATAGAGTGACGTTATGGAATGATGTGGTTTTGAAATCTCCACATAAAGCTAGACCGTATTATAACCGAGCAGTTGTACTAGAAATGGCAGAAAATCATGATCAGGCATTAAAAGATTATACAAAAGCAATTGAATTGAATCCTTCATACGTCATGGCATACAATAACAGAGCAGCACTTTTTAAAAAAGATAAAAAATACAATCTTGCCATTGATGATTACACCAAAGCCATTGAAATGGACACCAACTACATCAATGCGTATTATAATCGTGGCAACACTTTTATGGACCTAAAAGAAAGTGACAAAGCCCTGAGTGACTATAGCAAAGTTATTGCGTTAGACCCCTACTATTTAGAAGCTTATATCAACCGTGGCGACATCTATTTATATGCACAAAACTACGACAAAGCTTTGCTCGACTTCAATAAAGTTATTTCGTTGGACCCTAATTATCATTTAGCCTACTTTAACCGAGGGGTTGTTTCCTACAATCAAAAAAAATACAAAGATGCTCTTATGGACTATAACAAAGCCATCACCCTGAAACCCGACTATGCCCAAGCTATCTATAGTCGTGGTTTGGCAAGATATTTCTTAGGCATAGCTGATTCGGCTTGTATGGATATCAAACAAGCAGGCAATTTAGGTTATCCTGTACCTGCTGATGCTATGAAAGAGATTTGTAAATAAGAAGTTTGAGGGCATAATTCTTCCTATCTCTATCGCATCCCCATGTTAAATTTTCTTAATCTTATTTATATTTATTCAAAATAGTATTACCTTTGTAATTATAATATAAAAACTAATACTATGAAAATTGCAAATCATATAGGCGAACTAATCGGAAACACACCCATGGTTCGTTTGAATCGCGTTACACAAGACGCTCATGCAACAGTGGTTGCGAAGCTCGAATTCTTCAATCCTGCTTCTTCCGTGAAAGATAGAATCGGTTGGGCAATGATAGAAGATGCCGAAAAAAAAGGTTTGATAACGAAACAAACCACCATTATTGAACCTACAAGCGGCAACACAGGTATTGCTTTGGCGTTTACCTGTGCTGTGAAAGGTTATCGTTTGATATTGACCATGCCCGAAAGTATGAGCGTGGAACGCAGAAATATTTTAAAAGGTTTTGGCGCAGAAATCGTGTTGACCGAAGCTCCCAAAGGCATGAAAGGTGCCATTGCGAAAGCTGAAGAATTGGTGGCAGCCACTCCCGATTCTTACATGCCACAACAGTTCAAAAACGCTGCCAACCCTGAGATTCATAGACAAACTACTGCCGAAGAAATTTGGAGAGATACCGATGGAAATATTGACATTCTTGTTTCGGGCGTGGGAACAGGTGGTTCAATCACAGGTATATCGGAGGTGATAAAAAGTCGCAAACCACAACTGATAAGCATTGCTGTGGAGCCATCAGCTTCCCCTGTTCTGTCGGGTGGCGCACCGTCTCCTCATAAAATACAAGGTATTGGCGCAGGCTTTGTGCCTGATATATTGAACAATGCCATTATTGATCGTATCACGCAAGTGAGCAACGACGATGCCATCAAACCGCTCGCCGATTGATAAAAGAAGAAGGCATCCTCTGTGGCATCTCATCAGGAGCCGCGGCATGGGCAGCCATTCAAGAAGCATATAAAATAGAAAACAAAGGAAAGTTAATCGTGGTGATTTTGCCCGATACGGCAGAGCGCTATCTGAGCACCGACTTGTATAACTTCAATCTGTAAACGGCATGGAAAATGAATCCATGTTTTATGATGCTATTGCGGATGATTTGTGCAATAACAGTAAATATAAGGTATTGTATCACAACACCAACTTTAACTCTCCGCTACCTTCCATAGATACATTAAATACTATTGTTGATGCGCTAAAAGAAATTCTTTTTATTGGATTTTATGGGCATTATGAGCAGCATCAGCATACTTTTAAGAGCTATGTGAGCCATAAATTGGAAGTGATTCAAAAGCTGTTAGAGGAACAGATTAAGAGGGGTTTTTGCTTTTCGTGTAGCAACACTATTTCGGAATGCAGCACCTGTGAGAAAAAAGCCGAACTGATGGCAAAACAGTTTATTGAGCAGCTTCCCACCATCAAACATCTTTTGTCAACGGATGTGATTGCTGCTTTCAATGGCGATCCGGCGGCTAAAAATCATGAAGAAACCATCTTATGCTATCCGAGCATTGTTGCCCTAACGTATTATCGCATAGCGCATCAATGTCTAAAGATTGGCATAGAGTTGATTCCGCGTATGCTGACCGAAATCTCTCATTCAAAGACGGGCATTGACATACATCCCGGCGCGAGCATCGGCGAACAGTTTTTTATTGACCATGGCACCGGGGTGGTGATTGGCGAAACTAGCGTTATTGGCAAAAATGTTCGCTTGTATCAGGGCGTTACCTTGGGTGCGAAGAGTTTTCCAATGGACGAACATGGCAATCCTATGAAGAATATTCCCCGCCATCCTATTTTAGAAGATAATGTGATTGTTTATGCGAATGCCACCATCCTCGGGCGCATCACCATAGGGGAGAATTCCGTGATAGGAGGCAATATTTGGGTGACCGACAACCTTGCGCCCAACTCTAAGGTGCTTCAAAATAAAGATAGCCTGAAAGTGTTCGAAGATGGGGCGGGGATTTGATGACCGTCATGGATGATGGGGTGAATTGAAAGGACAGATCTCAATGCTGCTAAAAAGGCTTTTCATCACATTGAACCGGTTTATCTCTAAATTTCTTTGTAGAGATACTTATTTGTGATGACCATCCTTGTTTCGCATTACTTCCCTCAAGGGATAAATCAACTCCTTCAACAATAAAAGATATTATAGAATAGTCTGTAAATCCTCTTGAGGTTGTAAATGTCCCATTCATACGGTCACTATGATTTGGCACGTCCTCTTGATGACTATTACTCGGATTAGCATCTTTCCACCATCTTACAATCCATCTATCATAATTATAGGGAGTAGTGGATCCCCACAAAAATACCACATCGCATGGTGTATTATATAGTATAAGCACGACATCTTTCCCAATGTTGGGTGAAACTTCCATAACTCCATATTCGAAGTATTGGCAATTTCCATCAGTTTTGCCTGTCGGACTGCCTAGAAACCCGTTAAGCCCTCCAAATTTATTCCACATGGCTAAAAATCTTGAATCAACCGGGAATTTAAGATATTTTCCGGCTTTCGCAATATGAGTTGTTTTTCCTTTTACAATAGGTTGACTGTTAGAGTGATTATTTCTTGTACTATCAGTTTGAATAGCCTTATTTGACACTTGCTGAACTTTTTTATTTGTACTTTTTTCTTTTGGAGAAACTTGGCTAAATATCGTTGAACTAATAGTGGATAAAATAAGGAATACGACAATTACTAAATACGTTGATTTGTCTTTCATAATAATTTATTTTTAGTTTATAATATTGAAGAGATTCAATAACAGCAACACCAACTTTTTATTCAAAATCATCTTTATGATCCACTTCAAATTATTTAATTGAAGTAGTTAAAAATATTTCCGAATCAATTAATATATTATTTGCTGATACAAATCCCCCACAAAGATACATATTTTTAATCATATCGCTATAAATAAATCAACTATTGCTGCTAGATATTTTGAGGATACTCCGTCACGAATGGAATCAGCTCCGTCGTTGATGGAATCAGCTCCGTCGTTAATGGAATCTGCTCCGTCATGAACGGAATCTTCCCCGTCATGAACGGAATCTGCTCCGTCACGAATGGAATCTTCCCCGTCATGAACGGAATCGGCTCTTCCATAATTGGAAGAAAGTGTTTCGCGTTATGAAACACCTACCACAATTATATCTAAGAAGTTAAACAGAGCGATGAAGCTGCTATACTGCTCCTACTACTAAAGTACTAGAAACTTTCCAACCTTCAGGGTCGTTGCTTCCAATCGTAATTCTAGCGCGCACTATCAGTTGTGAAGCTAAAGGCATGTTTTTTAGTTCCCGTTTACAAACAGGAGTAGAATTATGGGGTGTCCATGTCTCACCATTATCTGTGCTGCTTTGCCAATCAACAGAATACGATTTGGTCTTGCTAGGGCTTTTTATTTTAGCAACAACAGTGCCCGGTTGGTTTTTCTTATTTTTTATGCTAATATCCGGATTGGATATCGGACCATGTTCTTTTCCCACTCCATAACCATTTCTCAAGATTAGGGCTTCCTTATCCATAGGGTTAGGTATGCCAATCAAGGCTCCTTCAACTTTAAGCATATTCGTCCGGTTGTCGCCAAAACATACGCTATAAGCTTTGTCTCTCTTGGGTTTTTTATCGTCAGCACCACCTCTCATATCATCTTGACAGGTGCTTAAGGTGGTGACGTTACCACGATAAATAATCATGTCAGCAGGCTTAACAAGATTGTCGCCGCTGCTTTCCAATTTATCTAAAGTAGTACTAAAAATTGTAATGTTGTCTGCAACATGCACCGGTCTCTTTGAAACTAATTGCACTGCAGCAACTGAGATATCTGTATTAATATCTGTCATGATTTTATGGTTTTAAATGTTTATAAAATTGAATTACTTATTTTATTGCTTATAACAATGGCAAAATTACAAATTATATCAATCCAAGTACGCTAATGTCACTGATATTTATCGGTTTATATGAATTTTTTGTCATCTTTTCTTATTACAATAAAAACATTTTATTCACATAATAAATCAACTTTTTTGATAATATACTGCAACATCAAAAACGTAACATATTTATTTACTGTAAATTTCGTTTTTTGCTACACATCTCTCTATTATATGACCCTTAATCCCCCTAATCCTCAATGCCTAATCGCTTCCCCATTCCCCCTCCAAAAAACAATTAAAAAAATAAATAGGTATTTGATTGCCTATTTAAAAATCTATAGTAACTTTGCCGAAATTATTTCAAATGAAACGCTCACACCTATTATTAGTCATTATATTATTTTTGATAAGCTCAAAAACATATAGCCAAACAGTGGACGCCCTGTTTGTTAGTGCTTTCACCAAATACCAAAGCAACGACTTTGCGGGTGCGGTGAGCGACTACACCCAAGTGATAGCCCTCAAAGCCGACTATGCCGATGCCTATTTCAATCGCGCCATCTCTTACGAAAAATTGAATCAAGACCAAAATGCCATTGCGGACTACACCAAAGTCTTGTCGCTGAATCCCAAAGATATCAATGCTTTGCTCAATCGCGGTTTGGTGTATGCGCGCATGGAAAAAGACAAAAGTGCGCTGCTCGATTTTGATGCCGCCCTAGCCGTCAAGCCCGACTTTGCCACGGCTTTCTATCAACGGGGGCTTATCTATCAAAGGGAAGGGCTCGACTCCCTAGCGCTGAAAGATTTCGGCAAATTTATTGCTACCTATCCCACCAACATAGCCGGACGCATGGCGTTGGCAAGTCTCTATGACCAAATGGAAGAATATGATATGGCGATAAAGATTTACACTGCCGTGATTTCTTTAGATTCCACGCAGGCGAAAGCTTATTTCAATCGGGCATTCGATTATGATTTGATCAGCCAACCCGACCGCGCCATGCAGGACTACACCAAAGCCATACATTTTGATGCCAACTACGCAGATGCATACTACAATCGGGCATTTATTCATAACGAAATGAACGAATTTGATGCTGCCATAGCCGACTACACCGTGGTGATTACCCTGCAACCACAAAGTTCTGATGCCTATTTCAATCGTGGCATCGCCAAACTCAACGCAGGACGCAAACATGAATCCTGCGAAGACATCAGCAAAGCCGCCGCCTTGGGCGACAAAGCTGCCAAAAAATATTATCAAACCAATTGCGAAAAATAAAATAACCCTATGCGCCCTTTGTCCTCTGCTTCCTCAAGCTTGACTTTTACTTTACAGAAGTCTATATCTTTGATGTCAAATATCATGCGCATCGGCATCCTCTAGTATGAAAACAAACACACCATATATTATATATAACAAAAACTATTCCTTATGGCTCGTATCGTAGGTATTTCCGAAGCAGCGTCTATTGCGATTCATGTTATGGTAATCATTGCAAAATCACAAAGAAATAATACAAACGTCAAAACGCTGTCCGAGTTGACGGGTGCATCAAAAAATCATATTGCCAAAGTCATGCAACGTTTGGTGAAAAACAATTATGTTATATCCACTCGTGGTTCGTCGGGGGGTTTTGTGTTGGGCAAACCTGCCCATGAAATCACACTCTTGAATATATATGAGTTAATTGAAGGAGAAATGTCCTTAAATGATTGTCCTTTTGAAAATCAAGTTTGCCCTATGGATAAATGTTTGATGAATGGAATTGTTCACAAGGTGACCACCGAACTTCACGATTATTTTGCCTCTCAAAAACTGAGCGATTACATCACCCCAACTGCATGATTGCTGCAGTTTGAAATCGTGAAAACAGACACGATTTTGCAAGCTTTTTTCCGCTATCTTTCCAAATATGATGTTTTTTTGACAGAATTCAAGCAGGAATTTCATCAAAATCCACCTTCTTTTCAACAAAATGCTTATAAATTAATATTGCTGATAGCTGTTTTTTAGTTATTTATAATTTAGAACGAAATACGAATACTATATGTGCTCTATGTCCGTATTTATATATACCTTTGGGTACTTGATTACCTATTTAAAATTACAACAAAAATGAAGCGAACAATTATTAAAATTGACGAAGAAAAATGTACGGGATGTGGGCTTTGTGTCATGGGATGTCACGAAGGCGCACTTCAAATTATTGACAACAAAGCTCGCCTAATCAGCGAACTGTTTTGCGACGGCTTGGGCGCCTGCATAGGCGATTGTCCCGAAGGAGCTATTATATTAGAGGAACGTGAAGCTGAACCTTACAGTGAATTGAAAGTTATCGAACGGATTTCAAAAGAAGGAAAGCTCACTGTTTTGGCTCATTTGCGCCATCTGCGCGAACACAACGAGTTGGGATACGTGAAAGAAGCGATTACCTATTTGTCAGAACAAAATATTTATTCAGAAATTATAAATGAGTTTAAAATGGAAACACACAACAATCAAAATGAACACCATCATGGTGGTTGCCCGGGTTCAAAAATGATGGACATGAGGCAAGAAGAAACTTCAACAGCAACAGCTAACAATGCCGTGGTTGATTCACAATTGCGCCAATGGCCCATACAATTGCATTTGGTCAATCCGAATGCTCCCTACTTTCGCAATGCGGATGTGGTTGTAGCAGCCGATTGCGTCGCTTTTTCGTATGGCAATTTCCACAACGAATTCCTGAAAGGGAAATCCTTGGTTATCGCGTGTCCGAAATTGGATTCAAACATGGAAGTCTATGTAGAAAAAAATCACTGCAATGATTGACGATGCCAATGTGAATACCCTCACGGTATTGATGATGGAAGTCCCCTGCTGCGGAGGTATTCTACAAATGACAAAAGCTGCTATGCAGAAAGCTACACGCAAAGTGCCCATCAAAGCGGTTGTCATCGGCATAAGTGGTAAAATTCTTCAAGAAGAATGGGTATAAATTCGTAATAAAACGCAAACAAATCACTAGAAAGGCGGGCTAAAACCCGTCTTTTTTTATGTATAAGAATAAGAAAATCAATGCAATTGAAATTCCTATAAAAAAATTTCATACAGATTACTTTTTGTATTGAATATATGTATAAATTTGCCCGTTTTTATTCACTAAAGAGAGAGCAATAATTATGTCAAATATTGATTGGAAAAATCTTCCGTTCGGTTATCAAAAAACCGATTATAATGTGCGCTGCTATTGGCGCAATGGACAATGGGGCAAACTAGAAGTATCCTCGTCCGAAACCGTTAACATCCACATGGCAGCCACGTGTTTGCACTATGGACAAGAGGCTTTTGAGGGATTGAAAGCTTTCAGATGTAAAGATGATAAAATTCGCGTTTTTCGTTGGGAAGAAAACGCCAAACGCCTCAACAGGTCGGCAGAAGGTATTATGATGCAACCCGTTCCTACTGAATTATTCAAAGAAGCCATGGAACTTGTGGTGAACCTTAACATAGGTTACGTACCACCCCAAGACACCGGTTCTTCGTTGTATATTCGACCTTTGTTGATAGGTTCAGGACCCAAAGTAGGTGTGCAGCCTGCTGATGAATACTTATTTATGATTTTTGTTACCCCCGTTGGTCCATATTTCAAAGAAGGATTCAAACCGGTGAATGTGCAAATTATTCGAGATTTTGATCGCGCTGCTCCTTTGGGAACAGGACATATCAAAGTGGGTGGCAATTATGCGGCAAGTTTGATTGCAGGACAACGTGCACACAAAGAAGGCTATGCCACTGCTATCTTTTTAGATGCCCATGAAAAAAAATTTATTGATGAAGCGGGTCCCGCCAATTTCTTTGCCATAAAAGGAAATAGTTACATCACACCACAATCAAAATCTATTCTGCCATCAATCACCAACATGAGTCTGCGTGCTTTGGCTGAAGATATGGGCATGAAGGTTGAGTTGCGTTCCATAGCTGTCGGAGAATTAGCCGATTTCGACGAAGTGGGTGCATGCGGCACTGCTGCCGTTATTTCGCCTATCAAAAAGATACAAGATCGTGACACAGGAGCCGTATATGAATATTGCCCTGATGGTAATGCAGGTCCGGTTTCCACGAAATTATACAATCGTTTGCGTGCCATACAATATGGTGATGAGCCTGATACGTTTGGGTGGACACATGTGATTGAGTAGTTTTTCGGATGTCTTTGTATAAAAGACAAATATCATTTGCAAAAGGATGAATACAACTGCAATGTACTTATCCTTTTTTTTGAAGATAACAAGACGCAAGAGGGATTCTATAAATTAGATTTTTCGAGGCGGACAAGATTTTTAAAAGCGGAGTTTACTAAGGTAAATGAGCATTTTAAAAATTAAAGTCCAACGATGAAAAAGCAATTTATAGAACTCCCGTTAACCTTGATTAACATTTTTTTGTTGTACATTAATCTTCTACTTTCTATAAATTTAGTATTTTTGCATTTACATGATGCGAAGCGAATATAATATGCAGGGTAAAAAAGACCGTGAAAAGGATAAACTAAAACTGAATGAATCCGTTGATTCATCTGATTTGGGAGATGAAGGCGACCCACATTATTGGAAAAAACAGTTTAAGCGAGCATCAAGAGAGATAGAGGAATTGAACAAACAGCTTGACACGGCTTTGCGAAGCATGGACAAGTTGATTCAACAATTGGCTATACTCGAAAACAGCACCTTAGTAAAACTCCGAAAGTTTTTCTATTTGTATCTTAGCAGACTCCGATCAAATGTAAATAAAGGAAAGAAGCGAAACTTCTTTACTATTTTATTTCAATATATCTTCAAACGCGGCGGACGCATTTTTCGCTTGTTTCTGACCAAAGTGTTTCGTACGCTATATCTTATGTTCGAAACTCGTAAGGTGGTGATCATTGAAGTGGTGGGAAATTATCTTGCCACGACGGCTCACTATTCGCAATATCTGATGCGAAAAAGGTTGAACAAAGAAATCATCAAACAACACAAAAGAAGTATCAATAGCTTCAATCAACGCCCTTTGTTTAGCATTGTGATGCCTGTGTATAATCCTCGAATTGATTTGTTTACAAAAGCATTAGATTCGATTATTGGTCAGATTTATGAGTATTGGGAAATATGTATTGCTGATGATAATTCTACGGACGTTGAAATCAGAGAAACCCTTGAAAGATATTGCAAAGCAGATCAACGCATCAAAGTGGTGTATCGAGAACAAAACGGACATATCTCACGCGCATCAAACTCTGCACTCGAATTAGCAACAGGTGAATATGCTGTGTTGATGGATCATGATGATATTCTGCGCGAAGATGCGCTCTATGAAATAGCCAAAGCTATCAACAGAAAAGGCGGCGCTGACTTGATTTATTCTGACGAGGATAAAATTGATGAATGGGGATTGCATTCCGACCCACATTTCAAACCGGATTGGTGTCCTGACAACTTGCTTTCTAGAAACTATCTTGGTCATGTGTGTGTATTCAAAACTGCACAACTTCGTGATGTTGGTGGATGGCGCGTGGGCTATGAAGGCAGTCAGGATTATGATTTGATTTTACGCTACACAGAAATCTATAATAATGTGATTCATATCCCTGAAGTGCTGTATCATTGGCGCATCCACAGCGAAAGTGCCGCCATGAGCGAAGCTGTGAAGCCTTATGCATATCGAGCAGCTCAGATGGCACTCACCGAAGCCATGAGACGTCGCGGCATGGAAGCTACGGTCGATTTCTTAGATAGTTTCAGGGGGTATAGTATTCGTTTCGGATTGGTGAATAGAAACGCTAAGGTGAGCATCATTATTCCTTCCAAAAACCAAGCAGAGCTATTAAAGAAGTGTTTAAGATCCATTGAAAAGAAATCAACCTATCGAAATTTTGAAATCATTTTGATTGATAATAACAGCGACCAAAAGGAATTCTTTCATTTAGTGAAACAATACACAAAACAGAATGCTATTTCTTTTAAATGTATTCAAGACAAAGAAGCATTCAATTTTTCTCGTTTGATTAATTTAGGAAGAAAACATGCAACGGGCGAATTCTTGCTTTTGCTGAATAATGACACGGAAGTGATTACTCCTGATTGGCTAGAAGCGATGATGGAACATGCGCAACGGAAAGAAGTGGGCGTGGTAGGAGCTAAGCTTTTATATGACAATGATACGATTCAACATGCAGGGGTGATTATTGGGCTTGGAGGCGCAGCAGGTCATGTCTTGGTTGGCGAAGACCGTGAGGGTCCGGGTTATTTTAATTATGTAAACATATTGAACACCTATTCTGCTGTTACCGGTGCTTGTTTTATGGTGCGTACAAAAGTTTTTGATGAAGTAGGTGGCTTTGACGAAAGTTTTGGCACAGAGTATAATGATGTGGATTTTTGTTTGAAGGTGCTTGAAGCGGGCTATCGCAACTTATATGTCCCCCATTGTGAGTTGTATCACTACGAATCTATGTCGCGTGGACATCCACACAGTACAAGCGAATCCTATAAAAAACACGTCAAAGAAGTGAATCTTTTTAGAAAGAAATGGAAAAACTATGTGGAGAACGACCCATGTTATAATCCGAATCTTTCGTTAGGTGTACATAATTTCGGATTAAAATAAGATAGGCTTTTTATGATAATCAACTTCCTATATTGCATTGATTTTCCTGCCAAAGCGGATAATGTGCTACAGTCGAATCAAATTGAGGGATGGCTGTTGTGTTTTCATAAAATTATAAATATACGAGTTGTCAACGCAGATTCAGCAGGCTATCATTTCGATTACGGTTTGTTGAGGGCAGATGTGGCACAACATTTTAAGGGGTTTTCGGATAATAATCATAGCGGATTTCGCATCATAGCCGAAAAGGAAGCAATTGATTTGCGTGGAGGCTTGGAATTAGAGGTTGTGGTGGAATTATCTGATGGCATATCAAAAAAAATCCCACTAATGTTAGACCTCAATCCATCGGAGATTAGAGAAATTGAGGTGGATGATGAAAAACATGAAACTATTGCTACTCAATCTTTACTTGAGCAGAAGTTTAAGCAGACATTGAAGACGCATCCTTGGCTTACTGTTCGGATGGATATCACCAATAAGTGCAACTTGAAATGCATCATGTGTCATTACAAGGAGCAGGAAATTTATTCGCAACCCACAAAAGCTATTACTGCCGAGGAATTGCAGCATTATTTGCATGATATTGCACCTTATGTGAAACACATCATGCTTTCCTGCGGATTTGAGCCGCTGATGTCGAAGCATTTTGACGATATTATGCGCATGTTGCATCAGAATTATCCACACATGGAGATAGGGTTGTGTACCAATGGCATGTTGCTAAATTCCAAGGCGAGGAAAATTATCATTGAAAACAACTGTTCGCACGTAATATTATCCTTTGACAGTGTGAAGAAACAAACTTTAGAGAAGATTCGTGCGGGAGCCAATTATGATTTGATATTAAGCAATATAATGGCATTGCGCGATTTGAAAAAACGATTTAAACGAACATTTCCCTTACTATTTATGGATTTTGTGTTGATGAATTCAAATATCGAGGAAGCAGTTGCCTTTGTCGTGATGTGTGCTGAATTGGGGGTTGGTATAATTGACTTTAGACACGTGGTGGGCAATATCTATTTTAGTGAACACGAGGAAATGCTTAGCAATAATAAAGCAAAATACAACTATTTTAGGCAATTGATAGTGGATGAATCGCGAAAATATAATTTAGATGTGCGCTTGCCTGAACCTTTTGAAACGGAAGAAGTATATGTGTCTGATGGAATTGTGAACATGGATTTGTCAGATTTTAGAAATGTGAAGGCTGATAATCAAGATGAGGAAATCATTGAATCCAAAGAAACGTTTTATGCCAAAGGAGAGGATAAGGATTTCGGATTTTTATTGGAGGCATCTTGTTTGCGCCCTTTTAATGAAATTATGATCGTTGATCAACAGAAAATTTTGCCCTGCTCCTATTATAACAACTCCATGGGAATACTCAACGAAAACACTTCACTTTATGACGTTTTCTTTAATGATGCTTTCACACACGTGCGACAGAAAAAAATGCAGTCCAACTTTGATTATAATTGTGTAAACTGTCCAATCAAGTTGAATTTGTTACCAACGGAAAACGTGTAGATGGACAATTTTTAGAATCTCAAAGATCCCTCCAACACCTTTTCATTTATACTTTCCCTTTCTAAATTTTTATAAGAATTCTTCAAACTAATTTATTATTTTCTACCACCGCTTTTCATTTTTTATCACTATTTATTCTCACCCTCACTTTTGCTCTTATCAAGCAAACATACTAAAAAAAATCAGAACCCTGAATACCTGCATACTAAATTATGGCGTCCTACAAGCGTGTAGGATTATACCTACTCTAAAATCAGACATGTCCTACACGAATTTAGGAATTGTCCTACACGATATTTTTCCGCCTTGTAGTACTTTTGTATTTATAAAAGTAGAAATTTTTGTTGGCGAAAGAAGCTGAAATGAATTTGGCAGATAATTTCAAAAACAATCCAAAATAAACAACATTATGAAACGATTCTTTTTAATATTATTAGTTCTTGTGTCAGGTCCTAGCCTCAGGTTATGGGCTCAAAGCACAACGACTACCCCAAGAATTGAGTTCGATGATACCAAACAAAAAGAAGAACTCAATTTAGTGAATACGGAAAAAGATACAGTGGTTTATTCTATATCTTTTGTTCAATACAAACTCGCAGAAGATGGCAGTTACATCCCTGTAGATAAAACTGATGCAGGAAATGAATCCGCTGATTTATATTTAAAAATCTTTCCCCGCAAAGTGACTTTGGCTCCAGGCGAATCACAAATCGTGATTGTTCAACGCTATCATAACAAACCTATTCCATCAGGAGATTATCATACGTGTTTATACTTTAAAGCTGATAAAAAGTCCACACCACTTACGGTTTCTTATGCTTCAAACGAAGTAACACAATCTGTTATGGTTCCGATTTTAATTCACGGTGTAACAACTGCTCAAAACCAAGGTTCAGAAAGTGTATCTACAAAAAATCCAGCACTTACGCAAGCTCCTTGATAAGAATACAACATTTTTATTGTTTTTGAAAAATAGGATTTAGCTAATACTAAATCCTATTTTTTTATCCATTGTTTGACAATCTTTAGAGATTATAATAAAATGGCAAAACACCTATTTCGCTCCATTTAAAGATGACTAGATGTAATCTTGTTTTTTCAAAAGAATTAAAAGACGTGCTATTTGTAAAAAACATTTTGTAGTTTTGCCTAAAATATAATTTTATGAAACGTATTGCAGTTTTCCCGGGTTCATTTGACCCAATAACGAAAGGTCATGAATCGGTCATTCTTCGGAGTTTAGGTTTGTTCGATACTATAATAGTGGCGGTAGGTGTGAACTCTGAAAAGAAATATCTTTTTTCATTGGAACAAAGGATTCAATGGCTTATGGAGGTTTTTTCAGATTATCCTCAGATTGAAATTGATTCTTACGTTGGGCTAACGATAGACTATTGTCGTTTCAAGCATTCGACCTATATTCTAAGAGGATTGCGAACGTCCGCCGATTTTGAATTCGAGAGAGGTATCGGTCAGATGAATAAACAAATCTATTCGGAAATTGAGACTGTCTTTTTACTAGCTTTGCCAGAATATAATGCATTGAATTCATCAGTGGTTCGTGACATTTACAGAAATGGGGGGGGTATTAGACAGTTTATACCTGAGCGTATCAAAATTTAATCGTAAAATAAAATATAGCGAATAGGCGTTATCTAATAAACTTATTATGAAGTTTCATTCATTTCTTGTTTATCTCAGGCTATTTTTATTGGTATTGTTTTTTAGTAATGCTATTGGGCAGACTGTTATAATAAAAGGTATAGCAAAGGAAGCAGGCGGCAAAACTATCACGATAAAATCTTATGCGGACAATTTGACGTTTACTGAACAACTACTAGCTAAAACTGTGATAGATTCAGCCGGAAACTTTGAGCTTACATGTAAAATCCCATCAACAACTCTCGCAATAATTCATATAGAATATTACACTGGTGAGCTTTATATTGAACCTAATCAAAACCTTTTTATCGAAATAAAAAACTTAATTTTCAATCAGAAGATTGATAGAATAAATTACAACCTCAACCCCTTGACGTGTTACATTAAAGTTTTGACCGCTGATAAAAACGATTTGAATAAGCTTATACAAAGGCTCAATATTAATTACAATCGTTTCGTCAAAGACAATATATTTTGGATGAAAACACAAAGAATCCTTTACAAATTGGATACTTTTTTACTTGCCATGAAGGACACCTTCGCGTTAGCTAATAATGACTTCTTTAATGCTTATTTGAAATATCGTTTGGCATCACTGAAATTGCTAACCAATTATAATGATAATCGGAAGTTACTGATTGATTATATTTATCAGAAGCCCATATTGTATGATAACGTTGAGTATATGACTTTTCTAAGCAATCTCTTTGATAATTATTTTGAAGACTTGACACTTCAAGTTAATTTAAGCGATTTGATGGTCCCTGTAAACACAAATCGAAGTTGCGCTGAGGCTCTGGATGTTTTAGGGAAGGATACTTTGTTGAAAAATGAAAAGCTTCGGGAGATTGTTTTTCTGAAGACATTGGATGTATTGTTTGCCTCTTCAAATTTCAACAAGAAAGCTATTCTTGAAGTTCTTAAGCAATTGTCGAACACAAGCAAATTTGATACGCATAAACTCATTGCTAGAAATATGATTTGGCAATATACGCATTTTGACAAAGGATTTGCAGCACCTGATTTCGCTTTAAGTAATACAAACGACAGTTTGGTTAAATTAAGTAGTTATAAGGGCAAGATAGTATATTTGAATTTTTATGCTAGTTGGTGCGTTGACTGTAATGACGAAATGGAGTTGATAAAAAAACTGTACGAGAAGTATCATGATGATGTCGAGTTTATTAGCATTTCAGTTGATCGGGAGAATATTAATATGGCATATTTAGCTCGTGACAGAAAATATAAATGGACATTTCTACATTTCAATAATGATTATGACTTGTTAGAAAAATTCGGGGTATATTCCTACCCTTCTTTTGTGTTGATAGGTGCTGATGGCAAATATATTCAATGCCCTGCCGTACTCCCAAGTGGAAATATTGAAGCGGTTTTGGACGAAATACTTCATCCCGGGGAAAACAAAAAAGAAAAGAAGTAAATTAGTTAAAAACTATTTTGTTGAAATAAAAAACCGTTCGCTTCGATTTGTTATCCACACTCGTGTTTTTTATCCTCTGATATCCATAAGAAATAAAATAATTATCATACCAATATTCCATGTCGCTGTTATAATCGGACAGCACTTTATCGTTCGTGAAGTTGGTTTGAATTGGAGTTACGTTAGTGTTCTCAATAACTTCATTGCCGCGAATCACCTTGGAGGCAATCTCGCCATCACTGCTATAGGTGAGAATAATATCATCACCATCAAACAAAGTCTCCACCCTATTGTCAAGCTTCTTCGACAAGATATTGGATATCTCCACAGAATTATCCCATAACAATTTCCCTTCGCTATCAAAACATGCAATGAGGGCATTGGTGTATCTATATCCATCAAAAACGGAGTAGGAAGATGTGGTAGGTCTGCCGTAGGCATCGTATGTAGTGTAAGACACGTTATGATATTCGGAAAAATAAGCTTCCGCAATAAAGATGAATTGATTATCTTTGACAATAATATCGTGCAACAGCAAAGAATAGTTGAGAGAAATTTCTTTGCCTTTGGATTTCTTACGGACTTCCATTTTCTTCACCCGAAATGCTTTTCTATCCGTCAAGGTGGCATAGAAGCTTTTCAGATTGAAGAAATTATAAAAGGCTATGTTCGTTTGTTCTCCACTGACTACTTTGGTAAAGAAAATGCCCGAAGAACTCTCCATGAAAGCATTGTTGGCGGCATTAGCACCATAACCTTTCACTTTATTGTTATAAGTGCCAAGCACGAGTTTGGTGCTATCATTCACGCTTAACAATTTCGCGGTATTCAGTTTGCGCTTGCTATCCTGCGTATTCAGCTCTATGGAACTCATCTTTCTACCGCTAAGGTCGTATTGATTCAAATACATTAAGTTTTGGCGAGAAGCTACATGATTTTTAATGGTCAAGAGAATGGCATTTTTTATGGAATCGGATTCCATGCTCTCAACCCAGGCTTGCCCTTTCAACTTTTCGGAGATGCTCTTGATTTCACCACCATTCAAGTTTACCGTAAAAAAGGAAGGGTGATATTTCAACAAGGTAATTCCCGAAAACAAAGGCACCAAGGTTAATGAAAAGAATATCTGCCCGATTTCTGCTCCCTTTGACGGAACAGTGACGCCCGAACAATATGCCATATTATGATAGACTACTAAGGAATTGACATCCGAATGATCGGGGTTGATTCCTTTGGTGCTTTTGATGCTGCCTGACTGTATGTTTATAGTTACAATAGAAAAGTCATCCTTCTGATTTTTATTGACTGCTTTTTGTAGAAACAGATACAGATTGGTTTCGTCTTTATCAAAAAGGCGCAACTTCATAAATCGAGACTCGGAAAACTGTTTGGTCCAAATTTCTTTAAAGTTCACATCATATAAAGAGAAATACCAAGTGGTGTTTTGGTCGGTGAAGGATGCCTGCGTTTGATAGAACAACAAAACACCTTTTCTGCCAAAAGGAATGATATGATAGTTCTCGGTGTTGGAAATTGCCTCCAATTCTATCCGCATGGGCTTATTATCCTGAGAATACACAAGCGCAATACTTTGAAGGAACAAAAGCGCAACGATAAAAATCTTTCGGAACATCAGCATAAATTAAAAAAAAAGGATGTTTATTTGAGTAAACATCCTTTTAAACGCTTTTATAAACGTCTTATTTTATGACAAGTTTCTTCACGACTTTGTTGCCCGATTGGTCGGTGATTCTGACGAAATAAACGCCTTTATTGACATCTGCCAAATCAAGTTTGACATATCTTTCAGCCGATTGAGATTGAAATACCAATTTACCCACTAAATCCATAATCTCGATAGAAACAGATTTCTCTGAAGCATTCGTAATAGTGAAATTCCCATTCGATGGATTGGGATAAATACTAATGTTTTGGTTCAAATCATTGGTTTTGATGCCAACACCCATCGCAGTTCCTTTAATAACAATATTATCAATTCTAGATGTGCCAGCAGCAGCAATTGTCGCTAAACCAACTGAGGTGTTAGTATTTACCACCCAACGTAAATAGACCGAAGGTTGATTATCGCAATCCAAAGGAAGCGCGATGTCGGTTAATGTTCCCGAAATCCAAGCATCGTTGGCACAAACAACTGTTCCGCCAGTTACATCTGCCCATGTCCCCGGCGCACCAACTTTGTATTGCAACTTAAAATCGCGAGGTCCTGTTGTGGATGATTTCTGCCGGCTCGATACAAGTATATTGGTATAAGCAGTAGTTGCAAATGATGTGTAATAGTTTTTTAGTGAATCAAGTCCAAGTGTCCAAACTGTGGAAGAAAGGCAATAATCTAAGGGAGAGTTGCCATCAACACCTGATGTGTAAGCATAAAGAGGATGATAAGTTGCATCTCTCAACACAATATTGTCAACATTGTAAGCATTTCCCCAAGTTTGCGAACTATCTTTATTGACTTTGAACCTATAGGTTACTATTGAGTCTTGGGCTGAAACAGTAATGTTTATAGCCATTACTAAGCATAATAGAAGTAGAATTTTTTTCATATTATTATTTTTTTTGGTTGCAACAAAAGTACAAAATATTTTCATGTGAAAATTATTTTTGAAAAAATATAATGTAAATTTAATTATGACACGTTGAAATTTTTTAGATTTCATATCTATGAATTAAAAATTTCGGCACGGCATTGCACTATCTCAAGTTGCCATAGCACTATTTCTACCAAATATAGTACTATTTTTCTCTCCATAGCAGTATATCTAACCGGCATAGCGATATCTCTGGTCGTCATAGCACTATCTCTAGTCGTCATAGCACTATCTCTAGCCGCCATAGCACTATCTCTAGCCGCCATAGCACTATTCCCACCAAATATAGCACTATTCCTACCTAATATAGCACTATTTCAACCAATCATAGTGGTATCTCTACCAAATATAGCATTATTTTAAGTTGAAATAGTGTCATGAATAGTTGCAATACAATTATATATATTTGTTATATAGATATTTAGATATAATTATATTGTGACATTGGCTTTTTTATGTCTGTAAACATAATATACGTATTCGAATACAGTAGGAAAACAATTCAACAATCAAGCAAAATCTGAATCTCCTATAAGGTAGCCCTTGAAAGTATTAAGTCGAACCAGTTTACTAATGATTTGAAAAAGATTTATAGCCTAAAGGATATAACGAGGTAATTGTATTTTCATGGCTTTTGTAAATCATTTTTATCTTTTTGTAGTTTGAACTAATTTAGAGGGATTGTTTTTGACAAGTCTTATTTATCTTTCATTTCTTAATACAGAAATAATATTCCCTTAATATGTAAGTAATATTGCGCTATTACTTTTGCAACCATAATTTATAATATATATTCTTTATGGAAAATGGTTTTGTTGAGCTTGAAAATCTGCTTACTGTTCAAGAAAGTTATCTCGAAAATTTAATTAAGTTAGGCTTGTTATTCGAAAATTCAGGCCAACATCAAAAAGCTTTTGATGTTTATAAAAAAGGACTTGAAAATGCAGAAAAAGCTGTAAATACTATACAAGGTACCATGCTTGGTCTGTTGGACTAATGCTTCAAGCTTGCTATGATTAATACCGTTTCTGTTTCTTTAATACATACTTCAATTATTTTACAATTAAACACTTATGAATATTATTTTATCAGAAAAAGAAAAAGCGCTTTCGTTGCAAGAAAGCTATTTCAATAATTTATTGGAGATTGGCAAAATGTTTCAAAGTTCCGGTCAATATCAAAAAGCCTGTGAGGTTTATAAAAAAGGTATCGAAAAAGCAGAAATAGCAAAAACAGATTTTATGGAAACTATGTTGGATTTGTTGGGGGTTTCTAATGATTAAGAACCTTAATGTTTGCAAAAATGAGTCTGCCATAAAACATTTCCAAGATTCAATTAAGGCATATATAACTCAATTCCATCAAAACAGTTTTATTAATTAATCAAAATAAAAGTATATGAAAACAAAAGTATTATTTCTATGTGTTCACAATTCGGCACGAAGTCAAATGGCAGAAGCCTTTTTAAAAGAGTATGGCAATGGACAGTTTGAAGTGGAGAGTGCCGGTTTGGAACCAGGAAACTTAAACCCAATTGTTGTTGAAGTCATGTTGCAAGAAGGCATTGACATTTCATCAAACCAAGTAAACGATGTGTTTGATTTTTTCAAACAAGGAAGAATATTTGAATATGTTATCACCGTTTGCGATGCCAAGACAGCAGAAAGTTGTCCGATATTCCCCGGCATGGTTAAAATAATAAATTGGTCGTTTGATGACCCATCGAAATTTGAAGGAACACATCAGGAGAAAATAGCACAGACCATTGTTGTTCGTGACCAAATAAAACAATCCGTTCAAAATTTCATACAAGAACTTGATAACAACTAAGTATTTACAAAAGGAACTGAAATGCTTATTCGCGTTTTTTTCAGTAACGAGAAATGCTGTTTACCCCAAAAATACTAACCCCTTTTCCGTTTATAGCATTTAGATGAAAAAAGGCGAGAAATATTTGTTTGATTCCAAAGAATTCATTTACATTTGCTCTCAAATTTCAATTACAAATTTTGAACATTCAAAACGATGTAATTGATGCAAATCCAATACCATGAAAAAATCACTACCCATAAGCACTATCAATCTGCAATCGCAGATCATTCAATCGTTAGCGGAGTTTCAAACCGTGCAAGACAAAAGATATCCCACAAAAGATTTATTAAAAATAGATTTACATTGCCATGATTTGAATAGCGATGTGCCCGATGAAATTTTGGGGAGAATATTAAAAGTCCCTGAAACGTGGTTGGAAACAGAAGATTTAATCCGTATGTTGAAAGAAAACAACGCGGATGCAATCACCATCACCAATCACAACAATGCCCGTTCCTGTTTTTCGTTGCAAGAAAAAGGAATAGATGTTTTGGTGGGGGCTGAGTTCACTTGTACGGTGCCCGACTTCAATATTGGAATTCATGTATTGACTTTTGGTTTTAATCAAGAACAAGAAAAGGTTTTAAATAAAATAAGACGAAATCTGTATCAGTTTTTGGAATACGCTTTTCAGAATGATATCCCAACTATATGGGCACATCCGCTCTACTATTATTCGTCAAGTATCCCACCGATTGAGTTTTTTGAGAAATTATCGGTAGTTTTCGACCGCTTTGAGATATTTAATGGTCAACGTGATTCTTGGCAAAACATGCTCACGAAAGAATGGATTGAGCATTTGACGCCAAAAGTGATAGTGGAATACGCTTTAAAGCATAAAGTGGATGTACTAAAATATAGTAACAATCCCTATCAGAAATCTATGTCGGGAGGATCCGATAGTCATATTGGTTTGTTTGCCGGACAAACAGGAACGTATTTACATATCCCAAATTTAAGCGAACGCTTGAAACATAATACGCCATCGGAGTTAGCTTTAGAGGCACTCAGGGCAGGAAAAATGGTGCCTTATGGTTCGCACAACAATTCGGAGAAGCTTACGATTGCGCTGTTGGATTATGTATGCCAAATTGGTTTAAACAAAAAGGATTCAGGTCTGCTGCGAATATTGCTGCACAAAGGGACAAACACCGATAAGTTTTTAGCTTTCATCATCTCTAATGCTTTTTCGGAATTGCAACATCATAAAGTTACGATGAAGTTTATCGAACTGTTTCACAAAAGTATTTTGGGCAAACAACCCAACAAAATGAAACGTTTGTTTATTTCGAAAGGCTATAAACCCGTTTTTGATGAAGCTATCAAAATTGCAAGTGCTCATCATGATAGAAAAGGTGAAAATATACAATCATATCAGAATGCCATCAATGCTATTCATACCAATCTTGTGGAATTACTCTATGGTCGTTTGGATAAGAAACTAAAAGATTTGACGGATACGGACGAATTTAAAAGTATTGATTTTAATACCATCCTACAGAAATTAGAAATACCAAGTGACTTAAGAGTGTTGTTGGGCAAAAACGATAAAAAGAAAGGAAAAAAGAAGCAACTCGACATACAAGGTTTTTTAGATGGATTGTCGTTTCCGTTTTTGGCTTCCGGTTTGATTTTGGCAGCACATTACACAAGCGCAAAAGTGTTGTATAACAATCGTGTTTTGCTGAATCAGTTTGCTGAGAAGCTTGACAAGTTCAAACATCCTAAGAGAATGTTATGGCTCACGGATACCTACGACGACAAGAATGGGGTTTCGATGTTTTTGCAAACATTACATAGAGAAATCAAAAGCAGAAATCTACCTATAGATATTATCGTTTGCAGCAATACGATTCAAGCGGACGACCATTTGATTGTGGTGAAGCCTTTGTTGGAGTTCACACTGCCTATGTATGTGAATCAGAATTTTAATATCCCAAATTTTTTAGAGATTCATCAAATATTTCAACGGAATGAATATGACCGCGTGATGTGTTCTACGGAAGGAGCAATGGGTTTGGCGGCATTGTATTTGAAGCATGCTTTTACGGTGGAAACAAATTTCTTTATTCATACGGATTGGATAATGTTTGGCAGAAAAGTGCTGAACTTAGAACGGTCGAACTTGGACCGTTTCCGCAGAATGTTACGCGCTTATTATCGCGCTTACGACCAAGTTTTTGTGTTGAACACCGACCAAGAAAAATGGCTGACAGGAAGAAACATGGAAATTGCTCCTGAAAAAGTGCATTTGACCGCACATTGGGTTGACAACTTTTTTGTTCCCTCTGTAAGTAAAAAAGAAGAACTTTTCGGTCTAAAAAACAATGAACCTGTCTTGCTTTTTGCCGGACGCATCAGCAATGAAAAAGGCGTTTTTGAATTGGTGGATGTGTATCGTTCCATCAAAGATAAGTTCAAAGACATTAAGGTGGTGATAGCAGGAACCGGTCCTGCTGAAGCGGAGTTGAAAGAAGCTTTGCCTGATGCTGTTTTCATGGGATGGGTGAATCATGAACAATTGCCCGAGATATATTCCTCAGCCGATTTGTTGTTGTTGCCTTCTAAGTTCGACACCTTCAGTTGTGTGGTGTTGGAAGCATTGAGCTGTGGGCTGCCTGTGGTTTCTTACAAAACGAAAGGTCCGAAAGATATTATATTGGACAATGAAACGGGATTTTTAGTCAACAACCTAAAGGAAATGATTGACCGCGTTACCTTCTTTTTCAGCGATGAGAATCATAGAGCTGAGTTTAAAGAAAAGGCGCTACTGAGAGCTAAAGATTATACTTCCGATAGGATTTTACACAAACTGATGAACGATGTTCATTTCCCCGACTAAAGCGGAAGATTCGGAGCATGTGTGGTGGAAACACGGGGTTGTTTACCACATTTACCCCATGAGTTTTTATGATTCGAATCACGATGGGTTGGGCGATTTGCAGGGCATTATTCGCAAACTTGATTACATTAAAGATTTAGGAGTGAACGCCATTTGGCTTTCGCCCATCTATAAATCGCCGCAAAAAGATTTTGGATATGACATAAGCGATTATTATGAAATTGATCCTATTTATGGAACGATGGACGATTTCAATCAGTTATTGCATGCGTGTTATCAGCGCGATATTCACGTGATAATGGATTTGGTGATGAATCATACCTCTAACCAACACCCATGGTTTTTGGAATCGAAATCATCACGCGAAAACCCGAAACGAGAT
Organism: uncultured bacterium; assembly: GCA_903862465.1. Classification (GTDB taxonomy): domain Bacteria; phylum Bacteroidota; class Bacteroidia; order Bacteroidales; family CAIWKO01; genus CAIWKO01. The sequence goes on along the minus strand of CAIOYH010000163.1, from coordinate 38,045 downwards.
TGGTATCTATGGTCTGACGGGCTTAAAAAGAAACCTGTAAACAATTGGAAAAATGCTTTCGGCGGCAGTGCATGGCAGTTTGATGAAACCACGCAAAGCTATTACATGCACTCTTTTTTGAAAGAACAACCCGATTTGAATTGGCGCTGCAAAGAAATGGCTGACGAATTTTTTGCGATTATAGATTTTTGGCTCCAAAAGGGCGTGGATGGCTTTCGCTTGGATGTGATAAACATGATAGTGAAGGATAAGCAATTGCGCTCAAACCCCGTGTTTGCCTTTCTCCCATGGTTTCAAAAGCATATTTATAACAGAAATCGAAAAGGGGCTTTCAAGGTTGTGGAACGTTTGAGAAAACATTTGGACACGTATCCCAACCGCATCAGCATAGGCGAAATTTATGTGTTGCCGCCCGGAAAGCCTAAAACAGTGATGAAATATATCAACAAAAACAAAAGACGCTTGCATTTGGCATTCGATTTTTCGTTGGTGTTTCGCCCATTCAACGCTCGGGTTTACTACAAATATCTCAAAAAATGGAACAACAATGCCGATAAAATTGAATGGGCTACTCATGTGTTTTCCAATCATGATTTGGGGCGCAACTACAATCGTTTGTGGTTTCGACGCAACAAACACGACGTGGCAAAACTCATCGCTTTGTTTCAATTCACCGTAAAAGGAACGCCTTTTATTTATTATGGCGAAGAAATTGGCATGGGCAATGTGCGGATTCCGAAAAACGAACTGAAAGACCCTTTGGGCAAAAAGATTTGGCCCCTTTATAGCGGCAGAGACAAATGCCGCACGCCTATGCAATGGGACGATGATGATTTCGGTGGATTTTCTACTGTCAAACCTTGGCTTCCGATTGACACCAAATGGCGACACCGCTGCGTGAAAACCTTAGAAGAACTTCATTATTCCATCTTGAATCATTATAAATTTTTAATCGCTTTGCGCAATGAAAATCCTGCATTGCATAAGGGAGATTGGATTCCTTTCATCAAAGGAAGGGATGGCGTGTTGGGATATTTTCGTCAATTTGAAAATCAAAAATATTTAATTCTCATCAATTTCAAACCCAAACAACGCCGTATAGATTTGCCCGAAGCTACCGAGTTTAAGAAAATCTATTCTACCAACGAAATTCATTGCGACACTTTACACTCCGAATCTATCTTGCTTGATAAATACGAAGGGATTATTTTGTATGATAGAATGCGTAAATGGGATACATAATATGGAATACCGAAAGTTGAATAAATCTTCAGATATATAGTTCTTTCAGATTATATTCCAATTCATTCTCTTCGACTTTATAACAAGAAAAGTGATAAATCACAATTGCATAAACAATTGATTCAAAGTTGACAAGATTTTATCGGAGGTCGTCAAAACCATACTAGCTAAAGCAATTGTTGTCCTAGGCGTAACAATTGTGGTCCTAGGCGTAGCCATTGTGGTCCTAGGTGTCGCCATTGTGGTCCTGGGTGTCGCCATTGTGGTCCTGGGCGTCGCCATTGTGGTCCTAGGCGTCGCCATTGTGGTCCTAGGCGTAGCCATTGTGGTCCTGGGCGTCGCCATTGTGGTCCTGGGCGTCGCCATTGTGGTCCTGGGCGTCGCTATTGTGGTCCTGGGCGTCGCCATTGTGGTCCTAGGCGTAGCCGGCATGCTTTTAGCTACCTTCGATGTGTTTTTCGCCGTTCCGTATATTCGTTTTTGTACATCTAATGTAATAGGAACGAAATCCGCCAATAGGATACATTCACGGTGTTCGATATTGTCCAATCCAAGGCGCATCGTAGCTGATGATGAATTGAGCACGCACGATGACATGCGTTTCGGAGTTGATACCGAACATATCTCGTTTACACACGGCTGTAGAATAGCTGTGAATCCATGTGGTGCCATTAAAAGAATTTTTCAACCGGACTATTTTTAAGATATTCGTAGTAACCTTTATAAATCAATCCATCTGCCAATCCGATTTTAGGCACATACACAACTTCTGTCCGTATCCAAGTCATTATTTTGATAAATATAATAGCCGCAGGCACAATAACATCGGCTCTATCGGGACGCAAACCCAACATTTCGATGCGGTCGGCTAAAGTCAATTTGCTCAATTGCTCATAGGCTTTCATCAACTCTTCCTTTTCAATCATAAAAGCATCTCTGTTGCCATACATTTTGGTTATTTTGTTGATGTTGCCGCCCGAACCCACCAAATAAATCTTGCCAAAGTCCTTTTTAAATTCAAGCAACCAATCTTGCATCTTTGCCCATTCCTTTTCATCTATTTTATTTTTTAAATAGCGAATGGTTCCGATTTTAAACGATTTTGATGCTACAAGCCCTTGATGATTTAAAAGCGAAATTTCGGTGCTTCCGCCGCCCACATCCACATACATTTTGTACTTAAATGGCTCTTTCAAAACCACATGATTGCTTGCCGTAACGATGTCGGCTTCTTCCTTGCCGCTAATCACCTTGATGTCAATACCCACTTCTTCTTTAATTCTTCTGACCACCTCATCGCTATTGGAAGCTTCACGCATGGCAGCAGTGGCGCAGGCTATGTAGGAAAGAGGTCGGTAAACATCCATCAACAGTTTAAAGGCACGCATGGTTTTTAATAAAAGGTCTATTTTCTCTTCAGAAATATAGTTTATAGAAAAAACATCTTCGCCCAAACGTATCGGGATGCGTATGATGGAAGCTTTTTCAGCATAAATTTGTTCATCGCGAAGATAAACATTTGAAAATAACAAACGAACAGCGTTTGTTCCGATATCAATAGAGGCAAATAACATACTATAACATTTTAAAGGTGATTATAAATTTTTTATCGTAAGGTGAAATAGGTATTTCTGACCATTTGTCGGCATTGATTTCGATACAAACCACGGCGGACGTAATCATTTTTTCTAATTTTTCTTTCAAGAAATTGTTGGCAAACTCGGTGATAGCAGGATTGTGGCCCACTAAAGCAACTTGAGAAATGCTATCGTCCAATTCGAGCAAAATATCTAAATATTCTGAAGCCGAGGCGTTATACAAGCGTGGCTCCACCACAATTTCGTAGTCTAAAGGCGGAAACGCAGTCGTAATGATGCGAGCCGTGTGGACAGCTCTGACGGCACTACTGCTGATAATGAGTTGACACGGGAAGTTGTTTTTCTTAATATATTCAGCGATTAATCTTGTGCGCTCTTCGCCTTTGAGCAACAAAGCACGGTTGTGGTCAGAAACGTAAATATTGTCGTGTGCCGATTTTCCGTGTCGTATAATATAAATTGTTTTCATTGTTTTTACGTATAAATTCTAATCGTAGCAGCTTAAAATGAATTAGGATTCTGTTTCTGCTGATTCAAGAGATGTTTTAAAATAATTATAAATTTCTAATTGGGAGTGTATGATTCGTTTTGATGATTTGGCATACGCATTGATTTTTTTACTGCTCAAATCTCGCGCTTTAACATTATCAGCCATTTGAATTTGGAGCATCGTCATGAGTTCTTTTTGCAAATCCGTGTCATAAATGGGGCACGCCACCTCAATACGGTTGTCGAAATTGCGTATCATCCAATCAGCCGATGTGATAAAATAGTGAGGATTGCCTGCATTGCAAAACACAAGCACACGGGAGTGTTCCAAAAATCGGTCAACAATGCTAATGGCTTCTATATTATCGCTCAAACCTTTCACACCGGGTTTCAGCACACAAATACCTCTGACAATAAGATTGATTTTTCACGCCTGCTTGACTCGCTTTATACAGTTTTTGGATGATGGTTTCGTCAACCAAATTGTTTAATTTTATCAGAATCCATGCCGGTTTATTGGCTTTTGCATTTCGAATTTCATGCGAAATCATTTTCATGAAAGTATTACGCATCATGAACGGCGCCAACACTAAAGATTTATATTTAATGGGACGATAGTTGGCTTCCATTTGATTAAAGGCATTCGCCACATCGGCAGTAATCTTTGAGTCGGAGGTCAACAAACTATCATCGGCATAAACACGCGCCGTATCTTCATTAAAATTCCCCGTACCGATGTTGGCATAAAAGATGTTTTTTTCATTCTCTTTGCTTCGAATCAAAATCAATTTGCTATGCACCTTAAATCCGGGAATTCCTTGTATGACACGCACCCCTTCTTCCTGCAAAAGTTCTGTCCAAAAGATATTTGCTTGCTCATCAAATCGTGCTTGCAGCTCCATGAAAACTGTAACTTTCTTATCATTTCGGGCAGCATTCAGCAAGGCATTAATCACATCAGAATTTTTTGCTGCGCGATAAATAGTCATTTTTATGGAGCGCACTTTGGGGTCAATAGAAGCTTCGCGCAACATATCAATGATGATTTGAAAAGATTGATACGGATAATGCAGCATGATGTCCTTTTTTCGAATCGCAGCAAGTATGCTTCTGTTGGGTGGCAAATCTTTATGGCGCAAAGGAGGCAAAGGAGGATACTCCAATTCGGGATGATCCAAATTGGGAAAGTGCATAAAATCTTTAAAATTATGATACCTGCCACCACCTCTGATGGGATCTTCTTTACGAATCTTCAACAGCTTGGTTAAGGTTTTTAACAGCGCGATTGGCATGTCTTTGTCATAAACAAACCGCACCGGATTTCCTTTCTTTCGTTGTTTCAGGCTTTCGGTCATGGTTTCCAAAAAGCTTTTCGACACATCGGTATCAATATCAATCTCAGCATCCAAGGTAATTTTCACCGTATAGGCGCTAAAAGCATCCCACCCGAAAACAGAAAATATATCCGACAAACAATAACGCACGATATCGTCCAATAGAATCACAAATTTTTTATCGCCCTCGGTGGGCAAAATACAAAACCTCGAAATAGTTTTGGTGGGCAACTCAATCAGCGCATATTCTTCCTTCATCAACCTGCTTTTCCTGCGCAAACTCACCGCCAAATATATTGACCTGTCGCGCAGGGTCGAAATATCTTTCAAATTGCTAATCATTATCGGAAAAAGACAGGGGCGAATGGTTTCCAAAAAATATTTTTTCAGATAAACGCCTTGCTCGGCAGAAAGTTCCGTTTCATTTATGATAAACAAATTCTTAGAAGCCATCTCTTCAAGAATTTGATGATATGTCTTCATAAATTCTTTTTCCTCGATACTAACAATTTCGTCAATTTGGTCTAACACTTTTCGGGGATCTGCCAAACCTGCTTCCTGCGTTTGCTGTATTTTCAACAAACGCGTCAAGGTAGCCACACGCACACGAAAAAACTCGTCTCTATTGTTCGAAAAAATGCCAAGAAATCTAAGTCGCTCTATCAATGGATTTCGTGAGTCTGCTGCTTCTTGCAACACCCTACCATTGAAATACAGCCAACTAACTTCTCTATTTAGTAATTCCGATTTTTCTTTTTTATTCAATTCTTTATAACTTAGCGTACAATTTTTTTCTCCATTCGAAAAGCCAAAAGTAAATATTACTGAGCTATTGAATATTACGAAAAGTTTAAGTTTACATTAAGTTTTGAGGAGAAAAGCGACTCTTTTGGATAAGTTTTTTTGATTTCATGTTTTAATCCACAGTATTATTACGTCGTATCTATTTTTTTTCTCATAATTCTCGAAACAAAATTGCTCTTCTAAACGGTTAATGTCTATCTAAAGAAATAGAGACACAACGAATGTTAGGTCAAAGTTCCGATACTCAACAATTATTTGATGATTTGATGATATAAACAAAATATGTACGTGAAGTTGAAGTGCTAATTTTGATGCCATTAATTAACTAAAAATTTTAAGCACTATGAAGAAAAAATTATTTTCAATTTTGACAGTAATTGTCATCACCGCCAACGTTTGCTTTTCGCAAACAGGGAGTTGGTATAAAGGTGACTTACATTCCCACAGCACCTACAGCGATGGTGAATCGCCTGTATCGAGCGTTATTGCTAATGCCGAAAGCAAAGGATTCAACTTTTATGTGATTACCGACCACGACAACACTTACACGCCTTATGTGGGCAATCCTATCACGTGGTCGGACACAGCCTATCATAGCAACAACATGATTTTGCTTTATGGTATGGAATGGACAACCGACATTGGTCATGCAGGCATTTGGAACAGCACCCCATTTCCTTACGACTCTATATTTGCTGCCAACACAGCGAAACAACCTGCTAAAGCAGCGAGCATAGTTAAATCGCAAGGAGGTTTGTTCTCTATCAATCATCCGTTAAATGGTGCTTTGCTTTGGGATGTTGGCTACAATTTCGAATTCCCAAGTATAGAAATTCTCAACGGACCTATTTCTTACCTGCTGAGCAATAATAATAGTGTTATTACCACCGTTTGGGAACCTTTATTGATGTCGGGCAAAAGAATTACAGGCGTGGGTGGGAGCGATATGCACAAACTCAGTTATTGGCTTCCTTCTGTGTATCCAAATTTAGGTTCGCCTTCCACATGGGTTTATTCAGCAGAACCAAATGGAGAAGGAATTATTGATGGAATAAGAAACGGGCATGTTTGTATCAGCAATTCGCCAACTGATCCTCGTTGTGAGTTCTTTGCAGATATACATGGGAATAATACCTTTAATTATATGATGGGAGATGCCATTGCCGACACCAATTCTGCCGTAACTTTCCGCGTTAATTTGGTTGGCAGTGGCTCAAATTTAAGTGTAAAAGTGATTAAAAATGGCATACCGCTCTTTAGTCAACCCCTTGCTATTTCTTCTTCAAATCCAACGATAGAATTTACCGACACTCCCTATCAAAGAGCATTCTATCGTATTGAATTGTTATCGGGGAACAGTAGCATCTCTTGGACTAACCCTATTTATTGTGGATATCAAACAGAAACGATTGCTGCTGTGGCATCAAATGATATAGCAAATCAAATCTCCATCTATCCTAACCCAACTCAAAACCTTGTTAATGTCCAAAACAACACGCATGAAACCATAAGCATTAACCTGATCAATGTATGTGGACAAACTTTAAAAACTGTAACTTCAAGCGACGAATTAATTACAATTGGAATGGAAACTTTGAGCAAAGGTATCTATTTCATTAAGATAAACAATTACAAAACCTTCAAGATTATCAAGCAATAATAAATGAATATCTACTACTAAAAAAAAGGCTTGACATTGTCAAGCCTTTTTTTATTTATTGAAGATCAGAAAACTTTCCCTATGATAATTTTGTGAAATTTAAACAGGTGTTGAACTTCCTGATCTATATATGCATTTTTGTTTATTAATGCCAACTGTGAAAACTTGCATCCCAACATGAATTGAAACTTCTTTATTTATTCAAAACCCAATTCAATATTCTTTGAAAATATATTGAATAGAAAAAAATGAACCAATAATCCTAAACCCCAATACAAACCACCTAAGTGAACATAACTTATGTTTTCACAGTTCGATTGAAGATTATAATGAAACCAAAGCTCAGCGATACTATTGCAAATAGCATAGGTTATAATATGATACTTGAAACTTAAATCTAAAAGAGAAATTGAAACGTTTTCTTTTCTGCCAAATAACCACACGAAAAAGAATATAGAACCAAAATAAAAAATTTGAAAAGCCAAAACGAAACGCAACTCATTATAATTATGAATAATGTTTAATCCATATTGGTAAGCAACAGACAATAGGAAAAGTACTCCGGCAAATTTCAATTGATTCCTCGTAACTATTTTCATGATTATTTATTTGATTTCGTTTACAGACAAGGCTTTGGTTTAGTTTGTTTGAATTATCTTTTTAGTGATTATTTTATCGTTGATAGATAATTTTACAAAATAAACTCCAGAGGAATAACCCAATTGTTTTGCATCAAAATCGAAAGTATGTTTCCCTGCATCTAAATCAGAATTCACAAGGGTTTGAATATGTTCGCCTAAAAGCGAAATCACTTCAACGCTCACTTTTGATTTGTTTGCTAAAGTCAGATTGATAGATGTATTGCCTGAAAACGGATTTGGATATGCTACAATTGCATTCTCAAAGGTAGACGCTTCCACACTTGTTGTGAGCACATCAAAAGCATTAGAGGTAGCTTCGCATCCGCTTGCATTGGTAACAACAACAAAATAAGAGCCATTCGCTGAAGTTGTATAGGTGGAAGAAGTGGCGCCATTGATGATGGTGCCATTATAATACCATTGATAACTTGAAGCAAGAGTGGAACTTAAAACCGAACCATTTTGAGTTATCACGGGCAATGCAGGCGAAGTATTTATAGTCAAGTGAAGTGTAACAGTAGAGTCGCAACCCGAAAGGGTAGTAAACACATGCGTAGGTGTTTGTGAGGTGCTATAATTAGTCCCGTACCACGAAAAATTAGTACAAGCCACAGCAGTAGTATCTCCTGATTTGGGCATACATAAATCTAAAGAACTTAAATTATCTGAACGGAATTTGCGAAGATTTATATTCGCTAAATCTTTAGCCGCAGAACCATCATTATACAAAATTTCATCGCCACCATCACAAATAACTTGCAATTTCGACATCGAAAGATTTCCACCTGTATTGACTTGCATGGCACCTTCCATATTTAAAATTCCATCGGCAGATGAGCTTAACAAAATAGGTGCATCGCTTGCATTGCCTGTCCATTTGAAAAGTGCACTTGTCATGGGCGTACTTGCACAATTACCTGCAACAATAATATAAGTGCCATTTGAAAGTACTATTAAATCGCGGAAACTTCTTCCTCCCAAATCAATTTCAAGAGGTGCACCAAATGTTGGATTGCCCAAAGGTGAGCCATTGTTGAACCATGATTCGAAATTTGTGATAGGAGCAATAACAGCCTTTGTTCTGTTAGATACAGGAACAAGGGGCGCTCTTAAACCAATATATAAAGTAGTGTGGTCAGGAGCAAAAGCTAATGCTTCGGCAGAAAAACCATAATCTGTTTTTGAATCAACCCCTGCTGCCGCACTTGCGGTAAAGTTGTAGCCATGAGCATCACCCCAAGCAATTAGATTGTTTCTTAAATCACCATAATATCCTGCAAAAGAAAAATTCGTTGCGGCTCCGGTGCCCGTAAAATTGGTAGCAAAGATACGATTTCTGTTGGGTTTATTATCAAAAGGAGCTTTGCCGTTACTCATAGAACCAAGCCAATACACTTTATTTGAATTTGTAGGGCTTTTTGTGCCTGCTTCCAAATCAACTTCGGGCTTGGAAGGGTCGGGCAAGGCTAAATATGAGGTATATTCAAATGAGGCAAATTGCAAACCTGAATTCGAACGGGAATAGACATTGATGATATTCATTTCATCATCGCCCAACATATAATAATTATCATCTATGGCAACAGCATCCGATGCATCCGACATGCCTGTATGCCAAAAAGTAGAAGTAGGAGTTGTGGATGCTAATGAAGCTGCATAGTTGATTACAAAAGATGAACTCAAAGTGCCATCACTAACGGTAATGGTAATATTGGAATATCCAACACTTGCGGGAGTAATTTTGATATTTCTAGATGCATTGTTGCCTGTCATAATAATATTTGCATTCGGGACTACGGCTGTATTGCTGCTTGATGTTGTTACTGTAAGGTTTGCAACGGGTGTTACATCGTCATTGATAGTAAAATCAATGCCTAAAATGGTGGCAGGGTCGGTGGGATCGTTGATAACGCCACTAATTCCAAAAGAGCCTACAGGTGCTGTTGTTATACCCGCATCAAGATAGTTTGTGGTGGTAGCCACATCCATCACAATGGTTGGTGTTCCATTTGGAACATTGCAAGGATTGAAACTGACAATTGCACGGGTGCTTTTGCCGGGGCTACCAATTTCACCAAGAGAAGACGCATAAGAAGCTTCTGCATCAGCATTCAAAGATAAGGTCCAATTGATGATGGTGTTTGCTCCTAATCCGGCAGCATTTGTCCATCCGCTTTTGGTGGTTGTTCTGATACTTCCCGGTGAATAGGTTTGGTCGCCATAAGTCAGTCTGTCAACCAAGTTATTTGAAGCATTATACAGATTTATTTCATCTTCGCGACCTAAGTTATTGGTGCAACCTCCTATTATTTTTACTTGAGGACATAAATTCCAATTCGTGCGAAATGTTGCAGCAGGTATTTCGGTCAAAATTACGGATTCGCCGGGCTGAACCACACCAAAAGCACTTAAACTTTGCGAACCCGCAAGTTCAGTATTATCATCAAAACTCCATCCCATCATATCAACACTAGTTCCGCCAACATTTGTAAATTCAACAAACTCGCCTGCACCACCTGAACCTGCGCCTTGATACATATATTCAGTAATACGCATCAAGCCCGGCAATGGATTTACTGTTATATTCAACGTGCGAGCAAGGCTACTTCCACAGTAATCTATTGCCACTACGCTTAATGTCCCGGAGGTTGCTATAGTAGAAAAACTCATTGTTATAGAGTTTCCGATTCCATTGATTGTTGCTCCTGTTCCGCTATAACTCCATTGATAGGTTAATACCGATACATCATTTGGCACGGTGTAAACAACACTAGTTTGTCCGGCTACTACGGTAGCAGAACTGTCTGAAAATGGTACAGGTTGAATGGCTAAAGGAAGCACAGTCAAGCTTGCTGTGTTATCAGTAGTATCTGCATTTATACTTGAACAGTTTGAAATAACACATCTATATGTTTTTCCATTTAAAGATATACTTGGATTGATAACTTTAAGAGTATCTGTATTTGTTCCACTATAGATTCCATTATTGGAGATGGGAACATTATTTTCTTCCCATTGATAGGTAAAAGGAGCTGTGCCGCTAACAGAAGTATAAAAGAGTGCCGTGGCTGAACCTGCACATATAGAAGCCGGACTTATGGGTTGTGTTGAAACAATAACAGGTGAACAAGCCGAAATTGTAATAGGATTGCCGGTTGGTGGCGTTGCTCCTATCGTTATCCAACTATTTCCGGCATTGATTGCGTTGGTTGTGTAATTGATTCCGTTTAATGTCTTGTTAGAAACTATGCTTGGAATGAAAGTAGCATTATTGCTTGCCATGGGAGAAACATCACCTGTGATAATAAAGTTTCTGCTTGTACCTTCATTGATATATGACGAAAGAATTAAGGAACTGAACGTGATGGAAGAACTCAATACATTACCAATTGCAAGAGCAGCAGAAAGCTCGTTAGGATCAGCAATACCGTTATCATTAGCATCTTCAATAAGTTTAAAATTGCTTATATCATTTCCTGCACCAAGCGTTGCAGTTCCTTGTTGATTTATTATTAATTTTTTTAATGTTGCATTTCCTTCATCTGCACTTAAATTGAATTGGAATAACACTACATCGTTTGATGCCGTAGAAACTGTGCTTGCCAAAGGAGTGTTAGCACCTAAGCTAATGGTTTGCTTTGAAGGGGAAAAAGCTAACTGACGAAATGCATTCATGGTTGGAGCCGGTTCCGTTCTTAAAATCATGGTGGTTGCCACTGTTGTTCCATTATCGTTTGCAGCAATAATGGTGGAAGGATTGGAAGCGAAGATTCGAGCGCCGTTTGCAGCCGTAGAGCTAAATGTATAGTTTGTCCAATCAACAGCTATGCCTGTGTAACCAACTCCGCTAACGATTTGAGTTCCGGTGGTCCAAACGGTTCCATTAAAGGTGCTACGATAAATACCTCCTGCGGTGGAGGAAACATAATATATAGTAGCGCCATCGGGGCTGATTGAAAAAGCATAGGTATCGGTATTTGTGGGCGCAAACAATCGGGTTGAAGTGGTTCCGCTTGTGATAGGTTTCCCTATTCCAATACTATAAATTCCTTGCGAAGAAGAACCGGTAGTTAGATACAATTGTCCATTATAAATGGTAACATCACGATTGTTGGTCGAGGTGGTTGTAACCGTGGTTATGGGGTTGCCTGTTGTTGAAGTTTGAATTCCTACTCCATTGCCCGAAATCCAATAATTGGTGCCATCATCACTAGCGGCACCTCTAACATTATTATTTCCGGCAAGCCAAAGTATGCCATTTGCCGAAATTCCTGCTCCCACGGTGCCCATTCCATTAATGGTTCGGATGGCAGCATTGGTGGTAAAAGTAGTATTGGCATCGCCAATCAAACCATTATAACCCGGCATGAGTAAATATCTACCGTTTTCTGAGCGTGATACGCCTCCGGCAGCCGTTGCTGAGCCCGAAACAACAAGTTTGTTCCCTGTGACTGTTGGTATGGCAACACTGTAATTGGGTGCAGTTTGTGCGGGAGTCGTCGTACTATATTCTTCAGCCACGATTGCTGTTCCTGTATTGGTTAATGGGGAAGCCGAAGTTACTTTAAATACAGTGAGGTAACCATCATTAAATCGAGTGGTAGTTTGTCCTTGTGATGTGATCATGCAAGCAGATGTAGCAAGCAATAATAGAGTTAATAGGTGTTTTTTCATGTTTTTTTTGTTTCAATTAATTAGTCATTTTTGTGTAAAGAATATTGTTTGCAAAATTACAGATAGGATAAGTTTTAAAGATGACCGTAGTATTATATAATCATTAGGTTAGCGTTAAGTTCTAAGCATTATTTCTAAATTGAAACAGTGATTGTTAGATTATCCATCGGAACTAAAAACCAATGATAAAACTACTAGCCATTGGTGTGACTTAAAATACACAAAATAAAAAAGCCCAAACACTTGTTTGGGCTTTTTTATTGGTTTTTTGCGTTTAGCTTAATGATGTTGACCGAAAGTGCCAACAAATATGGAGAAGTCGTTTATATTTACCACGCCATCTCTGTTTAAATCCTGCATACAATTGCATGATTGTCCAAAGCTACCAACAAACATTGAATAATCATTAATATCAATCACTGCATCATTGTTGAAATCGGATGGTTTAAACTTCACAAATAAATTAGCCGCAGGAGAAGTATATACTCCACCTAATAAATCATGTACTTTTGCAGTTATGGCATGAGAGCCGAAGTCGCCCAAGAATTTTTTAGCATACGGAAACGTATTGTCTGTGCCAAATGAAACATTATCAATAAAGAATTCCAAGAAGGCAATGCCTGCAGCACCAAATGTGCTTGTCGAAACCGTTATAGAATCTCCGTCAAGGTATAATAAATAGATATTAATTGGAGCATTAATCGTGACAACCGGATGTTTTATATTGTTTGCAACAATGTTTACCGCTACAGACGTATCTGACAATAGATGATTGTCATAAGCTATCGCCTTTAGGGTATGTACTCCCGGCGTCGTAATAATATTCTTGGTATAAGGAGCAATAGAGTCTGTTCCTATAGAAACATCACCCATTAAAAAATCAACATGAACAATATTTCCACCATTAGCCACAGCATCAACAACTATATGAATGGTATCCGAAACATCAAACACGGAGGCATTTGCCGGAGACGTAATACTAACCGATGGAGGAGTTTGGTTTTGAGGTTGCGCATTCAGGGTGCCTGTGGTTGCAACAGATACACATCCGGCAAGATTTCTTGCAGTGATGCTATACGCTGCACTTGCAGCAAATTCGTAAGGAGCAACATAAGCAGCATAGTTGATTCCATTCGTGCTGAAGGTTAAATCGGTGGTGGAAGATGTTATAGTAACAAATCCGGTGGCAGAAACAAAGGTAGGTTGGGTAACACTTACCGTTGGAGCTGCAGGAGTCTGTGGTTGAGCACCCATGGTTCCCGTTACGGCTGTTGATACACATCCGTTGCCATTTCTCGCAGTGATGCTATAGGCTGCATTGGCAGCAACAACATACGGAGAACTGTATGCTGCGTAGTTTGTTCCATCGGTGCTGAAAGTTAATCCTGTGGTGGAAGAAGTTATCGCTACAGTTCCGGTGGCAGATGAACAAGTAGGTGGCGTTACGTTTACTGAAGGAGTATTGGGTGTAGAGGGTTGAACTCCCATGGTTCCTACGGTTGCCAATGAGGTACATCCATCGGCATTTCTTGCCGTGATGCTGTAGGCTGCACCGGATGAAACAACAAAAGGTGAAGCATACACTTCATAGTTAATACCATCCGTGCTGAAAGTTAATCCCGTTGTGGTAGAAGTTATCGCTACCGATCCGGTGGCAGATGAACAAGTAGGTTGGGTAAGGCTTACGGAAGGCGAAGCAGGTGTTTGCGGTTGAGCATTCATTGTGCCTGTTGTAGCTGTTGAAACACATCCATCAGCATTTCTTGCCATGATACTATAGGCTGCATTGGCTGCAAAGGTAAATGGGGCAACGTATGCAGCAAAATTCGCACTATCGGTAGTAAAAGTTAATCCTATTGTAGAAGATGTTATCGCTATGGTTCCTGTAGCAGATGAACAAGTTGGTTGGGTTAGGCTTACTGAAGGAACAGCAGGAGTTTGTGGTTGAGCACCCATGGTTCCTGCAACTGCGGTGGATATACATCCGCTTGCATTCCTTGCTTTGATGCTATAGGCGGCATTGGCAGCAACCACAAATGGGGAAGTATATGCGGCATAGTTTGTACTATCAGTACTGAACGTTAATCCCGTTGTGGAAGATGTTATGGCTACTGTTCCATTTGAAGATGCACAGGTTGGTTGTGTTACACTTACTGACGGAGCAGATGGAGTTTGTGGTTGAGCTGCTAAGGTTCCGATAGCTGCCGAAGAGATACATCCATTTGTGTTTTGAGCCGTAATACTATAGGTGGCATTCGCTGCATAAACAAATGGTGAAGCATACCCTGCATAGTTTACGCCATCGTTACTAAAGGTCAAGCCTGTTGTGGTTGATGTTACGGCTACATTTCCATTTGCAGAAGAACATGTAGGTTCGGTTACACTAACTGTTGGAGCGGCAGGTGTCTGCGGTTGGGCATTGATGGTTATCTGAGGTGATTGAGGTGAAGGACAGTTGTCAGAATTCTTAACCGTAACATAATAATTTCCTGCAGCTACATCATTGAAAATGCCCGTGGTGTTGGTGTATGTTGTTCCATCAATGCTGTAGGTGATTCCAACTCCCGTAGGTGCAGTAACCGTAATGGCTCCTGTGGCAACAGAACACGTAGGTTGCCCTGTGGCGCTTGCGGTGGGTTGGCTTGGAGCTGCAATAACAGTCAAGGTTGCAAGATTGTTGGTGGAATCTGTTCCCGCACAATTTGAAACAACACATTTATAGGTATTCCCATTTAATGACAGACTTGGATTCGTAATTTTCAGCGTATCAGAGGTAGCTCCACTGTAAGTAGCATTATTGGAAATCGGAACATTGTTCTCTTTCCATTGATAGGTGAAAGGTGCTGTGCCGATCAGATGTGTATAGATTTTTGCTGTGCCGCTGCCTTCGCAAACTGCCGTTGGACTTACAGCTTGAGATGTAATACTCAGTGCTGTGCAGCTTGCAATAGTCAATGTGTTGCCTGTTGGTGGTGTTGCACCAATCGTTACCCAACTATTTCCCGCATTGACTGCATTGGTGGTATAATTGTTTCCGTTTAATGTTTTGTTGGAAACAATACTTGGAACAAAAGTTGCTCCATTAGGCGCAGAGGCTGAAACATCTCCCACCATAATAAAGTTTTTGCTTGTACCTTCAGTTATATAGGATGAAAGAACAATAGAACTGAATGTAATATTTGAAGAAGCGACAGTGCCTGTAGCCAAAGGGGAAGCAAGTTCGGCAGGATCGGCTATACCATTGTTATTAGCATCATCAATAAGTTTAAAATTGCTGATGTCATTACCTGTACCTATGGTGGCGGTTCCCGATTGATTTAGAATTAATTTTTTCAGTGTAGCATTTCCTTCATTGGCATTCAAATTGAATTGGAATAAAACATTATTGTTTGTGGAAGGACTCAAATTGGAAGCGTTTGGCGTATTTGCACCGAGGGTAATGGTTTGTTTGATGGGCGAAAATGCAATTTGTCGAAATGCATTCATGGTTGGAGCAGGCTCGGTTCTTAAAATTGTGGTAGTAGTAACCGCCGTTCCGTTGTCGTTTGCAGCAATGATAGTGGAAGGATTGGAAGCAAAAATTCTAGCTCCATTGGCAGCCGCAGCACTAAAAGCATAATTCGACCAATCCACAGCAATGCCGGTGTAGCCCGCGCCGCTAACGATTTGCGTTCCGGTGGTCCAAGTAGTTCCGTTATAGGTGCAACGATAAATGCCGCCTCCGGTGGAAGCCACATAATATAAGGTAGTGGCATCGGGGCTGATTGAAAAAGCATAGGTATCGGTATTTAAAGGAGTAAACAATCGGGTTGAAACTTGTCCGATTGTGATAGGTTTCCCTGTTGAAACACTATAAATTCCTTGCGAACCGGCACCGGTAGTAAAATACAATTGTCCATTATAAATGACTACATCGCGATTGTTGGTTGAAGTTGTTGTAATTGTGGTTATTGGGTTTCCTGTTGTGGAAGTTTGTATGCCAACTCCATTGCCCGAAATCCAATAATTGGTGCCATCATCGCTTGTAGCTCCTCTTAAATTATTACTAGCGGACAGCCAAAGTAAACCATTTGCCGCAATTCCTGCGCCCACAGTTCCGGTTCCATTTATCGTTCTGACTGCGCCATTGGTGGTAAAGGTGGAATTGGCATCGCCTATCAAACCATTGTAGCCCGGCATCAATAAATATCTGCCATTTTCGGAACGCGTCATGCCTCCCGAAGATGTGGCAGTGCCCGAAACAACAAGCTTGTTTCCCGTGGCTGTTGGAATGGCAACACTATAATTGGGAGCCGCTTGTGTAGTTGTGGTGGTGTTGTATTCTTCAGCCACAATGGCGGTTCCTGTGTTGGCTAGTGCAGAAGCCGAGGTGGCTTTGTAAACAGTGAGATAACCATCGTTAAACCGTGTGTTGGTTTGTCCGAATGATTTCGCAACACTAAAAAGTGTTACCAATAAAACGAATGCAAATAGATTCTTTTTCATGTCTTTTTTTTAATTTATGAACTGATTTTTTGTTTGTGAGTCTCTCTTTTTTTGCGATAAAAATCGCGCAACAAAAGTACTGCTACAAAAAATTCCGAAAGTTAACTCAGCAATATAAAATCGTTAACTTAATGTGTATTTTTCCACAGCCAAAACAGCTTACTATTAGCATTGAAATGAGAAAACAACATCTTAAAATGCATGGGTTGTTTTTAAATTTATTATGACCAAAAATGTTGGTAGGAAGGACAATAATTTTTGGAAATGAATAGTGGAAATGGATATTCCTTTCACTTACTCTTTGAATTTACTGTTTGTAAATCTTAAACTTGAGCACCACATAATTTAATACTGCATCAAAAAATTTAATGATAGGTTGATATGCAGGAGTGTCACTAAGCGTACTTTTGCAAAAAAAATGAATTACTTTTTAACAAGCCTCGTAGCCTTAATCTCGGTAATCAATCCGTTAGCTACAGTTCCTATTTTCGTCGGATTGACCGGGAACAAATCGCAACAACAAATCCGTTCTATCGCCTTGCGGACCTCCATTAATATGTTAGTGATACTGCTTATTTCTTTTTTCGCGGGCAATTATATTCTTTCTTTTTTCGGCATCAGTCTGAACGCATTAAAAATTACGGGCGGCTTGATTATAGCCTCTTCGGGCTTTGCTTTGCTGACAGGCTCCATCATGAAACATAAAGGAATTAAAGAAGAAGTGAAACAAGACGCCTTAACTCGGCAAGAAGTTTCCTTAACACCCTTAGCCATACCGATGCTTGCAGGTCCGGGGGCTATTTCCATGCTCATAACGTATCGTCAACAGTATGAACGTTTGACCGATGTGATGTTGCTTTTATCTTCTGTCGTTTTGGTTTCGCTCATCACTTTTGTGGTGTTGTTGGTTTCCCGAATTATTGTAAAAAACCTTGGCGAATCGGGTATCAATGCGCTTTCGCGTATCGTGGGGTTCATTGTCATTGCTATCGGAATTGAATTTATTATCTCCACCATAGTGGCATTGTTTGATGCGGTGCAGTAATTTTGAACATACCCATTAATTTTATAGGTTAAAGTCAACACGCCAAAAAAAACAAGTGCTAACCACAACACCTTTACTAAACCAACAACAATAGAACCATCCAACAATGTAACCATAAAAAAAGCTCACCCTTTCGAGCAAGCTTTTTCATAGTTTTATCTTTCATCATCAAGATACCATTTTATGTTTTCCTGATGAATCCACAATTTCCCCTAAAGGAAAACTTCCAAATCCCCCTTATAAAATTTTGAATTTAAAGGGTCCTTTTGGTCCGATTTCGCCATCAGGAGAAACCGTATAATAGCGTAACCACATATTTGTGTCAACAGGAATCCCCGAAATGGATTGATAATGTCTTGTACACATAGGTTGCCGTTGCCAACGTTGGTCGGCAGGCAAAGGTGGAATGGGGTCGGCATGTGTTTCCACTTGATAAGCAACATCCTTTTCACCTTTTTGAATGATAACTTTTGCTACACCGCGTTGCGACGATGGCAATATTTCTATTTCCGGACGAGGTGTTCTTACCGGAATTTTAGCCAAATCATAACCGCTAGAAATTAACTTTGTTATGTCTCCATCGGCAGTAAAATTGATGTAGATTCCATTCTTTTTCAACATCAACTCCAATTCTTTTCTGTATTTCCGAGCCAAGGTGGTGGCTTGATGATCTCCCGCTTTCGACTTGTCTAATTGCTCTTCGTATGCTTCTTTTTTGGCAATAATAAGAGCAACAGTTACGACCAATGTGGGGAAGTTGACGTTGTCGGTACATGAAAAAATAATAAAGCCAAGTTTTTCGAGAAAAGTGCCTTGGGCTAGTTTTGAATAACTGTATTTAATTGTGTTCATAATAATTAGGTTTTTTAGTGAAACATTTATTTTATTTAATTGATAATTCCATTTTGCGTATAAACCCACTTTTATCTACATTAAATTGCTTCATTATGAGGCGGTTTCATTTCGGAGGGCAATTCTTCCCCTAATTCGCTCTCCGAAGCCTCTAATTCGCTCTCCGAAGCCTCTGATTCTCCCTCCGAAGCCCCTAAGTCGTTCGCCGCAGCCTCTGATTCTCTCTCCTCAGCCTCTTATTCTCTCGCCGCAGTCGCTAATTCTCTCGCCTAAGCCTTTAAGTCGTTCGATGCAGTCGCTAATTCTCTATCCTTAGCAGCTAAGTCGTTCGCCACAGTCGCTAATTCGCTCTCCGAAGCTTCTAATTCGCTCTCCACAGCCACTAAGTCGTTCGAAGTAGCCTCTGAGTCTCTCTCCGAAGCCCCTAAGTTGCTTGCCGAAGCCTAATATGCAATTTATGTTGCCTTTTTCGTCTAATATTTTAGGCGAAAGCCACATACCTTTAATGTGTTTTTACACGGGTTTCAAAGAACAAAAATAATTTTATTTATGTCGTTTTTAGTTCAAAGATTTTTTCTAATTTTGACCCTGCAAAAATATATATAATATTCATTCAAAAACAAAAATCTTTGTTGTTTATATGCAACATTTTAAATTAAAATTCATATTATGGAAAGAAACGGCAAACCAATTCTGTTTCCGACGCAAAGTATAGCTTATGGAAACAGATTCTATGAGCTAAGATGTGATAAAAAGTACACACAAGAGCATTTTAGCGAGCTTTCGGGCATTCCTCGCTCGAATTTGAGTTTGATAGAGCATGGAAAAATGAACATCCAATTCGATACGATGATGATTATAGCCAATACGCTCCAAATATCGCCGGGCGAATTTATGCACTGCGGCGATTTGCTTCTTTTGGTAGAGCTACCTCCGAAACCCAAACCTTCAACCCATTTCATATTGCCCATTATAGCCACATGGTTATTACAAGTGGGCAGTTGTATTCCCGAAATTTGTTGAGTTTTGATGCGTCCTTGGCTGAAAGAAACAAAAACCAAGAAGGTTTTGGCGTTTGGACGGTGATTTATTGCTATCGTTTATCTTCTTTAAAATCCTTGCAACAATATCAATTTTAGATTGCCAATGTTACCTTTACATTAAGTGTACATTAATCTTTCATTAAGTTCTTTTATAGTTGTTTATTGTCTAGATATTATATATATTTTTGTCTTTATTACTTTTTGAAATGAAAAATAAAGATTATAAAATACTCTTGGTGGACGATGAAGCGGATGTGCTTGATATGCTCGAAGCTATTCTGACAAAAGAAAAATATACCGTTTTAAGAGTCGGAAATGGTGAAGAAGCCTTGCGGATTGCTGAAGAAATCAAACCTCATCTCATCATTTTAGATGTGATGATGCCCGGATTGGACGGCATAGAGACCTGCAAAGAAATCAAAACAATTTCGGCATTAAACAAATCTATCATTGTGTTTCTGACGGCTCGCGGCGAAGACTTTTCGCAAATTGCAGGATTTGATGCAGGGGCTGATGATTATATCGTGAAACCTATCAACCCCCGTTTGCTTATCCGTAGGGTGAAGGCTTTGTTGCGACGTTTCAGTTATTTTGAAGACACCTTCGATAAGAAAATTGTGGGCGATATCGTTATCTATAAAGAAAAATATATGGTGGTTCATAATGATGAGGAAATCATACTGCCACGAAAAGAATTTGAATTGTTGTGGCTATTGGTATCCAAAGTAAACAAAGTGTTCACCCGCCACGAAATATTTTCTACCATTTGGGGACAGACCCTTTCGAGCGAAAGAACCATGGATGTGCATGTACGCAAGGTGCGCGAGAAACTAAAAATCGACAACATCAAAACCGTGAAAGGCGTTGGCTATAAATTTGAAGCGTAACAGCCGTCCTGCCTAATGTCATAACCTCGAATCCTTGAGTTTGTACAAATAAAATCACCGTTGTTCTGTAAAAAAGGAAGAGCCCTTTTAAAACACCTAATGGCAAATACTTTTATAATGTCGCCCCTATCGGGGCTTGATTTTCTTTACGTATATTTTTCTACCATAATGCCGCCTCTAACAAGGCTTCAAAAAGTACCGTAGGTACGACAGTATGGTAGAACAAACGATTAAAGGAAACGTAAAAGTGACGTAGGTACGACAGTATAAAAAAAGGATATTGAATCGGACAACAATGAACTAAAATAAGAACTAAAACGAAATAAAAAAAGCCCCAACAAATGTCGGAGCTTTTTTTCATTATTCACTAACCATGTTATCTATTAATAACAACTTTTTGCATTTTCACATACTTGTCGTTATACACTTTTAGCATATATACGCCATTGGCGAGAGAAGTAACATCAATCACTTGATGTTGTTTTGCATTCACATTGGTTTCAGCAACAACCACTTTGCCATTCAAATCAAGCATTTCCAATTTTGAATCTTCAGAAACAATCACATTCAAAATATTAGTCGTTGGATTTGGATAAACAGTAACGTTGCGTTCAGCTTTGTTGGTTGCTATACCTACTGTAGGCGAAGTCAATTTGATGATAGCAGGGCTACCATTGATGTAAGCTCTAACTGAATCTAAGTAAGCAGGAACCATAGTTCCATCTAAATTATGGAAACGAACTAACACTAAAGTTACACCGGCTTGGATGTTTCCACCTGAGATATTTGTAGCCGAGAAACGGATAGTTCTGTCGTTTGTGTTGAAATAAGAATACGCATCTAAGTAACCGGTTTGGTCAAAAGTAGAATCGTAAGTCAACATGTTTTCATTATATTTTGTTGCGAAATCTATACCATTAACAACAGTGTTGGTAATCATAGAAACAGGCACACTAACATCACCACCGGAATAAATGGCATGAGCCAAATCAAACATAACGGTGTCGGTTGCCAATTGTAAGCCTTCTTTCAACAGACCATCAGCAGCAATGTTTTTATAACTTCCGTCAACATCTCCCAATAAGATACCTTCGTAGGTTTCGTTGGTGATTTGTGGACATGTGTTGTAATCTAACACGGGAGGCTCCAAACAGAAAGCAACTGAAGGCACATGTGATTTGGAGAATCCAACGCCATCATTGGCAGGATAGGTAGTTGAAATTTGATAAGCAGCATTGTTGGTCACTGTGGTTAAATCCACGAATTCCCAATCTTTGGAAGGGCGACCATCCGAAACACCACCAACACTATAATTCCAAGCTTGTTTGAATTCAGGAATTGCCAATACAATTCTTTGGCTTAATTGAGAAACATCGCCGGCACTAACAACGCCATCCATGTTAACATCCATAGCAATCATTTGATATACGTTAGGAATGAAAGTTGGATTTGAAGTAACTACTTTTTTAGCAAGAAAAACATCCGTACCTGCATTCAAAACCGACATCATATCAACAGTAGGTAAAATGTCTCTTTTAATGGAGATAAATTGACCATTGTTGATGTCATAGTTGAAAACACCTGATGTGTTAGGTTGAACTGCTGTTGGAGAAGCAACGCATGCACCATTTGTTCCATAAATATTGGTAATCAAATATTGATTTGGATTGGCAACATTATATTGGATAGGATCGTAAGCATTCCAAAATTGCAAGGTACCATTGAAGATATTATCTTTGTAAGAAATATATTTTCCTGATTCCGCTAATTTAGTAGAAACACCTGTAATATAACTTTCTTGTAATCCTGTAACGCTAACGGTAGCGGTATCAACATTGTTGAAACCACCTGCTTTATTAAAGCTTATCGTAAACAAGTTACCCACGCCATGAAAATAAGTTCCTACGGGAGCACTACCATTTAAAGATAAAGTGATGTTGATAGTTCCTGCAACAGGGTTGATATATTTGGTAATATCAAAGTAATTAGCATTTACTAAATCACCAACTTTGGTAACGATGCCGGTTGGAGTTATTTTATTGATGTTATAATTTAAAACCAAGTCATAACCAATTACGTTGTGAACAGAATCCACAGCGATGAAAGGCAGGGTGAATGTTGATGCGGCACATGAACTGCTAACCGAACCCACTTTGTAAGGTAAAGCAAATGGATCTAAAACAGAGATAGTAACGGTAGAAGATGTGGTGAATGCACCACCATTGTCAGTAGCTTTTGCGGTGATATTGGCTGTGCCAACAACGCTTGTCCAAACAAAAGAATAAGGAGCGCTTAGATCTTCACCTATTAAAGTACCATTTACGTAGAATTCTACTTTGGTAACAGAGCCATCAGCATCAGCAGCGGTAGCATTGATAGTTACTGCGGTAGGAGCTGTAACAGATGAACCATTTGATGGAGCTGTTAAGCTAACGGTTGGAGGAACATTGTTCAACACACTAATGGATATTGTTGATGAAGTGGTTTGAGCACTACGATCGTCAGTAGCTTTAGCTGTTAAGGTATGAGGTCCTAAAATGCTTGTGTAATTTGCTGTATAAGGAGCTGTGTTATCAACGCCTATAGAAGCACCGTCAACAAAAAACTCAACAGAAGTAACTGTTCCGTCAGCATCAGCAGCCGTAGCAGCAATAGCAACAACAGCACCTGTGATGAAGTTAGCACCATTTGATGGTGATGTGATGCTTATGGTTGGAGCTTGGTTAGGAGCAACGATAAGTGTGATAGGATCTGAAGTTTTGGTCAAACCATCATTGTCGGTAGCCACGGCTGTCAACGTATGTGTGCCTGTTACGCCTGTATAATTAACAGTATAAGGAGCTGTGTTATCAATTCCTTTAGAAACGCCATCCACAAAGAATTCAACTTGAGTAACAGTGCCATCAGCATCAGCAGCCGTTGCATTGATAGCAACAACATCACCGGTGATTGAATGGGTGTTATTGGTTGGAGCAGTAATGCTTACCGATGGAGCTACGTTAAGAGTTCCTGTTAAAGAAGGAATCGTTATTTCATTTTGACCATTTCCGTTAGGAGTTTGTGGGCTACTTGAAACATACACTTCAACGCCGCCTGTTGGGGTTCCAATTTGAATGTTTAATTCATAATGAAAAACACCATCAGTAGTAATTTGAGCAATCAAAACTCTGTTGTTAGCTGTGGCGCCTGTTGATCCGTTTAAGGATGACCAAGCTTGGTTGTTCAAAGTAAATGAACTTCCATTAGCTGTACCATCACCAAAAACATCAGCTTGAGTGGTGAAACCAACAAAAGTAACAGATTCAGGTGTGCCTGCAATCAGTCCATCTTGGGTTGTCAAAGGAATTCCCATCAAAGCAGCCGTGTTGGCTAACAATCCTTGAGCGTTCACAACATTGTTCACACCATTATCTTCTGATTTCATAATACCTAAATTTCCATTACAAGCACCGCCTACAGATAACCATGAATCTAACATGGTGGTCCATTTAGCAACGTTGGTTTTTGTATTAGTTGGAGTCGTTTGACCATAATCAGTGCTGTTATAGAATGTAGTAGAAGTGGTCATAATCAGGTTATGGTTTGCGTTACCATACGCCATTTGAAATTTATAACCGGGGAGCATATCAGCATAAATTCTATACGTGATAGAACCTACGGGAAGGGTGCCATGACCGACACTTCCTGCCGCGTCAGCAGCGTTGGAAATGTAGTATTTTTCCACTGTAACGTTTTCCAAGCCATTTTGGGCTTTGCCAAACATAGCTAGGACAATAAGGCTTACGCCTAAGAGTATTTTTTTCATAACAAATATGTTTTTAAATGTTATTTCTTATTGGTCTAATTGGTTGAATTTACCAATGAATATACTGAAATCGTTGATGTCAGTGATACCATCATTGTTCAAATCGGTTGGGTTGCCATTTTGCAATTTGCTTGCAACAGGTAACATGAATCCATTGTCAGTTGATAACCAACTTGAACGTGTAGCATCAAAAGCGCCTCTGTAGCTAACAACATCAAAGAAACCATCGTTTGGAGGACTCATTGTTGAAGTTAAATTGCTTGAAGGAACAGCATAATATTTGTTAGCTGTGAAATCAGTGTGACCTGAATTCCATGCCCAGTTATAGTCAATACCAGGTACTGAAGCAGGGTGACGATTGCCATCATTATAAAATTGTAAAGTATCAGCAGCAGAAGCAGGTGTAGCATCTTTATATACATAAGGTGTTCCTGAAGTGGTCATAGTTCCTTTGGTAATCCAATAGGTAATTCCGTTTGGAGTAGCAATGTTCTTTAAATTACAATGTACGAAGGTGTTGTTTTTTACAACTAAAGAGTGGAATTTTGCATTTTGAGTAGCACCATAACCTGAACCTGTAGGATAAGTAGGGTTAACATAAGCAGTAGTGTTGTCTGACCAATTGTCATAAGCATCGCCGCCTTTACCGTTACCGGTGGTAGAACGTGCTGTTGAAACATGTAACCCAGAACGGAAGTTAACGAAAACGTTATTTACAAATGTACCTTCGGTCAATTCTTTTGCTTGAATAGCAGCAGCACCTGTGTTGTCAGCAGTTGGGATGATATGACCATTGCCAACTAAAGTGGTGTTGTAAATTTGAGGATGCGAACGATCAAAAGTAGTGCTGCTACCATTGTCATCAGCGTCAGCTTCAAAACCATTGTCGGTGGAGTGTAATCCTGTCAAACTGTCGCCTGCCATGCCAAAGCAAAATTGCATTCTGCCTGTCCAACCTAAATCATAATCAAAGAAATCATCATCACCATATAATACAGAGCAATGTTTTAAATCAACTGTTCCACCAAATAATTCCATATTGTCATCAGCAGCAGCTACGGTTTCGACATAATCAATTTTGGTGCCACGACCAATAGAATATAAAGATATACCATTGATTTCGTTTCCTGCAGTGTTTCCACCAATTAAAGCTCCCGCATGACGTACGGATACATAACGTAAGATACCTGAATTGTCATTGTCATTGAATGTGGTAACGATGTTGGCAGCTTGTCCACAAACAGTAGTGATGGTGTCGCCTGCGCCCCAAAGGGTTTTCACTGTGTTGTCAGCACCCTCTATGTAACCAACTCCGGTCCATTTAGCGCCTTTTTTTCCTGAACCATAATTAATAGGATATTGAAGATTGTTGGTTGCGAATCCGCAAATAACCAATCCACCCCAATCACCTACGTTGGTCACTGAATAAGAACCATCCAAAGGATCGGCATAGCCGGTCATGATAATTTTGCAATTGGGTTTGCCATCTGCAATAATTTTTCCACCTCTTTCCACTATCAAACAGGAAGCTTTCACGGGGTCGTTGGTGAATTTACCTTTAATAACAGTACCGGGTTGAATGGTCAAGGTAATACCATAACCTACAAAGATTTTTTTATCAATAGTGTAAATTTTGTCACAGGTTAGCGTGGTGTTGGTTTGAATTTCTGATTGATCAGCACTCAACGTTACGGCTAATGTAGCTAAATCCACTTCTTGACGTGAACTAACGGAAGGACATCCGCATTCTGAGCCATTGTTCAGGTCACTAACCTGTCCGAAGCTCGATGTTATTGAAATCACTGCAATAACCACAGCCGAAATTACATTCGAAAGTCTTGTTCTTTTCATTTTTTTCTTTTTTAGTTTTTACAAAATTTATTGTGGTGCAAAATTACTTCGAGAAAATCGTTTGAATAATAAGCTAAAGTTATCATTTTTTTACCTAAGGGTTAAATCGTATTAAGTTTTAGGGGTGTTTGTAAACTTTGTGTTAGGCGTTTTGACCTAAAAAATTAACGCTAATTACACATTGCCGAATTCATCCAACAAAACTTGGCTGTCTAGGGCTTTCTATTTATTTCTTCTATGAAATAAATAGTTTTTGAAATATTGTAATGAAAAAGAAATTTCTCGGACTCTCGATTAGTATATCACCGTAATGGTACCATTATGGCGAATAGCTTTGTGATTAAATTTATATGCTATCACATAAAAATACACACCTGTCGGCACAAACTTACCTTGGTAGGTTCCGTCCCATTTATCCAATTGACTATCGCTATCATAAAGTTTGTTGCCCCAACGATTGTAAACAATCATATTAAAGCTATCAACAACTTTTGAAATCACGGGATAAAAGGTTTCGTTCAATCCATCTCCATTAGGAGTAAACACATTGGGTATAAAATCACCCGACTCTTCAATAACCACTACTTTATGAACCGAATCAACACAACCTTGTGCAGAGGTTGCTACCAACCAAACATTATAGGTGCCGCCATAAAGATAAGTTGTTGATGGCTCAATAGCTGTTGATGTTTCTCCATTCCCAAAATTCCAATTATAGGATGTAGCATTTTGGCATAAGTTGGTGGTATAAACATTTAAGGGCGCTATTCCCGAATAGGTATTTAGTGAAAAATCGGCAGTGAAGACCGAAAAATGCAATAACCCACTTTGCGAATCCGAGCAGCCTCCATTGTTTACTGTATAAGTAACCATAAGCGAAGCACCAACACTGCTAAGATCTAAAATATTGGAATTAACACCTACTCCGCTCCAAGTTCCACCTATAGACCCTGTAACAACTGTATTCAAATCGAAGGTGCTTTGATTGGTACAAATCATGGGAGGAATAGTCCACGAAGCATTGGGTTTGGGAATCACGGTAATGATATGTGTAACGGTATCAGGACAAGCATTTGCACCCGAAACCGAATACGTGACTGCTATGGCTCCGCTCAATCCTGTAGGATTAAATTGTGTACCACTAACCCCTTGTCCACTCCATGTCCCTCCTGCATTGCCTGTGACGAGTGAGGACAAATTGATAGCCGCAGCGTCATTACACATCGAATTCGCAGGAGCTGTCCAAGCTGCATTCATATCAGGCAATATTTGAATCGTATGACTTTCTGTAGCATTACAAGGTGAAGTGCCTACAGAATAGGTAACATTGATATTTCCATTCAATCCCGCAGGGCTAAAGATGGTTCCGCTAACCCCTGTTCCGGTCCATGTTCCTCCTGATGTGGACAAACCTCCTAATAAGGTATTCAAATCAATCGGCGTAGCAGATTGGCATAAAGGTGCGGGGGCTGTCCATGTAGGGATAGCAGTCGATATAACTTGTATCGTATGACTTTCTGTAGCATTACAGGGTGAAGTGCCAACAGAATAGGTAACAGTGATATTTCCATTCAATCCCGCAGGGCTAAAGGTGGTTCCGCTTACGCCTGTTCCTGTCCATGTTCCTCCCGAAGTGGATGAACCTCCCAATAAAGTATTCAAATTAATGGGCGTAGCAGATTGGCATAAAGGTGCCGGTGCTGTCCATGTTGGGATAGCACTTGCTACCACTTGTATCGAATGACTTTCTGTAGCATTACAAGGTGAAGTGCCTACAGAATAGGTAATATTGATATTTCCATTCAATCCCGCAGGGCTAAAGATGGTTCCGCTAACGCTTATTCCGGTCCACGTTCCTCCTGATGTGGATAAACCTCCCAATAAGGTAGCCAAATCAATCGGTGTGGCAGATTGGCATAAAGGCGCGGGGGCTGTCCAAGACGGTATAGACGAAAAAGCAACTACTATGTTATGTGTTTCGGTTAAATTGCAAGGTGCAGTTCCCACACTATAGGTTATGGCATAACTTCCTGCTATGCCATTCGGATTAAACATAGTGCCGCTTACCCCTGTTCCCGACCATGTTCCTCCCAGAGTGGAAAAACCACTCAATAGCGTAGTCAAGCTCAAAGGAGACACGAATTGACAGGAAGTGGCAGGGGATGTCCACGCAGGATTCAAGGGTATAAAAGGTGCCACACAGCCTATATTATAATAGGTAGCCAAACCGGCATCCGTAAATCGAACTCCGGCGCCATCTTGTGCGGTGTGATTTCCCGATTGGTCTATCAATAAAGCTTTATCGTAGGTAGCATCCTCATTGGTTCCTGTTGAAATTTGATGCAAACGCAGTGCTCTCAATCCGGTGCCGGAGGTGTAATTGGCAAAATGCCCTGAGGTGTTTCCTGCAATCTGAAAAATCACATATAAAGTATCTGCTAAGTTCGTGAAATTGTTGGCAAAAGGAGCAAAAGCAGTGCTAGTGATAATGATGGCATGTTTTCCTGCCGGAATCAATCCTTGATTGTTGGTGCCTCCTGTGGGCATGATTAATTTCCCGCAATTAGTCATAGCCGCATTAATTTGAGCCACTTTCGATACCGCTGTGGTATAATCTGCTGAGCCGGGCACTATCCATCCCAAAAAGGAATTACTCGTATTGGGCCATTTACTCGTTTGCCATGCGCCCCCGTTTAAAGCTCCATCCACGCGAATATCAGCTACATTCACCGCAACACTTTCCACTCGGATGCCCACCATTTCGTTCTCCCCTTCAGGACTGCTACACGCATCTACCAATATACTTTCCACTTGCACAAACTGCCCTTGACCATAAACTTGGTTCCTTTGCATCACACATAACAAGAGTAAGAAAAATGCAACTCCATATTTAGTGCTGCGAAACGTTTTAATCAAAATTTTCATTTTCAGAGTTTTTATAAAAGAATTTTTATATTCAAATCCTTCCAAATAATTAGAAATGCAAAAGTACTATGTTTTGAACACACTAAATTTGCTAGCTGCTATATTTAATAGAGATTTAATATTGGCGACAGTATGGCTTAATATTGAAGCAACTTAAGCCATACATGCTTTGGTGAAGCTCTAAAAACTCACCCTAGGTTCATAGATATACTAAAAAAATCATCTCCTTTTTATGGATACAATTTCGATTCATCCTGCAGTTCCTGTTCCATTGTCGCTTGTGTCCTTCTATTCCTATTTCTAAAACAAAAAACATCATGCCATCCTTTTTTACGTAAGGATGAATTTTTTATATCACCTTGCCCAATCTTATATAATGCTCAATAACTGCCATATAAACCAACTTACATCCCCACATTTTTCCCTGATGTCCTTATCTTTTATGATGATGTCAATGAAATCTTAAGAGATGTCGATATCTTCTTAGAGGATGTCGATATAATCTTAAAAGATGTCGATATCTTCTTAGAGGATGTAGATATAATCTTAGAGGATGTCGATATCTTCTTAATGGATGTCGATGAAATCTTAAAAGATGTCGATATCTTCTTAAAGGATGACGATATAATCTTAAAAGATGTCGATATAATCTTAAAAGATATCGATATAATCTTAAAAAACATGAATTCAAAATCGGAAATAAATGGACTCATCCATGTAACCTGCGCTATCTAACGCACAAAAAAAAACGATAGCTTGCTAACAGTAAGTCCTAAAAAAGATTACTACCCGCTGCACTAACATCCCCGAAACAGATGTCACACCTCAACATAAAAAAGGCTTACGAACCCATCCGTAAGCCTCAATTGTATGTAGGATTGATAGCTTAATCTTTCACCAAACGGATACTGAATCCGTAGGTTTTTTGCCCGTAATATCGAAACACTTTTGCTTCGTTATAATCCAAATATCTATAAAAAGCTTTATCTTTTTCGGGTGAAGATGTCCACCAAAAACCTGTTGCAAACGTGGCAGGATTTCCCCAAACCCCATTATACATGCAACATCCGCCGCCCAAAGCCGTAAACCCGCTGTCATTGGTTCCCCATATAGCGTAAATGTCTGATGAGGTGTTCCAACCTTTTGAGCCGCCATCAATTTTCAGTTTGTTGCCCTCGTTGGTCCCGCGCCAATTCACCTTGTTTGATTCACTCGGATTCATACCTAAAGTTTCTTCCAAAGTAATCCATTCCACATCACTTGGCACATGCCAACCTATAGGCGCAATGTTGCGGGCATCATTCACCGCAAACCAATTATATAAATAACCAAACATCCTTCCGTGATAGTTTTGAGAGGTTTCGGTGGTGTTATCAATGATGCAATAAGCCCCCGAACTTAGATGATTCCAAGTGGCGGAATCGAGGGCGTAATTTATTTCAGATACCCGCAAAATAGAATCCCCATTACGATATCGGCTTACCTTCAAATTTTGCGCCATCCACCATTGATCGCCAATTCTTACGGTTTTATACACATTGCCGTCTATGTCGGTCATCGTATCGGTTTGTAAGCTTGCAGGGGTGTCTTTTTTGCAACTGCTTATAAACATCAGAAAGAATGCAACTGACATTATTATTATAGAAAATGAAAACCAATTTTTATTTTTCATAAAGAGAAAACAGACTGTTGAAGTGAACCAAACGTAAACTATTAATTTTTGATAAAGCGATTGCTTGTAACCGAATTATCGGTAAACATACGCACCAAATAGATGCCGGGTATCAAATTTGCAATGGAAATCTCTTGTGAAATGTCGCCTGAAACCGTACCCAAATTGCGTTCAATTTCAATCTTGCCAAAAGAATTATACACCACGAATTTTGTTTCTACATTATCAATCAAGCTTGTTTCCACCGTGATTTGCTCGTTGGCAGGATTGGGGAATAGTTTGATTTTGCCTCTAAATTCTTGTCCTAATTCAGGACAAACAAGGCTAATATCTCTGTCGGCACAATTGCCCGGATAGCAACACAAAGCAGGAACATTCACGTTAGCATCGGGGTTATAATTGCAGGACAAAGGATCTGTGCAACCCAACACAATGCGAGTCTTACACGAATCGGGCACACTGCACACATACATATCGCTGTACTCCATAAAAGCAGCATCCATACAACCACAATCAGGGGGATATTTTAAATAGGGACTCTGATTTTCATCGGCTGCAATGGGTCCGCTTGCCACATATTTGCTAATCGTGCCATCCAATTCTTTGATTTCTACATTCAGTTCGAAGGTGATATCGCCTGTGGTGGTCAACTGCGCCACAAGAACCGTATTGTCATTAGAAGCTACCCCTTTAACACCGGAGTTTTGCAGATAAGCATTGTTGCTTTTGAACGCATTGCCAACTTTCAGCGAACCAAATATGGTAGAATCAGCTCCTGAAGCCATATCCGTAAACCCAAAGTCAGACCAATTGCTTGGCAAAGTAGTCATCAACATCATGCCATCCGCTTGTGTCAGCGGAACACCTGCTTGAATATCGTTATTGGTCAACAAACCATTCGCCAAAGCAGCGCTTCCGCCATCATTGTTCGTTCCGCCCACAAAAGAACCATCCGTATCCTTCGATTTCAATACACCGAAATAGGTGTTTGCAGATGTCTTTGTCGTTTGACCTAATGTCAACCACGTGTCGAGGGCAGCAGTGTTGTTGGCATAATTGCTTTTATTAATGTCTTTAGCGAAAGTCTTGCCGCGGTCTTTATTATTAAAAAAGGGAGCTGTACTCATTATTTTCAATGCATGATTAGCGTCGCCATACACTTTCATCAATTGGCAACCGGCACTCATTTGAATGTAAATTCTATAGGTTTTCGAACCAAGGGCGAGTCCACCTCCCGTTGTATCGGTCGCATCCTGAGCATCGGAAACATAATAGGTTTCAACGCTGACGTTTTTTATAGCGTTTTGAGCCTGAATACTTGCTAAGGTGAATAGCGCAACAATAAAAATGACTACTTTTTTCATCTGATTTGATTTTTAATTAATACTATGTACTCGTGTTTTAAAAAGACTTTATTGATTTATAATTTCCACGAAACCGAAAGCACATAATTGGTTCCGTATTTATATTTACTGTATATGAGGGTGTTGGAATTATTCTTTTTGGTGATAATATCATTCCAAACATTTTTGAAATAGGATTTGTTATCCACATATTCATAAGCACGAACAGTGGAAGCATTCAGAATATCCAATACTTTTATACTTATACTGAATCGCTTGCTAATCTTTTGGGATATTTTAAAATCCAATAAATGACGAGGCAATTCATAGATATCCGGCTTCGTTGGGTCGGTGATGATAACAAGTTTGCTGCCTTGCAAATTATAACTGATGGTGGCAGCTAAACCAATTTTCTTAGCGTTATACGTCAGCATGGTGTTTATCACATAAGGTGCCTGTCCAAACATAGGTCTGTCGCCACCTTTCAAATCAAATATATGTCCTGCAAGGTCATACATGGTGCCGCCCTTCAACACGGTTTGCGAATACACCATGGTCAGGTTGGCTTTGAATTCAAAGTTCTTCAAAAAATTCTTCTCGCCTTCCACCTCAACTCCAAACAAACTCGTGTAGCTTGGATTGTTGATCCATGACAAACAAAATCCCCAATTCGACAATTCAATATGATTTTTCAAACCTTTATAGAACACACTTGCCGAAATATTATCGCCCGATTTATAGTACTTTTCGAATCGCAAATCATAATTGTTTATGTGTACCATTTGTAGTTGCGAGTTGCCTTTCACATACGAATTGGATTCAAAATCATAGAATGTGGTTTCCGACAATTCTCTTATGCTTGGTCGAGCCACGGTTTGGCTGTAATTTAATCGCAAATTCATGGGTGCATGCTCATCATTATTTAGTTTGATGATAAGGTTCACGCTTGGCAAATAGCTTATCTTTTGCAAATCCCCCGGCTGAACATTGACAGTCAATCCCCATACATCAGTAAGAATTCTTCTGAAATCATCTTTTTTTAATCCCAAAGAATCAAACAGGAAACAATCGGTATATATTTTTGCATATTCAATCCGAAGTCCTCCTGATAGTCTCACTTTAGGAACCACGGTATAATCTGCCATCATATAACCTGAAATGATATGGCTTTTACCAAAGAAATTATCCAATGGCGTGGCATATTTATTATAATAACCATAGACCGAACGATAGGGAGCACCTCCGTTAGGCACAGTAACGATATCATACAGGGAGTCGGAGCTAATAGTATTTAAAGTTGCTATGGAGGGATATTGAAATCCCGTGCCATTTAAAAATTGATACACATAACTTTTGTTCTGCACATAATTATAAATATAGGCACCTCCAAATTTTATCTTTCGAACTACATCCGTTTTCTGCCCTATAGGAATCTCAACCGACACTTGAGCATCCAAAACATTATCTTTCAAATAGCGGAAATAGCGGGTCAAATCTGTGGGATAGGTGAAATATATAGCATAATCAGCAGGTAAAAAACCTTCTGTAAAATGCAACACATTATTTTTTGAATCGGGAGCACTGCTCTTGCCATTGGTATAGGAGGCATTAAATTCAAGCTTTACTTTCTTTGCAGGAAAATAATGCTCCGACTTCAATTGATAGATAAATTGCTTCCGCGATTCATAAAATTGATACTTTGAAAAGGTAAGTAAGGGAGGATTATTAATAGGGTCGTTAGAAGCAGGTTCCACATATTCACCATCACGAACATTATTTGCACCTATTATATTCGGCATAAACAGAAAAGACAAACTGTGGTTTTTATTAATCTTATAGGCTAATTTTATCAAACCACTCCAACCATTTGTTTCTTTACTATTGGATTGATATTTCGAAAACTTACTCGTTGTGGTATCGGGCAAGCTATACTGAAATGAATAGGTGTTGCGAATAGCATTAGGGTCATATTGCGTAGCACTTGAATATCGAAATCCAATGATATATCCTAATGTTCGTCCAAACAGCTTTGTTTGATTACCAATGGAGAAGCTTTGACTATAGTTAAAAGGAGCTTTGCGAGTGGTTGTATTCCAATTGTTATTAAATTTCTTTTCCGATCCAACAGCGTTTGCATTGATTAAATCAAATGCCTTACCTTGATATACAAGCGTGTTATACTGATTTTTCGCATCCTGAAAAGCAATGGGGTCATTCATTTGTGCGTTACCTAATAGCCCTAATTGTATAAGTCCAAGTTTATAATAGGTATCATTCCATGGCGTAGTCATATTAACGCCTAAAGAACTAAAATAACTACCCAAACCTAACGCAACAAATTCTAAATAGGTGGAAGGTGTATTGTTGAATTGAACAAAATCTTTGTGGTTATAATCACGAAAGTTATTGTCGAAGCCAAGCCAATCGGTTGAACTTTTTTCGGATGAAAGAACATCTTTAAATGTAGTTTGATTATTATATCCGAATGATGCCTCCGTTGAAATAGACATCGTATCAGGAAAATCTTTTGTTTCTATTGAGATATATGCACCTGCCCAATCGCTTGGCAAATCGGGGCGAGCAGTTTTTGAAATCACAATATTATCAACCAAACTCGAAGGAATTATATCAAGTTTGATATTATTTGTAAAAGGATCTAAAGTAGGAATCCGCGAACCATTTATAGTTGTTTTCACATAACGGTCGCCCATACCTCTCACCGTAATCAATCCCCCACTGTTGGTTGAAACACCTGTTATTCTTGAAACAGCAGAGGCAACACTTGCATCTCCCGTTTTCTTAATTGATTCTGCCGAAAGAAAATCTATTGTTGAACTCGATTTAATTTTCATCATATCAAGTTGTGCATCGTTGTTTTTAACTGCCTTGGCAGTAACAACTACTCCGCCGATTGATTTTATGGATGATTCTAAAGTGTAATTTTTAAGTATGGTTCCTTTTGTACATTTTATGGTATCTTCTATAGTTTTATAACCAATAAAACTGATAACGATAACTTCTGTGCCTGTTTCATCAAGTTTTAAGGAATAATCTCCTTGAATGTCGGTGGTGATACCCGAACTCATTTTAGATTTTGGATAAACGGCTGCACC
This sequence comes from uncultured bacterium, assembly GCA_903862465.1. Lineage (GTDB taxonomy): Bacteria > Bacteroidota > Bacteroidia > Bacteroidales > CAIWKO01 > CAIWKO01. Next base: position 2,582 of record CAIOYH010000163.1, on the reverse strand, counting down.
AATAAGCGTTTCACCATTATTGTCTTTTATCTTGCCTCTCACAATACATTGCCCGAAAACATTAAAAGTAACTAAAACTATTAAGACAATAAGGATACTAAAGGATTTCATAAAGTACGTTTTTTGTGCATCAAGAACTTTTAGCAAGAACTATTAATTCTTAACTAATTTGTGCGTTGTTTTTTCACCATTACAAGAAACTTCTAAGAAATAAATTCCGTTAGTGAGTGATGTTAGATCAATGTTTTCTTTGTAATTTTCTATGCCACCATATATCTTCTTCTCCAAAAGAGTTGTGCCAAGCATATTATATACGGTATAATAATTATCTAAAGCTTGATTCGTACCACTTATATCTAAAGTGAAAAATCCATTAGACGGATTCGGATAAACTGAAATCGTCGAATTGTTTTTAGTAATTTCTTTTACACCAATATTAATAGGGTCGGAAGTAAACGCTAACCAATTGCGTTGAATTTCAGCTCCTGTTGGATTTTCAGCAACATATTGCTCTGTTCCGCCTGTTGGAGTGCCTAATTGTATATTGAGTTTGAAAGACAATTGTCCATTTGTGGTTATTTGTGCAATCAATAGTTTATTGGTTGTGTCAGGACCAACAGCTCCTGCTAAACAGTACCATGCTCCATTGGTGGTTGTAAATGAATTTCCTAACTGACTTGTTGCATCAAAAACTGTAATTTCAGCATCAATACCTATCGTTCCAAAAGCACCGGGAGTTCCTGCAAGCATGCCGTCTTGTTGGGTTAAAGGAATACCTGCTAAGGGATTTGCATTTTGCAATATTCCATCTGCATTAACTTCTGTTAAAGCACCATCGTCTTCCGATTTCAAAACACCATAATTCCCCACACAAGCAGCTCCGGCAGTTAACCATGTATCAAGCATAACGGTATTAAACTTTGCTTGGGCTTTGCTAAAGGTAGGGTTCGTGGCGCCTCTATCTTCATTATTAAAAAAAGAAGTAGTTGTTTTTATTTCAAGTGGATGAGTTGCATTACCATAAGCCATTTGAAACGTATAACCTTGCTTCATGTCTATAAATATTCTATAGGTAACCGAATTCGATGGTAGTTTGCCAACACTTGTTGCAGAGTCGACAGCATTTGAAATGTAATACTTCTCAACGATTAATGAATCGAGTCCATTTTGAGCATTGCTTAAAAATGGTGTCAAAATAAAAATTATTCCAACTAAAAATTGTCTTGTAAAAATTGTTTTCATGTTTTTTATATTTAGTACTTATTTATAAGATAAACCCTTGAATTCTACTTCTTGACCTTGCGGTTTGTTAGCAACAAATTGAATATAGCCCCCTGTTGGAGTTCCTATTTGAACATTCAATTGAAATGACAGTTTGCCATCAGTGGTAAGTTGAGCAATCAGCACTCTGTTTTCTGCCGTAGGACCTTTCACGCCTCCCGGTGAAGCCCATGCCCCATTAGTTGTTGCAAATCTTTTGGCAGTAGAGTCATTATTAAAAAAAGTCAAATCCAAATTGAAAGGCACGAAATCGGGAAGCACACCTTTTATAAGTCCATCCGATTTGTTTAGAGAAGAACGGGTGCTTATCAGAGAGTATTTTGAAGTATCTTCCTCGCGAGGTATGCCTGTGAAACCTCTACAAGCAGCGCCCATCGTAACCCACGAATCTAAAGCTACATTTCCTTTATTGATTTTTTTTAAGTCCACATTAAAACCTGTAATGGCATCTGCTTCTTTATCATTAAAAAAATAGGTGGAAGATTCTAAAAAAAGCTCATGATTTTGATTTCCATAAACCATTTGTAGATTATAATTAGGTTTCATGTCAATAAAAATTCGATACGTAATAGAACCTTTCGGTAAAGGGCTTACTGAACCGTCGTTATAATCATTGGAATCTGCTATATAATATTTTTCAACGATAACATTTTCTAACGCTAAACTGTCTTGATGTGTAATTAAATAATTATTTGCCTTGTCTTGAGCAAATAAAAAAGAATTATTGATGAATAAAAATGCGGATAAAAATGAAATAAAAAGATACCGATTCCTCAGTAAAATGAATAGTTTGGTAAAAAATGTAACCTTCATAAATTGCAAAAAAAATTAATGTATTTTCAGTTTGCAAAATTCCACAAAGAAAACCACTTAGGGGTTAAGTTAGTATTATTTTAAGGTTAGGTTAGTGTTAACCCAAATTGATGAATCCGAATAGACCGTAAAAGAAAATAGTGGCTCTATACTGAAAACCATACCATATTTTATCCATGCAAATTGAAATTGGTAGGATGCTGTATTGTTTTAGTACAATGTCAGCTTGCATTGGTGCAATGCTATGTTGTTTCAGTACAATGCTAGCTTGCATTGGTGCAATGCTATGTTGTTTCGGTACAATGTTAGCTTGCATTGGTGCGATGCTATGTTGTTTCGGTACAATGTTAGCTTGCATTGGTGCAATGCTATGTTGTTTCAGTACAATGCTAGCTTGCATTGGTGCGATGCTATGTTGTTTCGGTACAATGATAGCTTGCATTGGTCCAATGGAATGTTGATTAAGAACAATGCTAGCTTACATTGTT